>PKUD01000123.1 GCA_002869695.1 Desulfuromonas sp. | reverse complement strand
TCCGGAGACTGTAACAGCGCTCCGCTGCTCTCCAGCTGGACAATAGCATAACCACGCTCCAACACTTTTAAAGGTGAGAGCGCATCAAGCTTTCCCGCAAGGGCGGCGAGTCCTCCCCGGTGCAAATCGAGTTGCCGTTCCATGGCGACTCTCAATCTCTGCCGCAGGGACGACAGTCTCTGTCCCTGCAAAAGAAGTGTCTCTCCAGGGGACTGGAGCCGTGCCTCAAGGGTGCTTAACCGGGCCTTCTCTAGCTGCAGGTGAGAACGCATCCGGTTAAGCAGGCGACGGCCCAAATGATCCAGATGCTGTTCCAGTTCAAGGCGGTTTTTTGTAACCAGTTCAGCCGCTACACTTGGCGTCGGCGCCCTTAAGTCCGCCACCAGATCAGCGATGGTGATATCGACTTCATGCCCGACTGCTGACACAACAGGAATCGCGGAGGCATGGATTGCCCGGGCGACAACTTCCTCGTTAAACGCACAGAGATCCTCCAGGCTGCCGCCGCCACGGCCGACGATCATCACCTGTGCACTCCCCTCTTCGTTCAATTCTGCTATCGCCTGGGCAATTGCAGCGGCCGCGGCATCACCCTGAACAGGTACCGGCCTCACCAGCACCCGCAGCCCGGTTGAGCGACGACGCAGGACCTGAAGGATGTCCTGCAGCGCCGCACCCGTCGCAGATGTCACCACGCCCACGGTCATTGGAAACGCCGGCAGCGGGCGCTTTCTCTCTGCAGCAAACAGCCCCTCTGCCAGCAAGCGATCCTTCAACTGCTGAAAAGCCAGTTGCAGCCCCCCCAGGCCGACCGGTTCGAGGGTGTCGACTATCAGCTGCAGATCCCCCCGCTGGCTGTAGACAGACAGACGCCCCCGGCAGATAACTTCCATACCATCATCGGGGCGAAAACGGAGCAGCCTCGCAGAACTGCGGAACTGAACACAGCGCAACTGGCTGCGACTGTCCTTCAGGGTAAAATAACAATGCCCGGAAGCCGGTCTGGAGTAGTTTGCCAGCTCTCCCTGAACCAGAACATCGACAAAATTTTCCTCGACCAGCTCCTGAATGAAACCCACAAGCTGGGAAACAGATACGACTTCAGGCGGCAACCTTAAACTCCTTACCGGGATAAATCCACATGAACTTGACATTATAGCGAGTTGCAGTCCAGATTGACAGGGGCAGGACAATTTCTTATAACAGCACGGGACACACGTAGCGAAGACCTTAACTGACCAGCAGCAGATATGGAGCCTCCATGGCAAGACCCTATATCATCACGATCTCCAGCGAAAAAGGTGGTGTCGGCAAAACCACCCTAGCCACAAATCTGGCAATTTACCTGAAAAATCTTGCCGGAGATCTGCCGGTTACGCTGTTCAGTTTCGACAACCACTTTACCGTCGACCGGATGTTTCTCTCCGCCCATCAGAATACCCGGCATCATGTGGGGGAGCTTTTTTCAGGAGTCGATGCGGCCGAGCTGGTCTGCAGAGGAGAACATGACGTTCAGATTATCCCTTCATATGCGGATCTACACTCGCTCCGTTCGACCTTATCCGGCAACAACCAACTGGCGGAACAGCTTGGACGATCAAACCTGCAGGGGCTGGTGATTATCGATACCAGCCCGGTCCTTAATGCCTACACTCGAAATGCCCTTTTTGCTGCAGACCGGGTGATTGTTCCGGTCAAGGATGCCCCTTCGCTGCAGAACTGCAAAAATCTCAGTCGGTTTTTCACTGAACAGAGTCTACCACGCCATACCCTCCGATTGCTCCCCTGCCTGATCGACACCCGGATCCGTTACAAAGGACCTTTCCGTGACCCTTACCAACTGCTGAAGGCCTATGCCATCAACCGTGGTTTCCGCTGCATGGAAGGTTACATCGCCAAAAGCCCCAAAGTCGAATCACTCAACACGAACCCGGAAGGCCGCGTCTATCCGATCATGACTCACGGCAAGGCCACGGACGTTCATCTCCAGTTCATGCACCTCGCCAGGCAGGTTTACCTTGACTACCTGGAAAGTGGGCCAAGCCGGATTGGCAAAATCGCCAGTGAACATTCAGAGCATGTCTTCAGGGAGCGCCAGGAGCTGAACCATCGCAAGCAACGACTTAGCCAGCACTGCCTCTGTTGCGTCAAACCTGTTCCGGGTACCGGCCCCTGGTCCGGTTCTTTTTACCTGGAAAGTACCGATGGCGGGCGGGCCGGTTTTATCGAAGATGACTGTCTGATCGAACTCATTTTTGAAAGTTTTTACGGCCAGCATAAAAGCCTTGCGGCCCAGGAGTCGATGCGTGATCTTTTCAGGGAATCCGCCAGCCGCTCCTTCTTTATCCTCGAACAGGTTGCAACCGCGGATGCGGGATCGTCACGGGTCGACTTCCTGAGACTGGATGAGACGGGGGCGGAACTCTCCCGCAAAGACCTTGAATTAAATGGCGGCGGCTATGGGTTGTTACGCAGATCGAAGCATCCACTGCAGGATTTTTTTGATCGACTCTTCGAAGCAGAGCTCGAAAACGGGTCCAGGACCCTGCTCCTGCGCCGGACCGGGGATGACCCAATGGCCATTCTGGAGGGGACAGCGTATGCCCGCTGGCAGACGATACTGAGCAGAATCCTGGTAGAACGGAGTGAACCCCAGGCGCTGGCTGTTGACAGCTAGCGTTTCAGGGCAAGACGGGAAGCAACGACAAAATCTACCCGCTGCTGACGTAACCAGTCCTGCTCCTGGAGCAGAGCATCAAAGGTTTGTCGGTAAGGATGACAGATGGCGATTGCTTCACCTTTCTCTTCAGCAATCTTCACCATGGCCCGCAACTGCTTGCGGATGTAGGTCACATCCTCCTCATTATCCAGAAAGATATGCCGTGTCCCGGTCCTCATTCCCAACCGCCGGGCTTCATCAAAGGCGACTGAGCCTGCGATTGTCCTGCTGTCAATAAAGAACAGATTGTTGTTACGTAGTTCCTTCAGGACAATCCTCATCTTGTCACGTTCCTGGGTAAACATAGACCCCATATGATTGTTTCCGCCAGCGGCTCCCGGAACCTGCTGCAGATAAGACTTGACCCTCATTTGCAGTTCGGCATCACCCAGGTCGAGCAGCAGCGCATTTGGCCCGGGACTGATCGCCGGGTAGCTCTTGGGCTGCATGGGAATATGAATCAGGAATTCTCGACCGGCCTGATCCAGCATGGATGTCGATCTCCTGGCGTTCTCACTATGAGGCAGAATCGAAGGAGTGACGGGCACTTTCAGCGCGAGCAGGCGCTCGATCTCGTTAAGAGAGCGGCCCATGTCATCCATGATGATGGCGATCAGGGGTTTTTTACGACTGATTTCAGGAGAAACATCGTATTGCAGTTCAACCCGCAGACGACCGCTCCAGAAGAGACGCACATATCCTTTACGGGGAGCCAGGTCGAGATGGGCGGGACTATCGGTGAGTGCGATTCTGGTTACCAATTCCATCAAACGCAGCTGCTGCGGATAATTTCCATGCATTTTCAAACGCAGCACATCATCACCAGGTAACCTTTTCCACCCCTGAGACTCCGGTCCGGTCAGCAGTTCTTCTTGCAACAGCGCGTAAACATCCTCATAGGCCGTCTGATATGACTCAACAACCTGCGGTTCTTCCATAGGGGTCGGTACATAGGAAGACGTTATCTTGTTCGGATAAGTCTGCTTGAGGTGTATCAGACCGTAAAGGCACGACCCGACAAACACGATGAGAAAGAGCGTTGAAAGGGTCAATCGAAGAGAATGGGTCCCTTTATTGGATTTCCTTTTTCCTCTTTTTTTCCGCGCGTAGTTTTTCTTTTTTGCAGCTGCCATACAGATTTATAACCGAGCTGAAACGGCTTACAGAAGGGTGCGAACAGGCCGTATCGACGTAAGCGGCCAGACTGGAGACACCGGAACTGTTATGCCGCGTTCAGCTTCTTGCCTTTCATGATTTCAAGACCCTTCAACAGGTCAAATGCTCGCATCAGCTGGAAGTCGGACCGATCCTCATCCGACAGTTCAGGGCTATCCTGTCCGTTCTCAACGGCCGATGGTTCGGCCGGTGTTTCGATATGATTATCCAGATCACGTTCGCGAAAATGGGTCATATTTTCCTTATTCTTGAGTTCAGCCCCGGCCACCAGAATATCCGGAACAATCCCCCTGGCCTGGATAGACACCCCGCTTGGAGTAAAATATCGGGCGGTGGTCAGACGTAATCCGGAATTGTCACTCAGCGGGATGATAGTCTGAACGGATCCTTTGCCGAAACTCCGCTCGCCCATGATCACTGCACGGCCATGGTCACTCAGAGCCCCGGCCACGATTTCAGAGGCGCTGGCACTGCCGCCATTGATCAGAACAACCATGGGGTAATCCGGTTCAGTCCCCTCTGCCGACGCCTTGAAGCTCATCTGGCTGCCAGGCTCTCGTCCTTCGGTGTAAACAATCAAGCCTTCGTCCAAGAACAGGTCCGCTACGGCAACCGCCTGGTCCAACAACCCGCCGGGATTGTTACGCAAGTCAAGAATCAAGCCGTTAAAGGCTTGGGCCTGCCCCTCTTTCAGTTTGGCCACTTCTGTTCTAAGGTCAGCTCCGGTCTTCTCCTGGAACTGGGCAATCCTGATGTAGCCGTACCCCTCCTGCAGTATCCGTCCTTTGACACTGTGAATCTGGATAATGTCGCGGACAATCGTATACTGGCGGGGGTCATCCTCGCCACGCCGGAGGATGGTCAGGGTTACTGGCGACCCCTTTGGACCACGCAGCTGCTTGACCGCCTGCATGAGTTCCAGGTCCTTGACTGGCTGATCATCAATGCTGATGATGACATCGCCGGCTTCTATTCCAGCAGCAAAGGCCGGTGTCCCTTCAATAGGCGCGACAACGGTCAGCTTGTTGTCACGGATGACGATTTCAATCCCCAGTCCGCCGAATTCGCCATGGGTATCAACTTTCATCTCCTGATACATGTCAGGAGAGAGGAAACTGCTGTGTGGATCTAGCGTTGCCAGCATTCCGCGAATTCCGCCATAAATCAGTTCATTAAGATCAACATCTTCGACATAACTTTTCTGAATAATCGCCAGGACATCAGTGAACAGCTCAAGGTTGCGATATGATTCATCGCCGGCCTCGACCGGTTGCGGTAAGCCCCGGAACAGCATAAGGCTGACAAAAAGCAGAAGTAAAAAAAACGATTTTCTAAGTTGCGACATGGCGTTGGATCTCCCCCAACCGGGTTTGGATAAATTGCAGCGCGCCTGGTTAACGATTTCTTTTTTTACTCAACCAGTGCGCCGGGTTGATCGGCGCTCCGTTGTGACGGATTTCGAAATAGAGGCCCTGGCTACCGACAGGTCCGGTCTGTGCGATGGTCGTTCCCTGCCGGACCCTGTCACCCATGCCTGCTGACATGCTTTCGAGCTGGGCATAGAGGGTATGATAACCGGCATCGTGGGCAACAATCATCAGATTACCATATCCTTTGAACCAGCTGGCAAAAACTATGCGGCCTGCGGCCACCGCCTTGACGGACTGGGGGCTGCTGTAGGCAATCTCGATTCCGTTACTTTCCAGAACCGCCCCAAGCTCAGCATTCTTTTGGGTACCGAACCCGATAGAGACCGACCCGTTGATCGGCCAGGGAAGCGACCCCTTGAGCTGGGCAAAAGCTTTTTCCGTTGATGTTGGTGGTGGCTCACGATCCTCCTGCAGCTGCCTTACGAGTGCCTGCAAGCGTTTTTCCCGGGCCACAAGATCTTCCAGTTCCCGCGCCAGCTTCTTCTTGTCCTTCTTGATTTTGCTTAAGATCTGTTTGTGCAGAGTACGCCCCCGGGAGATTTCAGCACGGCTCTGCTGCTCATTAGATAACAGCTGTTCCTGCTTTTTCTGCAGTTCAAGATATTGTCGCTGCGCCTCCTGTTGACTGGTCAAGATTGTACCAAATTGAGCCAGAAGTTCACGATCACTCTCCAGAACCCGACTGAGGTACTGAAATTGCTGGGCCAGTTCGGTAGGTGAAACCGCGGAGAAAAAGAGTTTGAGCGGCCCCAGCTCGCCTTCCTTATAGAGAGCGACGAGACGCTTGTTGACCTGCTTTTCCATTGTTTTTAGCTGCTGACGGGTCTCTTCCTGTTTGGACCGGGCAGCCGCAACCTGTTGAGAGAGAAGCTTCTTCCTTTTTTTCAGCTCGTCTATCCGCCGGTCAATCTGCTGGATTCTGGTCGCGACTATAGACAGATCCTTGAGCAGGGTTTTCTCGGCAGTTTTTTGTTGAGCGAGACTGTCAGACGTCTGCTCGATACGTTTTCTGATCTCCTCAAGCTGGTCAGGAGCGTCGACAGCAACAGCCGGCGACCCGGCAAAACAAAGCAGAAGGATCAAAACAAGTGGATAGCAGATTGGTTTGTTCATCAAATCTGTACAAGCTTGCGCAGGGAACTCAAACTTCCAAAAATTCCGAGCATGACACCTGCGGTCACCAGCAGAAGTTGCTGGTTGAAATTAAGAAAAATCAGCTCAATACCGGCGGGAGTAAGCCAGAAAGACTGAATGACCGGGGACAGAAACAGGTTGAAGATAGCGGACAAAAGGGCCAGAGCCAGAACTCCTCCGAGCAGCCCCTGAAGAGCGCCTTCGAGTAAAAAGGGGACCTTGATAAACCTCAAGGTCGCACCGACCAGTGTCATGATTTCCAGCTCATCACGTCGGGCGAACAGCGTCAACTTGATCGTGTTGGAGACGATGAAGAGCGCTGCGAGAAGCAGAAATCCACCCAACGCCTGACTGACTATTTTAAGCACCGCAACAAAAGTTTCAAATCGCTCCAGCCAGTCCTGACCATAATGAATATCGTTGCTGTCAACATGTGTTTCGAGACGCTTGACAACCTGCTCGATACCGCTGCGATTGCGATATTCAGGACGCAATGACAATTCCAACGATGCGGGGAGAATGTCCTCTCTCACTCCGTCCAGCAGGTTCGATTCTGTCCCAAGACGGGAACGGAAACGCTGCATCGCCTCTTGCTTAGTCACAAATTTAACCGCCGTCACCTCGGGAAACTGCTTGACGGCATCCAGCAGCGGGCCTAACTGTCCAGTGCCAGGCTGCCGGTCCAGATAGGCGACGACCTGCAGGTCTTCACTCCACTTGGTGGCCATTAACTGGATATTCATCACAACAAGAAAAAATGTCGCGACACTCGCCAGAGCGACGGCCATCGTCAGAACAGAAGCCGTGCAGAGAAATGGCCATTGACGCATATTATGCAATGCGCGACGGATAAAATAGCTGAATTTATCCAACACGTCCTATTCCTCCGACTGCCGGGCAGTTGCAGTAAAAAATAGAATCAATGGTTATAACGTTTCAGGCTGATGGTCCTTCACCAGACGCCCCTGCTCCAGGGTCAGGACCCTGCGGGGGAATCTGTGGTAAAGGCTGTGGTCATGCGTTGCCAGTAGAACTGTCGTGCCACGGGCATTGGCCTGTCTGAACAGTTCCATGATTTCCAGCGCGACTTCCTGGTCCAGGTTTCCACTCGGCTCATCCGCCAGCAGGATCAACGGATCGACGACCAACGCTCTGGCGATGGCAATCCGCTGCTGTTCTCCACCGGACAGTTCCAGCGGAGTCCGTTGCAGACGATGCTCCAACCCCACTTCCTTAAGGGCCTTGTAGACCTTTTTACTGACTTCGTAACGTTTCTTTCCCTGTGCTTCCAGCGCAAAAGCAACGTTTTCATAAACCGTCCGACTGTTCAAAAGCTTGTAATCCTGAAAGACAACCCCAATTTTACGCCGCAGGTAAGGAATTTTAAGCCGACTGATCCGGCTTATATTCTGACCATCGATTAAAATCTGTCCGCGGGTTGCCCTTTCAGCGGAATATAACAGGCGCAGAAAAGTGGTCTTTCCGGCACCGGAGGCACCGGTCACATAAACGAATTCACCTTTACCGATCTGGACAGAAATGTCTTTGAGCGCGGAGTTCTCTTTCTGATAGGATTTACTGACATTGTAGAGTTGAATCATTGGACTACCACTGAAAATAGGGTAGACCATTCAGACCGATCTGCTTACTGCCACTGATGACATCAAAGCAATTCCCGGACACCAGGTTTCCTTGCTGATTATACTGAGGGGGGACACATTTCCAGGTATTCGTCAGGCGAGTGAAGGGATCCCTCGGGATGGATCGTAAATAACGTCCGTTGACCAGGGCCTCCAGCGAATCGGGATATGTTGCATAATCCGCATAATAGGCATCAATGGCACGGCGCATCTGGTAAAGATCCTCGGCCAGAACAGACTCGCGCGCTTTAATCTGGTATCGCTTGTAGCTCGGAACGGCAATAGTCGCCAACGCACCGATGATCATCATCACTGTCAAAAGTTCCACCAGGGTAAAGCCACAGCGCTTTTTCAGCCGCCTGAATATATTTATTCTCATCTAATCACCAGCTATTGTAAGGTGTGCCGTCAAGGCCGTACTTGTCACTCTGACTGTAGACATCATAGATGTCCTCCCCACCCCACACAGTAGAGTCATAATCATCACGGTAAGACCTGAATCCCCAGCCAAGTTCGTATTCATCAAAAGGATCCCGGGGAATACGCCTTAGGTATTTTTTGGGATAGCCATACAGACCTCCCCAATCCTGGCCCTCCAACAGGGCCTCCATCTCCTCCGGATACCCTGTCGCATCGATTGAAACAATTATTTTCTTTTTCGCAACGGCCTCGTCAAAGTCTTTCTTGTAGGCATCGAGCGCACTGCGTATCTCGCGCAAGGAGCGCTTGAGTTCAAGCTCCTTGGTTCGCTGCACCGTCACTTCAGCCATCGGAATGACCGCCGCGGCGAGCACCGCCATGATCGACAACGCAATCACCAGTTCCAGCAGGGTCAACCCTGTGTTGTCATTATATTTAAGTCGGCTTAGTCGCATGCAGTCTACTGAACGATCTCAACCGTAAAAATATTATCGGCCGCAGGGATCTGCGCTCCAGTTGAAGTCCTGAGATTGATTTTTTCTGCCTTGATCTCGGCGACACCTGGCCCCTTGGCCTTAAAATCAAGTTTGAACAGTGCGCCCCCACCCGAAACTCCCCGTCCGTCCTCAGCAAACTTGAGTCCGACGATGACCTCACCCTGACCAGGGACTTCAGAAGAAGTAAAAACTGTTTTCCCTTCCTTTTTCATCAGGCTCCCCTCAGAAGCGCTGACAAATTCAAGCAGCTGGTCGTCATAACGAACCGTCATCGGCGCACTGAACAGATCAGTTATCTCTTCAGCGATAACAAAAAGCTCAAATGTTGATCCTGTATTTATAAGCTTATTGCCGAGAATGAAAACCTGAGCGGCTTTCGCCATACCGGGATTCGCTTGGCTTGGCAACTGAACGACCTTGACAGCCCCTTCAACCTTGGCCGCAGGCTTGACTGCGGGCTGTTTCGTGGCCTCAGTCTTCGGCTTGTTTGCCGCAGGTTGAACACCCTCCTCCTCATCCATGTCAGGAACAGAAAGATCTATCACCCTGCGAGGAGTTGTGGATGGCACCGAGCTCGGTGGCTGACTTTCCTGTCCGGCCTGGTAATCATCAGCAAAAGAACCGAAATTACGTCCATTTTTGAAATCATCTTCGCCACCCGACCAGAGGCTGGTAATGTCGCGCTGGGGCAGATCCAGCGATTTGACGATGTGCGGGGTGATCGACAGCAGAATCTCCCGCTTGGCCTTCTCATTGGTATAGCTGGTAAACAGTTTGCCGAGCAGAGGAATATCGCCAAGGATCGGAATCGATGATGTGGCCTTGGTTTCCGATGTTCGGATCAACCCCCCCAGGACGGTCTGCTCGCCATCCTTCAAGGTCAAAGAGGTATTTGCCGTAGTGGTCGAAATAGTCAGGACTGCGGTTCCGTTGGTTGTCGTACTCCGCCCTGCGACGTTACTGACCTCAAGTCCCAGCTTGGTCACTACGGTATCATCAAGCTGGATGACCGGTTCCACATCCAGCTTGACGCCGACATCGATATACTGAACATTCTCCGAGGTCTGGTCACCATTGATGGTGACGGTAACCACCGGCTCACGACTGCCGATATGGACCTTGGCCTTCTCCTTGTTTTTCACCCGGATTTTAGGGCTGGCGAGGACTTCACCGTCCCCATTATTTTTGAACATGTCAAAAGTTGCTGTCGGCAGGCTGTACAGGACATCCAGGTTGTCCAGGCTGTCGACGACAATGTTTTCAATCACATTCCCGGTCGCATCGGCAGTCTGAAGCCCCACCGAGAATCCGTAGGGATCAATTTTCGGCCCGATTCTCAAATCATCGGAGTGGCTGATTTCGATGAGTTCCAGGTCAAAAACAACCTCAGCCGATGAGCGGTCATTCGCTTCTATAATCTTTTCCGCGAGCCGAATCACTGAAGGGTTATCCCGGATGACAACTGCGTTCAGTTCCTCGTGAACATAGACTTTACGCAACTGCAGGATGGTCCGCAGCATATTCACAGCTTTTTTTGCATCGATATTAGACAGGTAAAAGGTCTGAATCACCTGGTCTTCAAACTGCTTCTGCTTATCCTTATTTTTAGGAAAGAGAATGATGGTTTTCGGATTGAGAATCTTCTTGTCCAGCTTGTTCATGCTCAACAGTAATTCCAGGGCCTGAGCAAAAGTCGCCTTCTCCAGGTAGAGTGTTGCCGTTTTTGAACGGATATCATCATCCAGAATAAAGTTAATGCCGGACAGATCCGTCAGAATCTTGAAAACATCTGGCATTTTGACCTTGTTCAGGTTCAGGGTGATCGGTTCGCTGGAAACGACCTCAAGCACAACACCATCAATAATCGTGGGAAAGCTGGCATTCACATCGTCGATCAGAGCAACCGCCGGCGAAAATGACGGGACAAGCTGCAGGGCCAGTTCAGCAGCTTTTTTTGCCTGCTTGCTGCGACGTTTTTTCAGAAAATCACGTCCCTCGGCAACCAGCTTTTGCGCATCCAGATGATTCTGGGTTTTACGGATATTCTCATGGGTTGTTTCGATCGTAGCATCAAAGCGGGACGCGATCTGATATTCATTGAGCGCGTTCTGATAGTTGCCGGCCGCAAACAGTTCATCCGCCCGCTCCTTATGGACAACAGCGGCCCGGGCACGGGCAAAATTAAGGCGCATCCGGTATTCCGGATTGCCTGGAGAAATTTCCACCGCCTGCGTATAAGCTGCGACCGCATTATCATAATCGCCGGCCTCGAAATACTTGAGACCATCATTGAATGCAGCTGGTCCGGTTCCTGCGCAGCCGGCAATAAGCAACAGCAGAAACAACGTTGACAGTACCAACCTGCTTCGCAATGTTTCAGTCTTTAATTCCATGTTCAACTTTCTCCCGTTTATCGGTACACCTGACGATGTCCGCGACCGGTTCTATTGCACCGGTTGCTTGAATTCTATTCTGATCCCTCGATTATCATTGATCCGATCTATCATCATGTACTCCGAAGTCACATCCGCGACACGGTATTCCCGTGCGAACGAATCCCCTTTTTTCACCAGGTAAATCTCCTTGCCCTGACCAAGAAAAACGGTTCGCTCACCCCCCTTGTCCAGATAGCCGAGCAGATCGAAGCGAGCAAGCGGTGCGACTGCCGGAGTGCTCGGACCGATGACGACTTTGGGTTTTTCCACCGGTTTGGGCTTGGGCACCGGTTTAGGCTTGGGCACCGGTTTAGGTTTGGCTACTGGCCTGACGGTATAGAGCGGAGCAAAAATATCCCTTTTGGGGTTCGTGTACTTTGTTTGCTGTTGTTCACCAAAATCAAGTTTGAGTGATGCCAAAGCGTTCTGGGCCTGGGGCCCTTTTGCAGAACTGCTGGGTTCTATGAATGTGTCTACTTCCCCGGTGAAAACCTTTTCCTGCGGATAATAGACATAGGCATAAATCAGGGCACAGATAAAGACCAATGCAAAAAACAGCAATAATTTCGCATGGCGATTCATTCTGCTTCTCCCCGAAAGAATGTCTTCATCTGGATACGAAGAGACACCTCAGCGTTTTTTTCCTTGCGCCCCTCACCCCCTGAAAGGCTGATATCACTGATAACCAGAATTCTTTCAGCTCCCTCGAGCAGGTGAATAAATTTTTTCAGCTGACGATATTCGCCATTGACGGAAAACTGCAGATTATAACTGAGCAGAGCGAACTCTTCATCCCACGCGGGCTGATAGTTGATCTGTTTGATCTCCAGTTTGGCACTGTCGGCATAAGTAAAAAGTTCTTTGATAAAAGCTGACAGTTCTGAAGCAGGCGGGATCAGCTTCTGAAACGCAGCGAGCTGGTTATCAACCTGGGTTATCGCAGAAACAGGCATGCTACCCGCCTCTTTCTGCTGTTTGAGATTGCGTAGCGCATGTTGACGCTCACGAACCTCGCTACGCGTTTCCTGCAGCTGCTTCTCGAACAATTGGTTCTGCAGAAGAAAAGCCCCGAGGTTGGCGAACAGAAGCAGTAAAACGAACAGGCTCATCACCCGGTTCTGCTGCCAAAGGATATTGAACATTCCGGTACGGGCCATCTCAGAAGACCCCTTCCAGGGAAATGGAAAAACTCAATGCCGGATACTCCTTGCCAGAGGTGTCCCTGACCTTTGTCTCGCTCTGTCTTTGTAGATACACGTTGCTTATCGTGTCCGCTTCGAGCAACCTGTCCAGCAGTTGCTGCAAAGCAGACAGGTTTTTTGCAACCCCCTCTATCGCCAGGCTCTGCTTCTCGTAGTCAGGCTGAAAACGGCGGATACTGACACCGGCAGGAAGTAATATCTCCATCCGGTCGAACAAAGCCGTCCACCGAAAAGAATCCTGATCCAGCAGCATCTGGTTGGTGGTAAACTTCGAACGTATCTCATCAAGGTTCAGGCTATCGAGAGAAACAGATTTTGTTCCGAGCACCTCCCTCTCTTCCTGGGCAATCACCGCCAGCTGACCCTTGCTTTTCTGAATCTGGTCCCGTGCGAACAGACATTGGGAAAAAGTCCAGATCAGCAGGCAGAGCAAACCTATCGCCACAAGCCAGTATGCTTTACTGACAAGCCTGCGATTGACATAGTGGCGGCTGGCAAAATTCAGATCAAGTTTCATGTCTATATCGCCTTGTCCAGCAGTCGTTCCGCCGCACCCAGTGCAGCTGCCATGCTTGCCATTTCGGTCCCAGTCAGCGCAAGTTTCTGAACATCACCTTTGAGCTGCAGCAACGGTTGAGGCAACATGTGAACATCCTGGGCGAATGCGGACTGTACAGCCTGCTGTAAGACGTCCAGTTCCAGCCAGTCAGCGTGGAGGTAGATTTTCATCCGGCTCTGCCCGGGATTGTCCTTGCGATAAGCGACCAGCGAACGGTTGATTTCTCGAAAGACATTTTCCGGGTCGTAGTTTACGTTTTTGACCCGGAAAAAATCCAGCACCCGCCCCTTAAAGCCAAGCAGAATAAGATCCTTTCCACTGGCCGCAACCAGGATGAAATCGTCACCCAAATCGGTTTTGGAGCGATAGCAGTTGTACAACTGAAATGCGTGAAAATCGATCAGATTTGCATTGAATCCGGCAGCCTCCATCAACTCTTCGTACTGGTGCAAGACCTGATTGTCGACGGTTGACACCAGAACCCTCTGCTCTCCCGACTCCCGCTGTGCCAGAACCTGATAATCAAGGCTGAAGTCACGATATCCCTCCGGCATGGAATCCTTGATTTGCCACTTGAGGATATCGATACTCTGCTGCCTGCTTTTCAATTCAGCGTCAATATCGAGCAGAAAGGTATTGCCTGACGCATCCGGGAGTGAGACGGCGACACGTTCCTCAGCCTTAGCCAGTGGCAGCAGAACCTCGCGCAGGTTCTCGATATAGAGCTCAGGTTTCAGGATGTTCAAATCTCTAGCAGCAGGCTTGAGTACGCCATCACTGAAGGTCAGGGTCTGGCCACCGACCAGGCAGGCCTGACGGCTGCGCCGTTGTACGGCGACGGCCCTCAAACCATCCGGACAGATATCCAATCCTAAATAGGTCCGTCTGAACACCAGTTTATCACTCCACAAAGGTCACGCGATTGATCTCGCGGATTGTTGTTTTACCAGCAAAGAGTTTTTCCAGTGCTGCTTCCCGCAGAAACACTGTCCCTCCAGCAATGGCAATTTTCTTTAATTCCGAGACAGGGCTTTTAGCGGCAATCTTTTCCCGCAGCTCATCGGTCAGTTCAAGCAGTTCCACAATCGCCTCCCGACCATGATAGCCTAGCCCGCTGCACTCCTGACAGCCGGCGCCCTCATAAAAAACAAAATCAGCATATTTCTCGTAGCTGAGCCCCGCGTCTTCCAGAACCTCTTGTGAATATTTGACTTCTTTTTTGCAGTGGGGGCAAATGATCCGCACCAGTCGCTGAGCGAGGACACAGTTCAGGCAGGAAACAAAATTGTAGGGATCGATCCCCATGTGCATAAATCGACCAAGCACATCGAAAACGTTATTGGCGTGAACCGTAGTAAACACCAAGTGTCCCGTCAAAGCGGACTGAACTGCGATCTGTGCCGTTTCCGGGTCACGAATCTCACCGACCATGATTTTATCAGGGTCATGACGCAGGATAGAACGTAATCCCCGGGCAAAAGTCAACCCCTTCTTCTCATTGACCGGAACCTGAACAACCCCCTTGACCTGGTATTCCACCGGATCCTCGATGGTAACAATTTTTTCGTCATCCGTATTGATTTCCGTCAGGGCCGCGTAGAGTGTTGTGGTTTTACCGCTACCGGTCGGCCCGGTGACCAGCACCATGCCGTACGGCTCACGAATGCGGGTTCGAAAACGCTCCCGTTCCTTTTCCGAAAAACCAAGGACCTCGAGGGTAAGACCTTTCATGTCCGCGGCGATCGATTCCTTATCAAGGATACGGATAACCGCATCTTCACCAAAAACAGTCGGCATGATCGAAACACGAAAATCGATCGACTTGCCACCCAGACGTACCTTGAAACGGCCATCCTGCGGGATACGTCGTTCGGAAATATCCAGCTCGCTCATGACCTTGATACGCGAGATGATCGGGCTCTTAAAGCGGCCATCGATTGTTTCCGTGGCCTGGTAGAGGACACCATCAACACGGAACTTGATGACAACCCCTTCTGCAGTGGCTTCTATGTGGATATCGCTGGCACTTTTATTCAAGGCATCATACAGGGTCGAGTCGATCAGTCGGATAATCGGACTTGTATCGGCCGTCAGTTTCTCAATGGAAAGAACCTCTTCCCCTTTGTCGGTCTCCTTGACCAGCTGCAGCTTGAAATCTTCTGATGCCTCCCGCAGAACCCTCTGCGAGCCTTCGCCGCGCTCGAGAAACCTGACTATCTTCGAAGGTGACGCGACTTTCAGTTGCAATTGCAGGCCCAGCTGCAATTCCAGGTTGTCGAGTGACCTGATATCCGTGGGGTCACTTACAGCGACGATCAGGGTCTGATCGTCGCGCTTCAAAGGGACAAGTTTAAACTTGTGCGGCAGGCCAGCTGGAAGGCTTTCAACCAGGCTCTGGTCAAGGACCGTCTTATCGAGATCGATATATTCATACTGAAATTGGGTCGCAAGCGCCTGGGCCAGCTCCTCTTCGGTAAAAAAGCCCTCCCTGACTCCGGTCTGGCCGAACTTCAAGCCGGCGATCTGCTGCTGCTCGACGATCAGATCAATCTCTGTCGGGGTAATGTCGCCCATCTCGACCAGCAAGTGCCCGAGCATTTTGCGTTCAAATTTCATTGAATAAACTCATCCTGTCTGTTTCGTGCACTTAACCGATTGCCGTGCCCAGTTGGAAAATCGGAACATACATGGCAAAGACAATCGCACCGATCATCAACCCCATACTGAGCATCAGTACCGGTTCGATCAGGGTGGTTAAAAGAGTCAGCCTGCGCTCAACTTCACTTTCATAATATGCGGCGACCTCGCCCAGCATCTCGTCCAGCGCGCCGGTCGTTTCACCGACTCCAATCATCCGCAGGGCGATAACGGGGAAAAACCCGCTGCGTTGTAGCGAATCGGAAAGAGCGGTTCCTTCTTCAACCCGATGGATGGCTGAAACCATTTCGTTTTCCAGCACCCGATTGTTCAAGGTTCCCCGTGACATGGTCATGGCCGGCACGAGCGGCGTTCCACTCGCCAGAGTCGTTCCCAGCGTGCGACTGAAACTGGAAAGGGCATAATCTCTCATCAACTGGCCAAAGAACGGCAGCCGAAGCAGACCCTTGTCAAAGAACAAACGCCCCTTTGAAGTCCGTGCCGCGCCCTTGAACGAGAAATAAAGGATCACGCAAGCGACCAGCAGAAGTGGCGCGATGCGGCCGAATCCGTCAGAAAACCCGATCAGCATCCGGGTCATGAAAGGGAGCTCGACCTTGGCGTCTGCATATATCTGGGTAAAGCTCGGCACGACATAGAGGATCAGAAAAACAAGCACGCTCACGGCAGCAGTGGTCAGCAGAACCGGATAAAAAGAGGCGCTCCGGACCCGCGCACGAATTTCTTCCACCCGTTGTTGGTATTCAAGGTAGCGGGTCAGAGTCACCGGCAGATCACCGGTCTTCTCACCTGCCCTGATTGAGGCAACATACAGATGGGGAAAATATCGGGGATACTTGGCAAAGGCGTCGGAAAGCATGCTGCCTCCCTTGACCTCTTCACGTATCTCCCCAAGAACTTCGCGCAAGCCACTTGTCTCCATCTGGCTGAGCAGAGCATCGAAAACTTGTAGAACAGGCAAACCGGACCTAAGCAGCACCAACAGTTCGCGGTTGAACGCCAGGAATCTCCGGCCACTCAACTTGCCCCGTTGCGCATCGGCCTGTTTTAAGAACTGGAAAAGCTGCAGACGAATCTGAAAAACAAAAAAACCCTGCTCTTCAAGATTCTCCTTCAGTTGTTCCCTGCCGGCCGCGTCAAAAGTCTTTTCTACAACACGTCCGTCCGCAGTTCCTATTTTACACAAATAACTTGGCATAGCGCAGAATCTTAACATAGCATCTGGCAAAAGAAAATGCCTCAACAGGACAAAATCACAATGATTTTACTGGTCAAATGCACAGTTTCAAAATGTAAAAAGGGGCAGTGACGAATCACTGCCCCCTTCACCGTACGGAACCTTTAGAAAACTCTGTTCAAATAGTCATTATCACCCCTGCGCCTGGACTGCGGTGATTGCTGAAACGCTGACGATATCATCGATCGAACATCCTCGGGAAAGATCATTTACAGGCTTCGCCAATCCCTGGATAATCGGCCCCACAGCCTCTGCACCCGCAACTCGCTCAACCAGTTTATAACCGATATTGCCGGCATCAAGATCGGGGAAAATGAGGGTATTTGCTTTACCCGCAACTGTAGAGCCGGGTGCTTTCTTTTCACCTACCTTTGGCAACAGTGCGGCATCAGCCTGCAACTCACCATCAATCGCAAGGTCAGGGGCGAGCTCTTTGGCAATCTCCAGCGCCTTGAGAACCTTATCGCAATCGTCATGTTGAGCACTGCCCTTGGTCGAAAAGCTGAGCATACCAACCCGTGCATCAACACCGAGGAAGCTCTTGCAACTGGCCGCGGTACTGACAGCAATCTCGGCAAGGGCCTGAGCATCCGGGTTGGGGTTAACGGCGCAATCGGCAAAGCAGAGAACGCCATTCTCACCGAAATCGGGATTCTTGGTGACCATCAGGAAAACCGAGGAAACGGTCTTCATTCCCGGGGCAGTGCCCACAACTTGAAAGGCGGCGCGCAGCACATCGCCAGTCGTATTAAAAGCACCGGCAACAGCCCCTCCGGCATCCCCTTTGCGAACCATCATGCTGCTGAAATAGAGATTATCATCAGCGGTCAGAAGATCGAGAGCCTGCTCCCGGCTCAATCCTTTTTTTCTTCTCAGTTCAACTAATTCGTCGGCATAACCGCCCAGCAGCTCGGAGGACTTTGGATCGACCAGGCTGACTCCTTCAAGTGAAACGCCGAGTTCGGATGCCTTCCCCTGCAAAGCATCTATGTTTCCAAGCAACACCACGCGCGCGAGTCCCTCAGCAACAATACGTGCCGATGCCTCGATCATCCGATCATCATAACCTTCCGGCAGAACAACTGTCTGAAGATTTTCCTTTGCCTTTGCTTTAATCTGATCAACTAGATGCATGTCTCTCTTCTCCGTAATAAAAGGGGAACCAAAATTCTTGAGCGGCAGTAATGACCGACAGGACATTGAATAGCTTCGTTTATAACCAATGGTCCAAGTACGGTCAATCGATTTTCCTCTAACAACCTGCGAGACATCTGGTCCTTCAAGGCTGCTCGCGATATACTGCTCGATATGCACCTAGACCACCATTCACGCGCGAAGAAGAATATTAAAAGGCCGCAACTTTTCATCGTCTGCCTGTTGCTGTCTTTGCTGCTACACCTGTTGATTATCTGGCAGTTTCCCCAATATATTCCCAAGCCCGACCCTGTTCCACCAGAGCCGACGTTTGTCACCCTGCAAGAACGTCCGGCGCAACCCGACCCGCAACCCAGGCAGTTCGAGTTGGACGAAACCCCACAACCAGACCAGGATCCACCGAACAAAACCAATCGATACGCGGAGGCAAACCAGACGGTGGAAAGAGAGATGGCGCCAACCGGGAAAGACAGCCGTGACGAGAAACCAGCGGCGCCGGTAAAGCCGCAACACACCCTTCCCACTCCCTCGCCCTCACCATCGCCATCGCAGCCGACGGCCGCAAGTGATACAGCAGAAACCAGCAGGAGCACCGATGATCAACCGGTGTCATAAAAAAAATCTACGACTGAGGCGCCCCCTCCCTTGCAAAAGCTGACACAACTGTCGCCTGACACCCTGAATCGAATCGCTCGTGAGGAAAGACGTGAAAGAATCAAGAAAAGAGAAGACATTCTTGCTGGCGATGAGATTTATCTGAACCTGCAGCACGACTACCTGATCTCGTTTTTTAAACGGTTCAGCAACAGGATAGAGGCGGTCTGGAATTACCCGGTGCAAGCCGCTCAACGTGGCGAGGAGGGAGTGCTGCTGTTGAAGATAACCATTGATCGCAAGGGGGAACTACTCGATGTCGATCTGCAGGAAAGCAGCGGTTCGGATGATCTTGACTTCGAAGCCATCCAGGCAGTTTACCGGGCGGCGCCATTCGGACCGGTCACCAGCCATTGGCCCCACGAACAGATGAAAATCTATGCGCATTTCCAGTACACCCTGGCAAACAGGTATATTTATGGCAGATAAAAAGGGAGCCGTACCAGCGGCTCCCTTGCTAATGATCTTTGATTTATCTTTCTTATGCCTCCCAGCGCAGAACCGGTTTGCGGGCGGCGGCAGTTTCGTCGAGACGGCGCATTTTCGCCCTTACCGGGGCCTGTTTCAACAACTCGGGATTGTCCTGCGCCTCCTTGGCAATGGCCATCAAGGCATCACAGAACTCATCCAGCGCCTGCTTACTTTCGGTCTCCGTCGGTTCGATCATCAGAGCCCCCTTAATGACCAGGGGGAAATAGATGGTCGGCGGATGAAAACCGTAATCGATCAAACGCTTGGCAACGTCAAGTGTATGGCAGTCATTCGGCAGGTTATTTTCAGAGAAAACAACCTCATGCAGGGACCGCTGCTTATAAGGCAAATCGAAAACCCCTTCCAGCCGGGCCCGAACATAGTTGGCATTTAACACGGCGAGCTCGGTCGCGCGTTTCAGGCCCTCCCCCCCCATCGCCAGAATATAGGTATAAGCCCGGACCAGAATGCCGAAGTGACCGGCAAAAGCCTTGACCCGACCGATACTTTGCGGCCGGTCACAATCAAGACGATAACCGCCATCAACCTTGACCACCCTTGGAATCGGCATAAATGGCTCCAAGGCCTCAACGACTCCAACCGGCCCGGCACCGGGCCCGCCACCTCCGTGGGGGGTCGAAAAGGTTTTGTGCAGATTGAAGTGCATGACGTCAATACCAATATCTCCAGGACGACTGATTCCCATCAGGGCATTCAGGTTGGCGCCATCACAATAAACCAGACCACCGCCAGCATGAACTATCCGGCAGATTTCGATGATCTCCTGCTCATAGAGTCCCAGGGTGTTAGGATTCGTGATCATCAGTCCGGCGACATCATCGGACATCGCCTCCGCAACCGCGCTGGCGCTGAGCAGTCCATCGGAGGCAATCGGCACAACATCGTAGCCACAGAGTGCTGCTGATGCGGGATTCGTTCCATGAGCCGTGTCCGGAATCAGTACTTTCGATCTTTTTTCACCTCTCGATTCATGATAGGCGCGAATCATCAGCATCCCGGCAAACTCGCCCTGGGCACCGGCGGCGGGTTGCAGCGTTATGGCCGGGAAGCCTGAGACTTCACCCAGCGCGATCTGCAACTCATACATCAATTCCAGAGCCCCCTGGCTCAACGAATCAGGGGAATGGGGATGAAGTTCGGCAAAGCCTGGCATACGTGCCGTTTTTTCATTTATCTTCGGGTTGTATTTCATGGTGCAGCTGCCGAGCGGGTAAAACCCGCTGTCGACACCATAATTCCAGGTCGAGAGACGAGTATAGTGCCTTATCACATCGACTTCAGACAGCTCCGGAAAACCAGTCAATTCAGACCGGATCAGGCTTTCATCCGGCAGGACATTCGGCACGTCCAGGTCAGCCAGGCTGTAGCCGACCCTGCCCGGAACTGATGATTCGAACAGCAGCTTCTCTTCAAGGACCAGCCCTCTTCCCTCCGTTCCGCTCATGCTGCACCTCCTGCCAGCTCTGTAACCAGTCGATCGATCTGCTCCCTGCTGTTCTGTTCCGTGACACACACAAGGAGGCTCCGTTGCTGCTCCGGATAGTCAGAAACAAGCGGAATTCCGGCAAGGATCTGCGCCTGTTCCAGGCGCGCGCGCAGGTCAGCAGCTGGCTCGCTGCAGATGACGACAAATTCATTGAACGACTCGCCCTGCATAACCTGAAATCCCTTTAACTGAGCTATCCTCTGACGCGCATAGGCGGCCTTGGCGTAATTCTGCTCGGCAAGAAGGCGCAGACCCTGCTTGCCATGTAGAGCCAGGTAGATTCCGACTATCAGGGTGCACATTCCCTGGTTCGAACAGATATTAGATGTCGCCCGCTCACGCCGGATGTGCTGTTCTCTGGTTGCCAGTGTCAGGACGTATCCGCGCTTTCCGTCCTGATCGACCGTCTCTCCGACCAGCCGTCCCGGTAAAGCCCGCATATCCTGCTTTTTGACCGCAAAAAAACCGATTCCCGGACCACCATAGGAAAGCGGAATGCCAAAACTCTGACCTTCACCTACAACCACGTCGGCGCCCAGTTCTCCCGGTGACTTGAACAGAGCGAGAGCCAAAGGTTCGGCCACTGCGGTGATCAATCGCGCACCCTGCCCGTGAGTCACCTCGGCCAGCGCGGCAACATCTTCAACCCGGCCGAAGTAGTTGGGGTAACCGGCCACAACAGCAGCCACCTGATCATCCAGTTGCCCCTTCAGGGTCTCCAGGTCGGTTGCAAAGCTCTCGGTATAAGGAATTTCTTCGATCTCTACCTGGAGGTATCTGCAGTAGGTGCGCACCGTTTCTCGGTACTGCGGATGGAGTGCACTCGAGAGCAGAACTTTATTTCGCTTCCTTGCGCAGCGCAGTGCTAGCAGAACGGCCTCTGCACAAGCTGACGCCCCGTCATACATCGAGGCGTTGGCAATATCCATCCCGGTTAACTGGCAGATCAGGGTCTGGAATTCAAAAATCGCCTGCAGGGTCCCCTGGCTAATTTCTGGCTGATAGGGAGTATAGGCGGTATAGAATTCACTGCGGCTGACCAGGTGGTCAACTACCGCCGGTATGAAATGGTTATAAGAACCCCCGCCGAGGAAAGCGTCCCAATCGGACACACTGGCGTTGCGTCCTGACAGTTCCTGTAGCCGCACAACCAGCTCAGATTCGGCAGCCGCAGAGGCAATGTCGAGGGGTCGCGATAAACGGCAGGAACTCGGAATCCCGGAAAAAAGATCTTCGATTCGATCAACGCTGATCGTCTCCAGCATCTGCTGGATATCATTGTCAGTATGCGGCAAATAACGCATATTCCCTGTCCTCTCGGGGCCGAAGATACAAAAGGTGTTCGCTTTTCCCTGAACAGACCGAAGCAGAAGGAAGCAGAGTCGAATCAGCCTTCAATAAAATCCTGGTAGGCCTCAACAGACATCAACTCTTCCAGCTCTGCAGGTGTCGTAAGACGAATCTTCAACATCCAGCCTTCTTCATAAGGAGAATTGTTAATCAACTCGGGATCGTCAGGCAAGGCGTCGTTAATCTCAATCACCTCACCGGAAACCGGGGCGTAAACATCGGAAACGGCCTTGACTGACTCAACGACGCCGAAAGGCTTGCCGCCCTGTACCTGTTCGCCGACCTCGGGCAGTTCAACAAAGACCACATCACCCAGCTGATCCTGGGCAAAATCGGTCACTCCAATAGTCACAATATCACCATCAAGAGAGACCCACTCGTGCTCTTCCGTATATTTCAATTCTTCAGGAAATTCCATAATCTACCTCCACGCTGTTGAAGTGTTTTATAGCCCGTGATAAATGTTAAACGAAAGGCAGTTTCGTCCTTTTTGCGGCAACAGTTCGGTTGCGGATAACAATATCAAAATCATCGGCGTCGGCGAACTCTTTTTTCACCAGAGCCAGGGCAATACCCTGCCTGAGGGTTGGAGACATCGTGCCACTGGTCACATAGCCAACATCGCGGCCCTGGTATTCGACACGATAGCCCTCCCGAGGGACGCCGGGGCCAGATAATTTAAGACCGATCAGGTTCCGCTTGAGACCCCGCTCTTTTGCTTCGAGCAGAGCATTGCAACCGACGAAACCACCCTTACCCAGCTTGGTTATCCAGCCAAGTCTTGCTTCAAGCGGCATTATCTCGGCAGTAATCTCATGACCATACAGGGCATAGGCCTTTTCCAGACGCAAGGTGTCCCTGGCGCCCAGACCGACCGGCACCAGTCCTTCATCTCCGCCATGTTGCATCAGAGCTTGCCAGATTGTGACCGCAGCATCAGGCGCAAGATATAGCTCGAAACCATCTTCACCGGTATAGCCGGTCCGTGACACGACAGTCTCAACACCCGCAACGCGACCTTCAGCAAAAAAGTACGTCTTTATTTTTGTCAGGTCCAGATCGGTCACTCGGGACAGAATCTGTTCGGCTTTCGGGCCCTGCAGGGCAAGCTGGGCAAATTCTGAACTCCTGTCATTGACTTCGAATGTCGTGAATGGCGACTCGGCCTGAAGCGTCTTCAGCCAAGCGAAATCCTTTTCACTGTTGGCCGCATTCACGCAGAGCAGAAACCGCTCCCGATTGAAACGATAGACAGTGAGATCGTCTACCACACCACCGTCTGGGTAACAGAGGGCACTGTACTGGACCTGTCCATCCACCAAGGTTGAGGCATCATTAATTGTGGCATGCTGCAGAAAATCGAGAGCTTGGGCCCCACTGACCTCAATCTCTCCCATGTGGGAGACATCAAACAGACCAGCACTCTGGCGTACCGCAAGATGTTCGGCAATGACCCCGGTATACTGAACCGGCATATCCCATCCACCGAATTCAACCATGCGGGCACCTGAATGACGATGAACCTCATTTAAAGGTGTTTTTTTCATAATCGTCTCCATGCCAAAGGGATGTGAGGATCTTCAGCGTGAACTCCCTGCACGCCGCTTGGCACTTTCAAGGGTATTGTAAAGCAGCATGGTGATAGTCATCGGCCCGACCCCGCCAGGAACCGGAGTGATCGCCGATGCCCTTTCGCAGGCCGCGGCAAATTCCACATCACCGACCAACTTCTTCTCACCTACCCGGTTAACGCCAACATCAATCACAACGGCACCCTGCTTGATCCAGTCCCCTTTAATCATTTCCGCGCGACCCACAGCTGCAATCAGGACATCTGCCTGGCGAACCTTTTCTGCAAGGTCAGCAGTCCGGGAATGACACAACGTAACGGTCGCATGCTGAGCCAGGCACATAAGTGCGACTGGCTTACCAACAATATTGGAGCGCCCGACCACAACAACTTCCTTGCCGGTCAAATCGATGCCGGTGTTCTCCAGCATTTTCATCACGCCGTAGGGGGTACAAGGCTGAAACAGGGGATTTCCGGTTGCAAGGCGACCGACATTATAAGGGTGGAATCCATCGACATCTTTTGCCGGGGAGATGGCCTCGAGGACCTTTGATTCGTCAATATGATCGGGAAGTGGCAGCTGGACCAGAATACCATCAATCCGCTTGTCGCTGTTCAACTTGTCGATTAACTTCAGCAACTCTGACTCGCTGGTCTCGGCAGACAACTTATATTCATCTGAAAAAATACCGGTTTCGGCACATGCTTTTTCCTTCATCGAAACATACACGCGGCTGGCCGGATCTTCGCCGACCAGAACCACCGCCAAGCCCGGCGTAGTCCCCTGCGCAGTTAATGCTTCTGTCTCTTTCGCAATTTCTTTCCTGATCTCGGCCGCAATGGCCTTACCGTCAATAATTCTTGCCACGCTTTATCCTCCGTGAAAAAAAATCCGCTGTCATCAACCTCGAAACTATACGTAACCATTTGGGCATTGTAAAGCCACTCTCGAGCCTATTTGACGTAAACACTATAAGTGAGCTGCCGGGAGATGAAAAAGTCCGGCCGTGAAAATAAAAACGGCCCCCGGAAATACTCCGAGAGCCGTGATGAGGCATAAATTGGCTGTTCAGCCGTTCGCCGCTTTGGGGCAGCCTGAGCAGCCGTCTCCCTTGGGTGCTGAGCAGGCAGGCTGTGAAGTGTATCCCTGCTGGTACCAGCCACTCCCTTTCAGGGCGAAACCACCCTGGGAAATAAGCTTCTTAACCTCTCCACCGCATTCCTTACAGGATGTCAGAGGCTTATCGGAAAATTTCTGACGAACTTCAAACTGCTGGCCACAGGACCCACATTGGTACTCATATAATGGCATCGTTCTTCCTCCAGATTTGTTTTTTTTCGACTGCGCGGCGCATTTTATTTTCAACGGGGAGCAAATGTCAAGACGCTGATCCATCACCGATATAAGGTGCCAGCAATTCCCCGACCTGCCGACAGTCGAGATCCCTTAACAAGACTATTTTATGCCGCGATGACTCCCCAGAGAGAAGTTCTACCGCCGACTTGGGTAGGCCGAACTGGCGGGCAAGAAAATCACAACACAGCTTGTTTGCAGCTCCATCCACTGGGGGAGCGGTCAGCTTAATTTTCAGTGCGGACCCTTGCAGACCAACAATTTGATTACGGCTTGAACGGGGTTGCACCTTGAGCTCCAACCCGGTCCCGCCGTTTTTCTTTTGCAGACAGGGATATTTCAAGAGGATTCGGAACTCGGGTCCTGGAGGGGCAACTGAGCCTCCAACATCAGCGAATCGTCTTCCGCGTCCCCGCCTTCGATAGCAACGACATCCAGGTTCAGAAGCTTCATATGGCTTTCAATCAGGGCCCGCAAGGTACTCTCAAAGGAGATTTTCTGACGTTTGACTTCCTGAATTTCATTGATCAACTCAACCCTGCGCCCTTCAGCCGCACGGACGATCTGCTCACCCTGCATCTTGGCTTCGGCAAGCAGAACTTCAGATTCTTTGCGCGCGTTGGATTTCAGATCTTCGGTCACCCGCTGCGCCGTCATCAGGGTGTCCTGGAGAGCTTTTTCGCGCTCCTTCATCTGTTCAAGGGCGGTACGTGTTCTGGCCAGGGTCTCCTTCAATTCATGGTTCTGTTTGTACAGCCGCTCCAGTTCGTCAGCCACCATCTCCAGAAAATGATCAACGGCGGAAGAATCGTAACCGATCAGCCGGCTTTTGAACTGATGCTGCTGAATTTCGATCGGGGTTATACGCATAGAGTCTCACAGACTGTTGGCAAGGCGGAACAGGAAACCGACCAGAACCTGCTGGAGAACAGAAAGTGCCAGCAACAGGACAATCGGCGAAAAATCGAAAGCGCCCAGCTGAAACGGGATAAAGCGCCGGATCCGGTACAGGAGAGGATCTGTAGCATTGTGCAGAAAGCGGACAATAGGATTATAGGGGTCAGGATTAACCCAGGACACCAACGCCCGTGCAATAACGATGAAAATATAAAGATTGAAAGCAAGATCGATAATTCTCGCCAGTGCAACAATAAGATAATCCATAAAAGTACCAGTATCCTGAAGATTTCATTAATTTCGTAATTTGATAGATTTTATACTTGATTAGAGAAAGACCTGTCAATGATTGACGAGAATCACGGTTATTGACATTTTGACAATCCCCGACAAAACCGATAATCTCCATTACCATTTATTGCAATAGATTTTAATCTCATCTGTCTCGAGTGAGGATGCCATGGTCCAGACCAACAACCTGAATGTTCGTAAAGTCACACCGATTATTGCTCCGGAAAACCTGAAACAGGTTTTCCCGCTGACCGTCGAAATGGCTTCCAACGTCAGCGACTGGCGTGCCCGAATCAAATCCATAATGAGACGTCAGGACCCGCGCCTGATGGTGGTGATCGGCCCATGTTCCATCCACGATCCATCCGCAGCCATGGAATATGCGCGCAGGCTGGCTAAACTCAACGAGAAAGTTAAAGACCAGCTGTTCATCGTCATGCGCGTCTATTTTGAGAAACCTCGAACGACCATCGGCTGGAAGGGCCTGATCAACGACCCGGACCTGAATGGAACACACCAGATTTCCAAAGGGTTGGGTATCGCCAGGCAACTGTTCTGTTCTATTACTGACCTGAAATTGCCAATTGCAAGTGAAATGCTCGATCCGATCACCCCGCAATACCTGGCCGACATTATCAGCTGGGGAGCGATCGGCGCCCGCACCACCGAATCACAAACGCATCGTGAAATGGCCAGTGGGCTTTCATTCCCCGTTGGGTTCAAAAACGGCACTGACGGAGGACTGCAGGTCGCAATCGATGCCATGGGCGCAGCAATTCACCAACACAGCTTCCTGGGGATGAATTATGCGGGCCGTACAGCGATAGTCGAAACAGCCGGAAACCCCGACGTTCATATCGTCCTGCGAGGCGGAAGTGACGGGCCGAATTACTTTCCCGAAAATATTCGCCGGACTGAAGAGTTGCTGGCCAAAAACAATCTTCTCCCCTCGATTATGGTCGATTGCAGTCACGCCAATTCGGACAAGGACCACACCCGTCAGCAGATAGCCCTGGAAAGCGTCGTTGACCAGGTTATCGACGGTAATAGCTCAATCTGTTCAGTTATGATCGAAAGTAACCTCGGTGCCGGAAATCAAAAAATTCCTGCCGACTTGAGCCAGCTCAAATACGGCGTTTCGATTACCGATAAATGTATTGACTGGGAAACGACAGAAACGTTGCTCCTGACGACCTGCGAACGCCTGTCCGCTGCCAGACGCTGACCTCGAAGAGAGCCCATGCCGGATTCGGAAAATTGCTGCCAGCCGAAAGAGGTGCAGCAGAATGATTATCGGACTGACAAACAGCCGGCACAGCCATGCTGCGGACACTCACCTGATGAGAAACCCGGCTTCGCGCGTTATCCCTTTGTCACCGACTGGCTGAACACAGCAGCAGGATCGGTGCCACTGGTCTCGACCCGACTTGTTCATCGCGACCATTTGGGACATTGGGCGATGCGCTGGGGAATCGGCAGGTCACGTTATCAGATCACCCCGGGGCTATATGCCGTAGGACAACCAGACCCTCTCTCACCGGTGCTGGTTTCTGCTAATTACAAGCTCAGCTTTGACTGCCTGCGCTCTGCAATTTCGGGCATTTCTGCTTGGATCCTGGTAATTGACACCAGGGGCGTCAACGTGTGGTGTGCTGCCGGAAAAGGAACTTTCGGCACAGAAGAAATCATCTATCGCTGCCAGACCAGTCAACTGGAAAAGCTCGTCAGTCACAAAACACTGATCGTCCCCCAACTGGGGGCGCCTGGCGTGGCCGCGCACAAGGTCAAGCAGGCCACCGGCTTTTCGGTTAGCTATGGCCCGGTCAGGGCTGCGGATATCCCTGAGTTCATTGCTGCAGACATGCAGGCAACAGTAAAAATGCGTCGCGTGACCTTTTCGACTCGGGAGCGGTTTATCCTGACACCGGTTGAACTGACCGGAATGCGTAAGCCTGTTCTTTATATGGCCGTTGCACTCCTGCTGCTCGGCGGCATCGGTGAAGACTATTTTTCCTTCAATGCGGCGTGGAGCCGTGGACTGGCCGCCCTGCTTGCCGGCTTGACAGGTGTTCTCAGCGGTGCGGTGATTATGCCAATCCTGCTCCCCTGGATACCGGGGCGCCTTTTTTCTGCCAAGGGGGCGCTGCTCGGCATAATATTTTCGACAGTCCTGATCCTGACCCTCTATCGCGGGACATCTCTCCCAGGACTGGCCGCACTCTATCTTTTTGTCAGCACCGTTTCATCCTATACGGCAATGAACTTTACCGGTTCCAGTACATTCACCTCCCCTTCCGGGGTGGAAAAAGAGATGCGGATCTCGATTCCGCTCCAGGCAGGTGCGCTTTTAACCGCGGGTGTCCTGTGGCTGACAACGGCCTTTTAACAGAAGTATTTAGGGTAAGGAATGCAGATGAAACCGGTTGGACTCAGATACCTGAAGAACGTTACAACGTTGCAGCTTGACCAGAGCAAATGTATTGGTTGCGGGGTCTGCGAAAAAGTCTGTCCGCACGGCGTATTCACCCTCAAGGACAACCAGGCACAGGTTGTTGATGGTGATGCCTGTATTGAATGTGGTGGATGTGCCCTGAACTGTCCCGCAGAAGCCCTTCAGGTGCAAGCCGGAGTCGGCTGTGCCAGTGCAATCATCAAGGGCTGGTTGTCCGGCTCCGAACCGAACTGTGACTGCAGCAACGATTCAAACTGCTGTTGAAACCATCAGCCCCTGCCCCGACAAAAACAGCATCTAACCTAACAACTCAATCCCTACAGATCATTGAGCAGTCGATAGATCTGCTGCTCCAGTTCCCAGATAGCTGCCGCATCATCATTGCAGCCATCAGCCTCCAACAAGACCCGAGCGCGATCAAGCAGGGCATGAACGCTTAGCAGAATTGGCGCAAGGCGCTGTTCCAGTTTGATTTGTGGAATTTCGCCAACTGTCTCCAATTGAGCACGCAACTCACTAACAGCATTGGCGATACAGTCAAGCACACCGGCTGTTTTTTCCTGTTCTGCCTGCCGCATCCTGGCCAGATGACCGGAGATTGCGTCGAAAACCATTCTGTAGCGATCAGATATACGCATCATTTATCCTTATTTCTCGTCAGGAGCACTGCCAAGTTGAAGATCGCATCCTAGTCGATTTGGCAGAACAAAATCAATCTTCTTGATTTCTTTCAGAACCGGCAAAAAAGTTGACTTTCGTCGCACCCCACTGCTAGCATCTGATGTTAAATATACGCCCTGGGGGAGTAGCCTCTACTGAGAGTTTCTTTTTCACGAAACGACCCCTTGAACCTGATCCGGATCATGCCGGCGGAGGGAAGCGGCACGACTGACCAGCAGATCGGATCTGTTGCCGCCGCTATTATGCGGCTTTTTTTGTCGGTAGGATATTCAATGCAGGTCTTCCTGAATGAGCGTGAAATAACGGTTCCGACCGGGACCACGCTTAAGCAACTGTCCTCTCAGCAAAAAGCGGATGCAGACCTGATTATCCTCAATGGATTCCCGAGCAATGCCGACCCTCCGCTGAATGAATCAGATCGAATAGTCCTGATCAAACGTGGTGAAATCCCCGCCCCGGAAGAACTGGAAGCGCTGATGATGTCCCGGCACACGCCTGGCGTTCATGAAAAAGTCCGCAACAGTTCTGTCGGTATAGCCGGAGCTGGTGGGTTGGGTTCTTCAATTGCGCTGGCGCTGGCGCGAATTGGGGTCGGCCGATTAATCGTCGTTGATTTTGACCTGGTTGAACCGTCCAACCTGAATCGTCAACAATATTTTATTGACCAGATAGGCCAGCCTAAGGTCGAAGCATTGCGCGACAACCTGCTGCGGACGAACCCGTTGGTCAAGGTTCAAGCCATCCATGATCGGGTCACAGCCGGCAATATCAAGCATCTGTTCGGCACAGTCGATGTTCTTGCTGAGGCATTTGATGCGGCCGATCAAAAAAGCATGTTGGTCTCCGGCTTTCTCAGTCAGTGCCCCGGAATGCCGCTGGTCGCAGCATCGGGTATCGCTGGCTTTGGACCGGCAAATGAGATCCGTACCGAGAAGGTCACCAAACAGTTGTATATTGTCGGAGATGGCTGCTCCGCTGCACAGCCTGGACAAGGTCTCATGGCACCACGTGTTGGTATCGCAGCCGGACACCAGGCAAATGCGATACTGCGACTGCTTCTTGGCAAGGAACCGGCATAAATCAATGGTATGGGAGTTCTTGATACATGGATATCCAGCTGAACGGCAAAGCGTTCCAGACTGATCCCGAGATCCGTCTCAACCTCTTGCTTGAATCCTTGAAACTAGATCCGCAACAAGTCGTTGTCGAATTAAACGGCTCTGTTCTCACAATTGATCAATTTTCGGCAACCACTCTGGCCCATGGCGACATTGTTGAGATTGTGCAATTTGTCGGGGGCGGTTGAATGCCCGAAAAACACTGACAGGAGAAATAAAAGAGTATGGACGAACTGGTCATTGCAGGGCGATCTTTCCGCTCACGCCTTATGATAGGAACAGGAAAGTTTTCATCAAACCAGGCTATGCTGGCAGCGATGGTGGCGTCTGAATGTGAAATTGTCACCGTGGCTCTACGTCGGGTCGATATCAACAACCCACAGGACTCAATGCTCAATCATATTGATCGTGATAAATATCTGCTGCTACCTAATACCAGCGGTGCCAGAGACGCTGAGGAAGCGGTTCGCCTGGCCCGTCTCGCACGGGCAGCTGGCTGCGAACCCTGGGTCAAGCTCGAAGTCACCCCGGACCCCTACTACCTGTTGCCTGACCCGGTGGAAACCCTGAAAGCGGCAAAAATTCTGGTTAAAGAGGGATTTATCGTCCTTCCCTACATGCCTGCTGACCCGGTTCTCGCCAGGCATCTTGAAGAAGCGGGAACAGCAACGGTCATGCCGCTGGGCGCGCCGATCGGCACCAATCGTGGACTGAGAACTCGTGATCATCTGGCAATTATCATCGAGCAGGCGAACATCCCGGTGGTGGTAGATGCCGGGCTGGGGGCTCCCTCACATGCTGCCGAAGCTATGGAAATGGGGGCAGATGCTGTGCTGGTCAACACAGCACTGGCCGATACTCCTAACCCACCCGCGATGGCGGCCGCCTTTGCCAAAGGCGTTGAGGCCGGCCGGGAGGCCTTTCTGGCCGGACTTGGAAAACAACGACATCAGGCACAGGCATCAAGTCCGTTGACCGGTTTTTTGAGGCATGATGTATGAGCTTTCTCGAACAACTCAACAGCTACCCTGCACGGGAGCTGAAAGACAGAATTGAATCGATTCAACAGTCGCAAATCGACGCTGCCCTCAAGAGTTCTCGAATTGGCATTGAAGAATTTATCTGTCTTTTGTCACCGCGGATGGATGACACTCAACTGGAGACGCTTGCAGCAAGTGCGCATCGGCTGACGACACAGCGCTTTGGCCGCACAATTCAGCTCTACGCCCCCCTCTATCTCTCAAACGAGTGTCACAACGGCTGTCGTTATTGTGGGTTCAGCGCAGATAATCATTTGCTCCGCAAAACCCTGAATCATGCAGAGATCGAACGGGAAGCCAGGACTCTGCACAGCCAGGGTTTCCGCCATGTCCTGCTGCTCACCGGTGAATCGCCAGAATCAGCAGGAATTGACTATCTTGAGGCGTCTATCAACCAGATCAAATCGCTGTTCGGCTCTATCGCAATTGAAGTTTTCCCTCTGGATCAAGAGGGCTATCAGCGCATGGTCACTGCCGGGGTTGATGGACTGACCCTCTACCAGGAGACCTATGATCCGGAGTTATATTCGGAGCTGCACCCTTACGGGCCGAAGAGCGACTTCAGCTTCCGGCTCGGGGCTCCCGAACGTGCCGGGGCAAGTGGATTCCGCCGGGTCGGGATCGGTGCGCTGCTCGGTCTCGGAGATTTCCTCACCGATTCTTTTTACACCGGCCTTCATGCGCTCTACCTGGCAAGACATTTCTGGCGGACCCAGATCACCATTGGGTTCCCCCGTATCAAGCCCGCAGTTGGCGGCTATACCCCTCAACAGCAGGTCAGCGACCGCCAGCTAACTCAGTTAATCTGTGCACTGCGACTGCTGCTGCCGGACGCTGGGCTGGTCCTGTCGACCCGCGAATCAGCCAGTCTGCGCAATCACCTGCTGCCGCTCGGTATTACCCAGATGAGTGCGGGTTCCTGCACAGCTCCAGGCGGCTATGCGGGGGAGAATATTGAAGGGGAACAATTTTCAATCAGCGACCATCGCAGCCCGGAGGAGTTCAGCAGACAATTGCAGCAATTCGGTTATGAAGCTGTCTGGAAAGACTGGGATAACGCCTTTCTGCTCGATAATCGGTAGAGCATGATGCGAGCACGGTCGAGCATAACTGATTCGCTTTACCTGATAACCGACCGGCATCAGGTTCCCGCGGGCCGGAGCCTTATTGAAACTGTTGAACAGGCTCTCTCTGGGGGCGTCCGCATGATCCAGCTTCGCGAAAAAGATCTGACAGCCGCTCAGTTGTGGCCCCTGTGTCAACAATTTCGCCGACTGACCCGCCGTTTTAACGCAAAACTGATCATCAATGACCGCATCGACCTGGCAATTGCTTGTGATGCCGACGGAGTTCACCTCGGAGCACACTCCCTCCCGACAACAGAGGCCCGGCAATTGCTCGGCCCGAACCGCCTCCTGGGCGTGTCAACCCACTCCATTAATGAGGTCAAGCGGGCAGCTGAAATGGGTGCCGATTTTTGTACCTTTGGTCCGATATTCTCCACCCCTACTAAAGTCGCGTTCGGTCCGCCCCAGGGTCTCACCACGTTGGAACGGGCCTGTCTACGGTCAGACATCCCGATTTTCGCTCTGGGTGGCATCAAACCCGCTCAAGCTCAGGAAGTCCTGGCCTGTGGCGCATGCGGTGTGGCACTGATTTCTGCCATCATAGCAGCCGACGACCCGGCGCTCATTGCCCGTCATTTAATCCAGATTCTTAAATAATCCTCCTGCTGACCTCCTTCGGCATTCGACAGTCTATCCGACATCGACTACAATTTAATCAGACTGCAGCTCCCTCGTTGAAGGATATCCGATGCAGATTATCCTGGTCCTGACAATCCTCCTGGTTGCGATTGCCCTTTTTTCGTCAGGACTGTTGCGCATGGATATGACCAGCATTTTGGTCCTTTCTGCCCTCTACCTTACCGGTCTGGTGTCTGTTGAAGAAGCGTTCTCCGGGTTCAGCAACCCGGCAGTCATTACCGTAGCAGGCATGTTTGTTATCGGGGCGGGTATTTCCAACACTGGATTTGTCAATCGGGTGGCAGAAAAACTTTTATCTTTTTCCCATGCAAGCGAAACCCGGCTGATCATCAGTCTGATGCTTACAGTTGCCGGCTTCTCTGCCTTTATCAACAACATTGGAGCAACCGCGATCCTCATGCCGGTCGTAGCAAATATTTCAAAAAAAAGACGAATTCCGGCATCGATACTCCTGATCCCCCTCGCCTTCGGCTCTCTGCTGGGGGGTGTATGTACGCTGATCGGGACTCCACCGAACATCCTCATGAACATCCTCTTGCAGCAACATACCGGCGAACGATTCATGATGTTCGATTTCACGCCGATCGGATTGATTGTCCTTGTGACAGGCATTCTCTACATGGCATTTATAGGTCGCTATCTCCTACCGAGAAATAAAGCCAAAACATTGGATGCAGCCTACCAGGCCCGGGAATATATCACTGAGATAGAGGTCGTCGAAGGGTCGCCTCTTGCAGGACAGACCATTTCCGCAACTCGCCTGGAAGACGATTTCAATCTCAAGGTAAGAGCGATCCTTCGTAACCGTACAAAGATCCCCGCCCCACGACGTAACCGCAAGCTTGCCGAGAAAGATATTCTTTTCCTGGAAGGCAATACCGAAGGAATTCTCAAAGTACGTAAAAAAAAGGGCTTGGAGGTTGTCCCGGAACGGGAATATCCGGTACAGGTTTCTGAGGACGATGAAATTGTCGTGGTTGAAGCGTCTTTGACCCCAACCAGCGAGGCGGTTGGCAAGACCTTGCGTGACCTGCGCTTTGCGGAAACACACGGACTCACAGTCCTGGCAATCTGGCGCAGAGGTGCACCTGTGGTCAAACGGGTAGATCACGTCATACTCAAGTTCGGCGACGTCCTGCTCCTCAAAGGTCCGGAACAGCGAGTCGTCCATCTCGGCAAGGAGCACGGCTATCTCCTGCTCGGTGGAATTCAGCAGTCACCTTACAATCCCCGTAAAGCACCGGTTGCCGTTGCCATTCTCATTGCCCTGGTATTAGTCGCAGCACTTGGGTTGTTGCCCATCACAGTTGCTGCGACCCTTGGTGCGCTCGCACTTGTACTGACTCGCTGCCTGACCCCGAAGGAGGCGTACGAAAGTATCGACTGGTCGATCATAATTCTAATTGCAGGAACCCTGCCCCTTGGCCTTGCGATGGAAAACAGTGGTGCTGCCCAGTTAATTGCCGGCACCATCATTTCAATTGTCGGGCCCTTCGGGCCATGGGCTGTCCTGGGGGCTGTATTCTTCATGACCTCGATCTTTACCGAAGCGATGAGCCATGCTGCCGCAGCAGTGCTGATTGCGCCGATTGCCTTGAGCACTGCGTTGGAACTCGGCGTCAGTCCGAAACCATTTTACATCGCTGTCGCTATTGCCGCGTCTTCCTGCTTTATGACCCCGATCAGCCACCAATCCAATGCATTGGTTATGGGCCCAGGCAGCTATCGCTTCAATGATTACCTAAAGGTCGGAGCGCCCCTGAACCTGCTGGTGTGGATTGTTGCGACTCTGACCATTCCGTTGATGTTTCCTTTTTAGCCACGCACAAAAAAGGCAGCCCATATTCTATGGGCTGCCCTGTATGTGTAATGTCTCTTTCACAAAAAAAGCAGCAGCTTCAAAAAACACTCTTTTCTTATACAAACAGAAAAGGAGGTAACTTGTTAAGTTACCTCCTAATAATGGCGGGGCTGACGGGACTTGAACCCGCGACCTCCGGCGTGACAGGCCGGCGTTGTAACCGACTCTACTACAGCCCCATGGAACAAAGCCTACATGGTATTTTCTGGTGGGCGAAGAGGGGCTCGAACCCCCGACATCCTGCTTGTAAGGCAGGCGCTCTCCCGGCTGAGCTATTCGCCCAGATAAAATGGCGGGGCTGACGGGACTTGAACCCGCGACCTCCGGCGTGACAGGCCGGCGTTGTAACCGACTCTACTACAGCCCCGCAGAAGAAAATAGGAAGTAGAATAGTGCCCGGTATGAGGGTCCTTAGGGCAGTAATTCTGCTTCCTATTTTTCAGTTTTTTCTATGACGAGATTAACTTAGTTAACAGCGTCTTTCAGAGCTTTACCAGCTTTGAATTTGGGAACCTTTGCTGCAGCAATCTGAATTTTCTCACCAGTCTGAGGATTCTGACCGGTACGAGCAGCACGCTCACCTACGCTGAAGGTTCCAAAGCCAACCAGGGCAACTTTCTCACCTGCTTTAAGAGCATCAGTAACGGCCTCAGCGAAAGCTTTCAGCGCCCCCTCGGCGTCTGCCTTGCTCAGTCCTGCCTTCTCCGCCATTGCATTGACCAAATCTGCTTTAGTCACAGCACACCTCCTGAAAGAATTGTAGTTAGTTAGAGTGTCAAAATCGCGATAGATATATCAGGTTTGCAAAAATACTGTCAAGAGAATTCTCCCCATTTTTGCGGCCTCAACGATATTTTGAAGTATCTAATTGTCCGTTTTCGTTTCTTGAGATTTTTGTTTGCCCTGCTCATCAAGAAGGGCTTCCGCAAGAACCTGGTCCATATGATCAACCACAACAAGATCAAGAGACGCTTTAAGTTCCTTTGGCAGGTCCTGAAGATGCTTTTGATTCTCTTTCGGAATCAGTATCTTACCAATCCCACCGCGACGGGCGGCAAGCAGCTTTTCCTTCAGTCCACCAATCGCCAGCACCCGCCCACGCAGGGTAACCTCGCCGGTCATCGCCAGCTGCTTGTTCACGGGTCGGCCGGTCAATGCGGAGGCAAGCGCCGTCGCCATCGTAATCCCTGCAGAGGGACCATCTTTTGGCACCGCACCTTCAGGGACATGGATATGGATATCCAGGTGCGAGTAAAAATCCTCATCCAGGCCTAGTTTCTGCCAACGGGAACGCACATAGCTCAAAGCGGCCCTTGCAGATTCCTGCATGACCTCCCCCAGCTTTCCGGTCACTGTCAGGTTCCCTTTTCCGGGCAAGGTTGTCACTTCAATACTGAGGAGTTCCCCTCCTGTTTCCGTCCAAGCCAGACCTGTCGCAAGCCCGACCTGGTCAACATCCTCGCGGACACCATATTCATAGAGGGGAACGCCAAGATACTTGCGCACCTGGCTTTCACTAACAACAAAATTCTTTTCGCGACTCTGCTTCAATGATTTACGGGCCAATTTACGAAAAATACTGGCGATACTTCTATCGAGAGACCGAACTCCAGACTCCCGCGTGTAACGTCGCACCAATTCGTAGATTGCATTATCGGAGAAACGAACCCGTGACAACTCCATGCCGTGTGCTTGAGCCTGCTTGGCCAGCAGGTAATTCCTGGCTATATGCAGTTTTTCTTCTTCTGAATAGCCTTCGATACGAATGACTTCAAGGCGGTCGTGCAGAGGTCTGGGGATTGCATGAAGGTTATTGGCTGTCGCGATAAAAAGAACCTGAGAAAGATCGTAGTCGATGTCCAGGAAGTGGTCACCGAAATTGTGGTTTTGCTCAGGATCAAGGACTTCCAGCAGCGCGGAGGAGGGATCCCCCCTGAAATCCATGCTCATCTTATCGATCTCATCAAGCATGAAGACCGGGTTTTTCACTCCGCTTTTGCGCAGGCTCTGAATGATCTTGCCCGGCATGGCACCGATATAGGTCCTCCTGTGACCGCGTATTTCAGCTTCATCACGAACGCCACCCAGGGATATTCGTACGAACTTACGACCCAGTGCCTTGGCAATGGATTGTCCCAACGAAGTCTTCCCAACGCCGGGAGGTCCAACCAGACACAGGATCGGTCCCTTGTTTCGTTTTACTAATGCCTGAACGGCCAGGTACTCGAGAACCCGCTCTTTGACTTTTGCCAAACCATAGTGGTCAGTATCAAGAATCCGCTCTGCCCGTTCCAGATCATGGCTGTCCCGGGTTCCCTTCCGCCAGGGCAGCGACAGAAGCCACTCGATATAGTTACGGACGACCGAGGCCTCCGCAGACATCGGTGACATCATCTTCAACTTACGCAGTTCAGCGAGCGCTTTGTCAGTGGCCTCTTGTGACATTTTTTTCTGTTTGATCTGCTCCTCAAATTCAAGCAACTCCTGCTTGAACTCATCCTTCTCGCCCAACTCTTTCTGGATCGCGCGCATCTGTTCATTCAGATAATATTCCTTCTGACTGCGCTCCATCTGACTTTTGACCCTGCTGCGAATCCTGGTTTCAATCTGCAGGATTTCCACCTCTTGCTCCAAGAGGCTCAGCAATTGCTCCAGGCGAGTCAAGGGATGAACCTGGGCGAGGATTTCCTGTTTTTCTGCAATTGGAACCTGAAGATGACCGGCAACCGTATCCGCCAGCCGAGAAGGATCCTCAATGCCGGACACAGAGGAACTGACTTCTGATGGGATTTTCTTACTCAGCCCTACGTAGGTTTCAAATGTGCCGTGCACGGCGCGCATCACCGCTTCAATCTCCGGAGACAGCTCTTCACTCTCCTGAAGAGGCTCTACGCCAACCTGTATCAGATCCTGCCCGGCGGTAAAAGAGGTGATTTTGGCCCGCTGCTTGCCTTCTATCAAAACCTTGACTGTACCATCTGGCAATTTGAGCATCTGCACGATATGACCGATTGTACCGATCGGGTAGAGATCCTGCTGGGTCGGCTCATCAGTCTTGGGATCTATCTGCGCTGCGAGAAAAATCCGATTATTGCGGCTGGTGGCCTGCTCCAGAGCACCAATCGACTGAGGTCTGCCGACAAACAGCGGAGCCACCATATGAGGGAAAATCACAATATCCCTGAGCGGCAAAAGTGGATAGCTAGCATTTTCCAGGATATCTGTCAGTACAGTCGTTTCTTCGCTCATATATACACCTGATGGTAAAAAAGCGCGGAATCAACAATGACGAATCCGCGCTTCATTCAATTAACAGAGAGCCCGTCTTTATTTTCAGGCACTCTCCGCAACATCGTAAAGAACAATCGGTTTGACGCCCTTGCTGATAACATCTTCATTTAGGACAACTTCTTTGACGCGGTCCTGTGATGGGATATCGAACATCACATCGAGCATGGAGTTTTCCAGAATCGATCGCAGTCCCCTGGCACCTGTCTTCCGTTCCAATGCTTCGCGGGCGATAGCAACCAGGGCTCCATCAGTAAATTTGAGTTTGACGTTTTCCATATCGAAAAGCCGCTGATACTGCTTTACCAACGCGTTTTTGGGTTCGCGCAAAATCTGAATAAGGGCATCTTCGTCCAGTTCGTTGAGGGTCGCAATAATCGGCAAGCGACCGACAAACTCAGGAATCAGGCCATATTTCAACAAATCACCTGGCTGGGTTTTGGCGAGCAGGGTTCCCAAGGCCTCTTTATTGGGCGAGCGAACCTCTGCACCAAACCCCATGCTCTTGGCTCCGATTCGATTGCCGATCACCTTTTCCAATCCAGAGAAGGCGCCACCGCAGATAAACAGGATGTTTGTCGTATCTACCTTGAGAAACTCCTGTTGGGGATGCTTTCTTCCACCTTTCGGAGGAACACTGGCGGTCGTCCCCTCTATAATCTTAAGCAGCGCCTGCTGCACCCCTTCACCTGAAACATCGCGGGTGATTGACGGCGATTCCGATTTGCGGGCAATCTTGTCAACCTCATCAATATAGATAATTCCGCGCTGAGCACGCTCAAGGTCATAGTCAGCCGACTGCAGCAGGTTGAGAATGATATTTTCAACATCCTCACCGACATATCCCGCTTCAGTCAGATTGGTCGCATCAGCAATAGCAAAGGGAACATTGAGAACCTTGGCCAAGGTTTGAGCCAGCAGGGTTTTTCCACTGCCAGTAGGACCAAGTAGCAGAATATTACTCTTCTGAATTTCTACATCGTCATTCTTTTCAGAAAATTCAACCCGCTTATAGTGGTTATAGACAGCCACCGAAAGGACCTTCTTGGCTTGTTCCTGACCAACCACATACTCATCAAGAATCTCTTTTATCTCAATCGGTTTGGGCAGTTTTTCGATATCCTGCTCTGCCGCCTGATCGAGTCGGGACTCCTCGTCAATGATATCGTTGCACAGTTCAATGCACTCGTCACAGATATAGACTGTGGGCCCTGCAATCAGTTTTTTCACTTCATCCTGTGGTTTTCCACAAAATGAACATGTCAGTTGTCCAGATTGATCGTCCTTGGAACTCACCTATTACACCTCCGGCTTTTTGACTCAGACTTTTCGTTGCACAATCGAATCAATAATACCATAACCCCGGGCCGCTTCGCTATCCATGAAGAAATCCCGCTCGGTATCCGCCTCAATCCGGCTCAACTCCTGTCCCGTGTGACTGGCAAGAATGTTATTCAGGCTGCTACGCATCCTGAGAATTTCCTTGGCGTGAATACTGATATCGGATGCCTGACCCTGAAAACCACCCAACGGCTGATGGATCATGACCCGTGCGTGCGGAAGCGCAAAACGTTTTTCCGGCGCTCCAGCTGCCAGCAGCAGTGCCCCCATACTCGCCGCCTGGCCGACGCAGATGGTCGACACCGGAGCCTTGAGGTACTGCATCGTATCATAGATCGCCATACCGGCAGTCACAGCACCACCAGGTGAGTTGATATAGAGGTGGATGTCGCGATCAGGATCCTCAGACTCAAGGAAGAGCAACTGGGCGATAATCAGGTTTGCCATATGATCTTCTATGGCTCCCCCGAGGAAAATAATCCGGTCCTTAAGAAGCCTCGAGTAAATATCATAAGCGCGTTCACCTCGACCAGTATCCTCTACGACCATCGGGACCAGACTCATCAGTTAGGACTCCTTCTCAGCAGCATCTTCTTGTTTGGGCTCGACTTCAGTCACGACTGATTGATCAATCAGAAAGGAAATAACCTTGTCATGCTGAACCTGATGCTCCAGCCCTTGGCGCATCTCCGGTTTTTTGAAATATTCCTGGACATTGTCCAGAGGTGCATTCGCCTCTTCGGCAATCTGCTTGATTTTTTCATCGATTTCCGAATCCTCGGTCGTGATGCTTTCCCGCTTGGCGATCGCTTCGAGAATCAGTTCCCCCTTGACCTGCTGCTCAGCCATCGGGTAGTAGGTTGAAGAGAATGTTTCGTCATTCATCCCCAGCATTTCCAGGCTCATGCCCTGTGCCTTGAGCCGACTGGTAAAAGAATCCTTGAGGTGCAGCAACTGGTTCTGGACCATTCCGTCCGGAACCTCCATCGGATTGTTCTCAACCAAAGCATTCATTAGCGCTTCCTGCACCTGGTTGTCAATCCGGGCGGTTTCCTGTTTGACCATATCGTCCTTCAGTTTATCACGCAGTTCATCAATGGTCTCACAACCGAATTCACCGGCAAAGTCCTTGTTCAGTTTCGGTTCTACCTTTTCTTTGATTTCCTTGACCAGCACCTTGAAAGTTGCTGGCTTTCCGGCCAGTTCCTTGGAGCCATAATTTTCTGGGAAACTGACCTCTACGCTCTTCTCATCTTCACGCTTGAGACCGATCAACTGTTCCTCAAAACCCGGTATAAAACTGTTGGAGCCGAGTTCGAGTTGGTAATCCTTCGCTGCGCCGTTCTCAAACGGTGTGTCGTCGATAAAGCCCTCGAAGTCAATGATGACGGTGTCCCCTTCACGGGTCTTTTTACGGCTGGAGACTTCCAGTTGGGCTCGCGAGGCAGCCATCTCCTCGAGACGCTGCTGCACTGATTCATCGTTGAACTGCAAAATTTCCCTGTCCAGTTCAATGCCGGTATAGTCCTTCACAACAATCTCAGGCTTGACTTCAACCTCGGCCAGGTAGGTAAAAGCCTTCCCTTTTTCCACCTGGCCGCTCTCAACGACTTCAGGCTGGGCAACAGCGACAATTTCATTGTCAAGCAAAGCCCGATAGAGAGTCTCATTGATCAATGAACCGGCAACATCCTGCTCCATCCTTGGCGCATAATGCTTCTCCAGCATTGCGCGGGGCACCTTCCCTTTACGGAACCCTTTCAGGTCGGCGGTCTTAGCAATCTTCGCATAGGCCTGTTCAATCTTTTCAGTAACCTGGTCCGCAGCAACTTCTATTACCAGCTTCTTCCTGATCGGACTCAGTTCCTCGACGGAAACACTCATCAATTCTTCCTTCCTCAAGTTTTGTTCAACCCCGTGTAGATATCTCTGTTCGAAAGGTTTCAATGGTGCGAGAGGGGGGACTCGAACCCCCACGCCGCAAGACACCAGATCCTAAATCTGGCGCGTCTACCAATTCCGCCACTCTCGCTTGAATCAATCCTTATTACAGAGATGCCAGGCTGATAAAGATAAAAAGATCTGTTTAAATGAACAAAGCCCACCTTCCATTCCCACCGGTCGCTGTTGACCGGCACCTGAAGTGAAAGGTGAGCATAATTAGAAAATGGGGTGGATGAAGGGGCTTGAACCCTCGACAACTGGAGCCACAATCCAGTGCTCTACCGACTGAGCTACACCCACCAAAAAAGTTTGGCCATGTTACGGAAATGACCAGTGCTTGTCAACATCTAAAAAAAGTGAAAATGGCACGCCAGGGAGGACTCGAACCCCCGACCCACGGCTTAGAAGGCCGTTGCTCTATCCAGCTGAGCTACTGGCGCATAATCCTCTAATATAAAAGGCATATTGGTTTTTTTCCGGGCAATTCTTCTAGCACGGGTGAGAGAGTTTTGCAAATAAAAACGCACACGACCGCAAGAGCCCTCACAGCGAAGACCAGTGAGCGGTGCCGACAGATAATCTATTGAAGTTTTGAGGATTTCTCTTTACCATACACAGGTTCATCGTACCCGGCTGAAAACACCTCTAACCAGACGATCGATCGTTTTTACTACCCATGGACAACCATAACAACACCCGCCTCCGCAATCTGCTGATACTCTTCAGCATGACCACCCTTTTTCTGGGTGGCGCTTGTTGCTATGCATACCAGCGGTTTGACAAGGGCGTCGGGTTGCTGATCATTGCGGTCATCGTTGCCTGCTGTCTTCTGCTGGCAGCCAGATTAAGCCGTCAGATAAACAGCCCCTTACGGAAATTAAAAAACGACATCCAACTGCTCACCCAGGGCAGGCTTACGCACTTGCCTCCATCGGAAACACAAGAGTTCGCCGGGTTGACTCAATCCTTGAATGAATTCCTCGACCGAATGAGAAAACAGATCCAGACAGATGAGCAGCGCAGGCAGACCGAAGAGAATGTCGTTAATTTCCTGCAGGTGGTCAGCGACGCATCTGATGGCGACCTGACTGTCAGGGCGCCGGTCACCGAGGATGCCTTCGGCTCAATTGCTGATGCCTATAATTTGATGGTTGAGAGCCTGGCAGAACTCCTACGAGACACCAACCATAATGCTCTTGAAGTCGGACGGGAATCACGCAATCTGCTGTCCATTTTCCAGCAGGTCAAGCAGAATGCGGAGATTCAGTTACAGCATGTCACTGAAGCAACCAAGTCTGCCGATACCACCGCCGAGTCAGCCAGACAGATCGCCGCTAAAGCGGCCTTTGCTCAGGGTGTTTCGGCCAGGGTCGATAACGCAACAGCGCTCGGCAATGCCAGGGTCAACAGTAACATTGACGGGATGCAGCTGATTCGCTCTACGGTTCAGGTCATCAACAAAAAAATGAAAATGCTTTCCGAGCGGATGATGCAGATCGGCACGATCTCCCAGCTGATCTCCGAAGTTGCAACACGGACGACCATTCTTGCCATGAATGCCTCGATCGAGGCGGCCAGAGCCGGTGAACAGGGGCGCGGCTTTCTGGTCATTTCTGATGAGATCAAGCGTCTTGCCGATGAAGCCTCCGGTGCGACCCGCCAGATCGACGGTATTATTAAAGCTATCCAGACCGAGACCGGAGAAGTTGCTGCGGTCCTGGAAGAGGAAACACGTATCGTCGAAGAACAGACCCAGATTGCCCAGAATACCGGCGAAGCACTCACTGCCGTAGCGGATGCGATTCAGGAATCGAACGAGGTCATGACGGAAATCACCGCCCTGTCGCAGGAGCAACAGGCCATTTCAGCGACAATGGTAAGAGAGATCGACAAGATGGCAACCATCAGCCAGCAGACCTCTGTCCACATCGGTAATTCTTCTGAGATTTCAGAGGGGTTGAACATGATGTCCAACAATCTGCTTGCGTCTCTGGCCCAATTCACCTTGAACCAGGGAACCCCCAACCCGCAGACAGATAGTGCCACCCGGCCAGGCCCGGAGCAGGATAATTCCTGCTGATCCCAGTTGCATCCTAGGGCGGCGCGCCCTGGAGCAGATGTTTTCTGACGACAGCAATTAACGCCTCGTCCGCAAAAGGCTTGACCAGGTAGTCCGTTGCCCCCATACCGAGCGCTTTGGCCTGATACCGCTCTCCAGATCTCGAAGAGAGAACCGCAACCGGGGGACTCCTTTCACCTTGACTGTTCAACTCGGCAAGCAACTCATAACCATGCATACCGGGCATTTCCAGATCGGTGATAATTGAATCGATGCTTTCTCGAGCAACGATATCCAGAGCCTCCAGCCCATCTACTGCTGTCAATCCACGAAAGCCACTGAGTTCAACTAACCGAGAAACATAATTACGGACACTCAGAGAATCGTCAACAATCAGGACAGTCGGGAGCTTTGCCGTATTACCCGATTGTCCCTTAGCAGGTGTTTTTTTCTTCGTGGCCAAGCGGTGAAACATGCGAACAGGGTTCACAACAAGGCGCATAACACCATCGCCGGCCAGGCTGGAGCCGGAAAAGTACGGATGTTGACCGACAAAACTGCTGAACGGCTTGATGACCGTATCTTCCTGGCCGGAGAGCCGATCGACCAGCAACAGCAAAGGATCTCCTTCCCCACCAAGAAGAATCCCGAACCTGGGCTCAACACGATTCTCCGTGAGTTCAAATAATTCTCCCAGGTCAACCGTCACCGCCCGGTCGAGAAGTGAACCTATCTCGGCACGTTTTGACGCATACTTGAGGTCAACAATCTCATCTACCAGGGCTGCGGGAAGGGCAAATGACTGATCCGCAACAACAAACTTGATCACGTTGACGACCACAAGTGAGAGAGGAAGCCGCATACGAAATCTGCTTCCTTTCCCCCGCGCTGTTTCGATATCAATTGTGCCATTTAGGGATGCCAACTGATCCAGGACAACCGACATGCCGACGCCTCGGCCGGACGTTTCATTGATCTGCTCGGAGGTACTGAATCCGGGTTGAAAAATCAACTGGACCAGATCCGCATCAGCAATGTCCTGATCTTCTCTTATGTGCCCCAGCTTCACAGCCCGCCTGCGGATACGCTCCAGGTCGAGACCCTGACCATCATCACTCACGACAATCTCGACACTGTCCCCCTGTCGCTCGGCGGTCAAGCCGATCGCTGCCACATGCGGCTTGCCGGCTTCTATGCGATATAACGAAGATTCAATTCCGTGAGCCATCGCATTGCGGATGATGTGCAGGAGGGGCTCAAATAAACTGTCCGCGATAACCCGATCGAGCAGGGTAGTTCCTCCAGAGACAAAGAGCTCAACCGGTTTATCAAGAGAGACAGACAAACCCCTGATTGTCCGCTCAAATCGCTGAAACAGATGGTCCGCTGGCACCGTCCTTGCCAGAGAAATTTCCTCCTTCAAACGACACGCGACCCGATCCATGGCAGCCAGGTCATTCTTCAGTTCTTTGATAACACGACTGGCGTCCTGAAATGCAGCATCCATATCACTGAACATCTCGCGGATTTTTTTCGCAAAAAGGTGTCGCTCATCATATTTGTCAAACTCAAAATCACCGGATATCAGCGGCAAACCAGTCAAGCCTTCAACAGATCTTGTCAAACAGAAATTTTCATGAATCTCGGCAAAACCATCCACTTCTGTCGCAAACCTTTCGCTTGCGGCGACACTTTCGGCGCGAACTGTTTCGAACAGCTGTGAGCGTTCCATCATGCGGTTTTTTAAAAGGGTAAACTCACCGGCACTGGCTACCAGAGCTTCTATCTTCTCGACGCTGACCCTTACGCTCTGCTGCGACGGAATATCACTATCGGGCACTTTACGTCGAACCGATTCCGCTGTATCAGAACCCTCATGATCAGAACTTGAGTGTCGACTGGAATCAGGGGGCATGGCTGCTGTAGAAGAAGCAATAGCACGAAGTTGACTCAAAGCCCGGGCTTCAGGTTCATCCCCTTCCGGAAGAGCGTGGCTGCGTTGGCGAATAAGGGTCCGGACCAGATCTAGCGATGAGAGGATGACATCGATATCCGCTGGGCAGAGCTGCTGAGACTCACCCTGTAGCGCCTCGAATATCTCTTCAATTTGATGGACAATAGCCCCAACGGAGGTGAGCTTGACGAGATTTGCCGCGCCCTTGAGAGTATGAGCGGCACGTAGCAGCCTGGCAGGCAAGTTGGGCCAACAAGCTGAATTCTTTTCGAGCTGAAGTAGCCCCGTTTCAATCACAGAAAGATGTTCAGCAGCCTCTTCCTGAAAAAAACCGAAGACGCTGTCCTGTGGTGTCAGCATCAGGTCTCACTGAGCCGATAACGGTTCGCAAAATCGACCGGGTCAATTATCCGCCCGGTTTCCTCAATAGTAAGCTCAGGGACGCCGTCACAGAGAAAAGCAAAACGCTCACCCTGAACCTCGACGACCACCATTCGCCGACTTGCCTGAATGGGAGACGGATCACCCGAGCAGCCGGCCAGATCAACGACGGGAATGACATCACCACGTAAATTGACCATTCCGTGGATATAAGCCGGCGACAGCGGCAAGGCAACAACCGGGGGCAGGTCGCTGATCTCCACCATATAATCTATCGGCAGCGACAACTGTTTCTCCCCCAGCACAAAACAACAATAACGAAACTCAGGTGCCGGCCGGTCGTTTGACCGGCCGGATTCGGCAAGGTCAATCTCCGGATCCTCGGCAAACGGATCGGGGTCGGAGGCTGAAGATCCCGTTGCAGCAGGGTGAGACCCGGCGAAGACCCGGTATCTTCTCAAACCAAACCTGTCATCCTCGGCAAACGGATCAACGGAAGGTTCTGTATCACCCTGCGGAGCTCGTGCTGTTGCAACATAAGCCGGCACCGGGACGGCGGAATCAAAGATACCATCCTCGGCAAACGGGTCTTCGCTCTCCCGAGTCGCCAAAGAAGAGCAACGCCCGGCGAATGCTTCCGCAAGATCCAGCGCCTGAAACACTCCACCAGAGCCAGCCTCTGCTGTGGTACGACGCTCATCGAGGTCTGAAAGCAAGTCATTGATTTTGGCCAATGCGAGGATCAGTGCATCATACTCCGCGGGCGTAGGCGAAGACTTCTCTTCAAGGTGTCGTTCCAGATTCTTTTCAATCCGCAGGGCAATCTTTCTGATTGTCTCGGCCCGCACCAGACCGGCAGTCCCTTTTAGCGTATGAACAGCTCGATACGCGCCTTCAAGGGCGCTGCCGTCGCAGTTGCTGCTCTTGCGGGCGTCCAGGAATGATTCGACAACAGGCATCTTGGCCTGAGCCTCCTGCAGGAAAACGGGAAGAAGGTTTTCTCTGATGTCATCCATAATAGCCTATCCTTACAGGCGAACCTCGGTTCGGGTCCCCAAGTGATACCTAGCGGAATCAGTCACCTGTCAACGCACATTCAAGCAGCAAAAGCAGCTCATCCGGCTCAAAGGGCTTGGCAAGATAGCGCATTCCGGAAAATTCGGCCTGCAACTTTTCGGCTATATTATCGCCCTTTGATGTCATCAGAATCAATGGTGTGTCCTGTAGAGTGTCATCGTGACTGATCAGCTGGCAAAAAGTGTGACCGCTCATATTCGGCAGAACATAATCAATAAAGATCGCATCAGGTTTGATCTTTTTTGCCAAAGAAAGCCCCTGTTCTCCATCTTCTGCCATGTGTACACAGTATCCCTTGGACTGTAAGATCAATCTGGCGAAGCAAAGGACCGTAGGGGAATCATCAATGAGCAGGATTTGAGCGGGGGCTTCATTCATCGGATCAATTTCCACTTCATGGTTCATTTTACGCTATAAAATCAGGCGCATAACGAGCACCAATCTAGGAGATCAAAAGCCACAGGTCAATCATTTAAATTAAGTAGATGTTCGGCGCGACAGGACCTACGACGAACCATCAAGGAAGAACAAAACTGATCGGAATCATAGCGCGACCATCCACGGGGAGCCCTGAGAGCATAGCAGGAACAAACGTCCAACGACTCACAGCTCTGACAGCAGCCTGATCAAGGACCTTAAAGCCGGATGAAGCCGCAACAGTCACATTCCTGACCAGACCGTTTTTATTCACGTCAACCCGAAGCATCACCAACCCCTCCCAGCCCTTCCGTAGGGCCACGTCCGGATAATGTGGGTCGGGGTTGTCGGCATAGCGAGGAATCGCGGCGGGAAGAGCTGCCTTTTTAACCACCTCGGCCGGACTCAAGTGCAACCTGGTTGAGCCGAAAGCCTTATCCGAAACGGAGACATGGCCTTCATGATCGTGACTGGTATTTTTTTTATCCGGAAGTGAGTCAGGCTCAGGTTTTTTATTTATGTCCCTGTGCGTGACAGTGGACACAGAAGTTTGTAGTTCCGTTTCTGCCGGCCGTTGTTTTCCTGACCTGTCAGCTGGTGAAGCACCGGCATTCATCAGTTGACGGTTTGCTGGTCGGTTAATCCTCGGTCGCAACTTTGCAGCATCGACTGTCTTCTCTAGCGGGATCCTCGCTTCTGGTGACGGCAGAGCGTCAGCCTTCTGCTCTGCCGCAGAAGGGGGTGTCCTGCTGAGACGATCAGATGAGGCTCGCGATTTCTGTTTCGCCTGTGCGCTTGGCTCGACGGATGTTTCAGCGACAGGAACACCCCCGGCCTCACTGTTGAGCTGATGTTTTGCGTCATGCAGCCGGACCAGTCCGATTTCCGTTCTTCCATACATTGCAGATGGAGAGTGGTCAGACTCAAACTTGAGCTGCAATGTTGCCAGATGTAGAAACAAAGACAACAAAAGTAAGAAAAACAGTCTGATTGACGACATCGAAAAGACCTATCTGTTGAGCTATTTCACTGAAATAAAAGAAGTTATTTCTTGCATGGCAATGGTAAAGATTGCTACTGTTCGAACGCTCGGCTTGGGGGATCCATTCCATACTACAATTTACATTCACACTCGGGGAATACCCATGTGCAATCATTATCAAAAATTTTTATTTGCTGCCACTTTTCTGTTTATTCAACTGCATAGTCAGATCGGTTATGCCACCCCAGAAGAGACCCTACAGTCCCTCACGCAAAGCTCAGCGGCTGCCACCGACCAGAACCTGCCCGTTCTTCCCCAGGTCACTGTGACAGGAACGAGAAGCATCCCGCTGACCGGGAGCACATCCGTTGATCAGGATAAGCTAGGCAACCTCCCGGAACGAGACGGCAATATCACCGACCTGCTGATCGTGGTTCCAGGCGTTCAATTTTCTGAAGAGTATCAGAACTCGTTAGCTGCGGGGGAGATCAGGCCGGCAGAGATTTCCATCTCAGGCGGCAGAACCTACGAGAACAACTTCCTGATTGATGGCATGAATAATAACAACCTGGTCGACCCGACGTCTGCCTTACCGACTCTCGTCGACAATCTGCCCGGATACAGTCAAGCTATTTTTCTCGACAATCACCTGGTCGATCAGGTGATTGTCTACGATCACAACATTCCGGCCCGTTATGGAGGGTTCACCGGTGGTGTTGTAGCCGCTGAGACAAAAGAACCATCAGCTGCCTTTGGCGGCAGACTTTATTACCGGCGCACCAGCGACAACTGGACCAGTTTTCATGTTGCCCAGGAGGATAAGGATGTTTTTTACAACTCTGATTTTTACACTAAGCAGCCAGGCTTCACCAAGCAGCAGACGGGATTTGAACTGAATGTCCCGATAACACCGAAGAGTGCGCTCCTTGCTGCATATGCTCTGAATTATTCAGAAATACCCCTGTCAAATTTATCGTCCAGAGAGGAGTTGACCCGCCGGTCCGATAATTACTTCCTGAAATATGTCAATCATTTCGACACTGCCCAAACCCTGACAGTCTCAGCCCTCTATGCGCCATACTCGGAAAGCTTCTTTTTGAGAAGAACCTTAAACAGCGAATTCGAACTCGATGGAGACAATCAGTCGCTCACCGTAGACTATGAAAATATCGGCTCATTCGGCACGCTGAACCTCAACCTGTCGATCCGCGACTCAGAAAAAAGCCGAGAGGCGCCGGACCGACTGCTGACCTGGCTCTCAAACATCGACGACATCCCGACCTCGAAAGACTGGGGTTTGCTGTTTAACAGCAACAGCAGCAAAGAGGGTGGCTTGGGAGACCTGACTACCCAACAGCAGATCTTCAGCTTATCAGCGGACTGGCTCAGCAACAGTGTCACCTTCAGCCGGACCAGGCAAATATTTAACCTTGGAGTGGCTTTTGATCGCATTGCAGCAAAACTCGAAAGAGGCCACCCAGCCTACGCATACTCCAGAGCCACGGCGATTACCGATGGGACCCCCTGTCTGGAGGACGATCTAGCCTGTATTGATGGTGAGCAGTACCTCGGCAGAAGAAAGACCTACCCGGTCGGCAGTGCTGAAGAGGTTGTTTTTCAGTACAATATTTATTTTGATGATCAAATCTCTGTTGACCGATTCACCATACGTCCCGGAGTGCGTCTGTCTCGTGACACGTTGATGGAGAACACAGATACTGCCCCCCGCCTGGCAGCCGCCTACCTGATTTCAGAAAAGCTGGGGACAACCCTGCTTGCCGGCTGGAACCGCTATTACAGTCAGAATCTGCTCACCTACAAGCTGAAAGAGGCGCTGGCTCCCTCATTCAATGATGACCGAAGCTCAGCAGATGAACCGTTCCCTGAGGTCGCTACAGAACTGGATCCTCCGAGAAGCCGCTTTTCCAGGCTCAATACGCCCTACTCTGATGAAGCAAGCGTCGGAATCGTACAGCAACTCTATGGGGGAGATTTGAAACTGGACTACATCCACAGGAAAAATCAGGACCAGCTGGCGAAAGAATATGTCACGACTGCGGACGGAGCTTACTTCACCCTGAACAACAACGGCAGTGGTGAGTATGATAGCTACAGGGCGAGCTGGTCAAAAGAATGGTCGCACCAGTATCTGGAGATAAATGCAACCTACGAAGAAACGCTCAGCAGCAATGAAAACTATGAAAATCTTTATGATGAAGACGATCTTCTCGAGCTGGTCTGGTACGAAGGAGAGCTGCTCTACAAGGACGAAATCCCCAGGGAAAATTTCAACCGGCCCTGGACAGCAAACCTGATCTACACAAACAAGATCAATTCTCGTTTAAGCTTTACCAACACGACGCGATACCAGAGCCACTACCGGGCGATTGAAGACTCAAGAGACGACACCGATGATGGCTATGCGATTTACGTCGACGTGAGAAGACCGAGTACCGTCAGCTTCGACTGGAATCTATCGTACGATATTCCGCTGAGTAACGATCAGACCCTGGTTCTTGATCTGGACATTTTCAATGTCTTTAACAAGAAGAACCAGATCGGAACCGAAGAGGATGAGTACAGCCTCGGCAGACAGGTATGGCTCGGCATGGAGTATATTTTCTAGCGGCTAAAACCTGACAATCCCGGGCAGCGCTGTCTGCTGGTTGCGATTGCTGATATGCAGGCTGTAACGCCCCTGATGCCCCGGATCAGGTATAGAAACCCGCAGCAGGTTGTCACCCTGGATTTGAAACGTATCCACTTCTTGCGGCCGCGGGACCTCCAGCAGCCCCCCTAGGTTAGCCGCAAGAAGAAGACTATCGCCAAGAGGCAATAGCGTTCTGATGTTTGATTTACTGACAACCAACCCAAGATTACGAGGTTCTTCCGGGGAAGAAATGTCGACAAGGCTAACACCATTTCTTGCATCCAGGACGTAAGCCCGATCCCCTTCAAGCTGCACCCCTCTGCTGTAACCGGGTATGGCGACTGACCCGAGCAGCTCTGGCTGCGCAGGATTTTTCACATCGACAATCTGCAGGCCATTTTCTCCCGTAGCCAGATAAAGCAGTCCACTCCGTTCCTCGATCGCCAGAATGCGTTCAAAATGCGCCAGGGGCCATTGCAGAGTATAACTACCGACCAATCTCGGACTCTGACCATCATGCAGGTCAAATATTTGGACGCCGTTGTACCTGGTCCCGACGTAAAGATGAGTGCCATTCGTAGCCATCGCTCGCGGATACGTCATAGGAAATGTCTCGATCAACCTGGGATGAGTCGGGTCCGCGAGATCGAGGACATACAAGCCTTTCGGCGACGAAACAAACAGCCTGCTGCCCACAACAACGATTTCGTTGGAACTCCCTGGCAGGGTCACTTCTCCCAGTCTGACCGGACGATTCGGATCGGAGACCTCATAGATGCTGATTCCATTCCTGTTTGCCAGATAGAGGAAATCTCCGTTCTTCTCCAGGTCATAAACATTTTTCGCCTGTAGAGTGGCTACTATCTGGACATGTCCCGGCCCACTCCGTTTTAAAAGCTGCACAGAACTGACGTCAGCATGAAACAACAGGTCACCCTCCTTAAAAACCGATCTCGATCTCACAGAAGGCTTGAGCCTGACAAAATCCTGGGGGACATCAAACAGCGACAAATCAATAATCTGCAGGCCGCCCAAACCGCTGGCAACGTAAGCATAACCATCCCGCAGTGAGACAGCGCGTGCCATGCCGGAGAGATCAACCTTTTTAAAGTCAGCAGGGTCCTGACTCTTCAGATCCAACTCAACTAGGCCAGCATAAGCATCTGCGACATAGAGGGTGTCCCCATCGAGCGAAAAATCCGTCGCCCTGGCATTTCCCGGGAACGTTCTTTCAAGTACCGGTGAAGAGGGGGCGCTCACATCGTAGATGCTGATGTCTCCGGACTTGTCTCCGAGGAAAAGTCGATTCTCTTCAACAGCTATTTTCATCGCCCGGTTGCCTTCATGGAACCTGCTCAGCAAATGAGGCTGAGCGGGGTTGGCAACATCATAGACCAGCACCCCTGTCTTTTCTGTTGACACATACAGGGTCTCGCCGGCCAGGATCAGATCAAGCGCTCTTGAAGGTGTTTCGACATGGGCAATGGTCGGATAAATTATCGAAGCATTTGGCTCTGAGATACGACTGATATCAATGATCCGTACGCCACGATGACCTGATGCCACGAAGAGAGCTCCTCCCTTGACCGCACATGCCAGGGAATCGCCGCTCAAGTCAACCCTTTTAGACTTCCCCAGGTAGCCGTTCGGCAGAAGGTCATGGACATAGACACCATGAGCCGGCCTTACCAGGTAGACGTGGTTGTCATGCAGTTCAACAGCGGATACTCCTCCAAGCACAGTATATGTTTTCTCCAGAACCGGGCGAAGGGGATCGCGCAGACTGAGAAGCTGCAATCCCTGCCGAGCATTTGCGATATAAATAAATTGATCCGTCATAACAATATCAGCAGCATTCCCCCAGAGCGGGATGTGCTCAACGATGGCACGTTGATTACCGATGTCAGCAGAAACTATGATCCGGGTCTGGGAATCGAAGCCGCTTCCGCTCAGAACCAGATCGGCGGCGCCATCCTGACGCAGGGCGACCTGTTCTGTCCTGTCAATCAAGAGAGACGATTGAACCTGTTGCCCAACGACAAAGGTATATCCCTCCCAGGTCAATACCCCGCCATAGAGAAAGACTACAAGAAAGAGGAGGAAGCTCACAGATCTGCGATTCATCCCTCCCCCTCTGTTATATTCGGTAGTTGAAGAGGGGTTGCGGTCGGCTGGCCATGATCATATTTCAGCCATTTTTCAATAACGCTGAAAAGTTCATTCTGACGAAAGGGCTTACGTAGAGAGTCGTTTACCCCTGCACTTGCGAAGTTTTCATAGACCCGCTGGTCGACATGAGCGGTCAGGGCAATTACCGGGATCTGACAGCCTCGCTGCCGAAGTCGCCGGGTCGCCTCAATACCGTCTAATTCAGGCATATTACAGTCCATCAAGATCAGATCGTATTCGGCCGACTCGAGCAGTTCAAGGGCCTCAACACCGTTACCGGCAATATCTATTGCCACTGAATGCTTGGCAAGCGAAAGGCAGATCAGCTCACGGGTTACTGCATTGTCATCTGCCAGCAACACCCTGTGCTGCATGGAATATGGCCGCTGCTCCACCCGGCCACAAACCGGTTCCTTTGTTGAGATGTGCTTATCTTGCCCAGAGACCAGCTCGATCCTTTGCCATTTCCGAACCAGACAGGTGGTCAGGTTCATCCATGTTGCAGGCAGTTCAAGAAAAGCCAACGATCTGTCAGCCTGATCAGTTCCTGCTGGGAACCGGCAACCTGTTACGATGATGCGTAAAGACGCAAGCAGCGGCTCATTCTTCAATTTCTCAGAGAGCAGACTGCCGTCGAGCAGCACAGCTTCCATCGGAATAATTGCATAATCAAAAGGGAAATTCTGACGCTGATCAAGCTGCAGTCTGTGCCAGATATCGTCGGGCGATGCGGCTTCAACAGTCTGCAATCCCAGTCCGGACAGCATGACCCTGATCGCGCCCTGGGTGTTCCCGTCCTGTTGGTAAAGAAGAACCCGGCGGCCGCGGAGGGTCGCCGGCAATCCTGGAAGTTGCTTCGAGATCAACGGCAAGGGCAATTCTACGGTAAAGGTACTCCCCGCTCCCTCGCGACTGTTGAGGCTTATTTTACCATCCATCATCTGTACCAGTTGCCGGACAATGGCCAACCCCAGACCGGTCCCGCCGTGTTGCCTGGTTGATGTGTTATCAGATTGAACAAAAGGCGAGAAAATCCTGGCTTGCTCTTGTTGGCTGATTCCGATCCCCGAATCTTCCACGGTCAGGGTAAAATGGCCCAGGGCAGAACCTGACATCTGCATATCTAATTTCACTGCGACACTTCCGGACTCGGTAAACTTGAGCGCATTCCCGATCAGATTCAGCAAAATCTGACGGAATCGACTCGGGTCGGTACGCACTTTCCACATCGCTTCGGGCATGATCTGACAGGTAAGATAAAGATTTTTCGCAACAGCTTTCTCCGCCAGCAAACGGGTCGCTTCCTCGACAACCTTATAAAGATCAACTTCAACGTTATCGAGTCGAAGGAACCCGGCATCAATTTTAGAGAAATCGAGGATATCGCTGATGAGTGCCAGTAAGGATTCACCGGACCTCTGTACGGTATCCACCAGCGACAGTTGCTGTTCACTCAGTTCGGTTCTCGCCAGCAGTTCATTCATGCCGAGTACGCCAATCAATGGCGTCCTGAGTTCATGGGTCATGTTGGCAAGAAACTGGGATTTCGCCTGGTTGGCGCTGTCAGCGGCCAGTTTTGCCTGTTCAAGGCTAGCAACGGTCTCCTGCAACAGCAGGGTGCGGTTTAATACTTTCTCCTCAAGATATTTCTGATGATCAGCAAGTTTGCTGTCCCGTATTTCAATCTGGGTCAGCATATCGTTAAAACCATCAACCAGATGGCCGATCTCATCGGAGGTCTCTTTGTCGGCCCGTACAGAGAAGTCTTTGTTGCGCGAAACGGCTGCCATCGTCTCAAAAAGGTTCAAGAGTGGCTGGGCAATTGGACGGGTCAGATATCTTGACAGCAGCAGAGAGAACGGTCCCAGGGCTCCCAGCGCGAGCAGAAAACCGAACAGAAGAGCATGAATTCTTGAAGACAGATCCTTCATGTCGGACAACAGATAGAGTGTTCCGACCCGTTCGTTCTGAAAGTAAACAGGATTGAACATACCGAGATGCGACCAGTCCAAAGAGACCCGTCTCCCTTCGGTTCTTCGCCATTGTTCGGCTTTCGAAGCTGGGAAATCGAGGCTGATGGCCTCACGTATGAACTCCATGGCTGAATTGTCAAGATACTGTGCTCGTGGTGTATCTGTCAGATCAAACAGGAAAGCCGCACGGATATGCGGTTGCGCCTTGAGAGATTCAAGAATCTGTGTGTCGCCGGTTTGCCGTTTCAACATGAGGTTTTCTGTGGCACTGAGACTGATGATGTTGGCAAGCACAGAAACTTCGCTCACCATGGCTTTGCGGAAAGTGTAGATTTCTGCGGCGATGAAAACGCCGCTGAAGAGGATCAGGACAAGAAAACTGGCGGACACAATTGCAAGGGTCAGCTTCAGTCGAATCGATAAATTTTGGTAAGCTTTTCTCATTGCCCCCTCGACAATCAACCACTTATTTTATCAACAGTTCATGATATCATCACTCCTCCCGCAATCCAAAGAAATTAATCAAGGTACTGTTTTTACAATTAGAAATAAAATTTCAAGAAGAATCCGCCACTCTCTCCGCCACTGCCAAATTCGCTTCCAGGCACCGGCAATCCCATCTCCTCGTGCGTCCCCTCTCCGGTCAAAACGTCCCAGAAGATGTCTAGCTCAGCATTGTTTGCCAACGACAAAACCACGACGGGGCGAAACAACCAGGAATGATCCTTCAGGTTGATGATCACCAGAGTGGACAGATCGATCAGAGGAGTCAGGTTGCTGGTCAATCCGGAAAGCAGGTAGTGTCTGCCGTACAGGTAGCTCATTCCTTCCTGGTAAGGTGCCGACTCAGCGATACGCGGATAGCCAGACGGTGACTTGCTGCCGGCTCCGTTATAAAGATATTGCAGCTGGACAGCCAGATCGATTGGCAGTCGATATTCAAGCTCGATCCCGAACAGGGTGAAGTCCTCATGGACATCACCCTGCAATGATCCGGTGTTGCTGCTCTGATAGCTAGCCCATTCTGCCGTTAACCCGAGACCTCCGATCTGTCCGGCGAGTCCCGCCCCGAGCATTAGACGATCACGCAGGTAACCACCGATAATCAGCCAATCCTTCTCACCCTGGTTCAGAACAAGGCTGGCGAGGACACTACCCTTATCCACACTGTCACCAAAAACCAGGGTCGTACCCAGCTCGCCAACAATGTCAAAGAAATATTGAATCCGCAAAGCATCTATCCCCGGACGGACCTCAGTATCAATTGCTGTCGGGGAAAAAGGAGCAATAACGTCCAGGGGGGAAAACAGACTGATCCGGCCAAAACCGACCGCCTGCCTGCCAACCGTGACGCTTTTATCGTCCCATTGCCATTGCAGGTTCAAACGATCCAGCTGAGTCTGTCCGGAGACGATCTGCCCCGAACGAAAATCCCAGGCAAGATCAACAATCCGGTTATTGTCACGATCAGGGAGCTTGATTGACTGCTGCGGATGTTGATAAAGCAGAAACTGTTCAACAGACAATTCCAAAGCAGGTACTGCTCGCTGACCTGAGCTGTGCAGGTCAAGGCGAATAGATTCTGCAGAAAAACGCACATCCTCCTGGTTGAGAAACGATCCCTGTTGGTATTGATTGAGGCTTTTCAGGTGACCAGAGACTTCAGCAGCACGTACAGCAGGCGTTAACAAGGTCAAAAAGACAAAAACTGTTGCCAGGGCGGATTTCATTCTACAATTCGCCCATCTTTAAGGTTGACGACCCGATCAGCGAGACCAATAACTTTCGGGTCGTGTGAACTGAACAGAAATGTTGTCCCCTGTTCCCGGTTAAGCTGCTGCATGAGAAACAACAGATCCGTTGCGGTCTCAGAATCCAGATTGGCTGTCGGCTCATCTGCCAGGACCACGGCCGGTTCGGCTGCCATCGCCCTGGCAACGGCAACCCGCTGTTGCTGTCCGCCTGAGAGTTCCATCGGCCGGCGTTGTTCCAGTCCTGAAATGCCCAGTTGCTGGAATAAAATATCAATCCTGGCATGACGTTTTTCAGCCGGGACCTTGCGTAACATCAGGACAAATTCTGCATTTTCGCGAGCGGTCAGTACAGGGATCAGATTGAAGGACTGAAAGATAAACCCGATGCGCTGGAGACGAAAATCCGCCAACTCGACGGAACTGCATTCTGCCAGGTTGCATCCTTCAACAATCACCTGCCCCGCACTGGCTTGATCAAGGCCACCGATCAGATTCAGTAAGGTAGTTTTGCCGGAACCTGATGGCCCGGCCAGCGCTGCAAACTCCCCTGCCTTTATCTGCAGATTGACGCCACGAACGGCATCAACCTGCTGCACCCCTGCCTGATAAGATTTCAACACGTTCCGTAATTGAATCAATTCCATCATTACCCCACTGGACTTATTTACGCATCGATTCAGCCGGGACAATCTTTCCGGCACGATAAGCAGGATAGAGCGACGCCAGAAAGCAGAGAGAGATCACATAAATGCCGATCTTCAGCATCCATAAGGGCTCCCAGACAGCGCGCATCACCGGGTCAAAGACAACTCCACCGAACTCAAGTTCACCCGCTATCCAGTTCTGCAGGTCAATTCCCTTTTCAACCAGGTACCAGGTCGCCAGTGAGCCGAAGAATGTTCCGATCAGCAAACCAAGTCCACCAAGAATAAGCGCTTCAAGAAATAACATTTGATGCAAAACAGAAGCCCGGGCTCCGAGGGCGAGGATCGTGCCGAATTCACGGGTCCGTTCCATGACCGCCATCAACAGCGTATTGACTACTCCAATCGTCACAATCAACAGGATTATGAGGAACATAAACTGCTGGCTGGCGTAATCGAGCTTGATGGCGTTGGCAAGATTAGTCATCGCTTCATCCCAGAAATAGAGATTCAGCTCCTGGTTGGCAGGCAAAAGCGCTTCGATTTCATCGGCAGGGATATCTTTGACTCCGTTCTTCATGATAAGCGCTAGCTCGTGCACCTCGTCAGGCATTCCGGCCAACGCTGCAGCGCGCTGCCGCCCGATCATAACCAGAGAACGGTCCAGGTGCCGGATCCCGCTATGCACAACAGCGTGGACCCTCAGCAGTTCACTGACCATTTCACCCTGGCGATCCTGCAGAGTAACAACAAACTTGCTCCCCTTTTTCAGCTGTAATTCTTCCAACAAACGGTCACCAACGAGGGCCTTGCGTGAAATGGTGTCAGGTAACTGGCTGGCAGCAGGCAGACGCTTTAAAATAGGATTAATAGACTGTTCGAGGGCTGGATCAATACCGGACAACACTATTCCGCGACTTTCGCGACTCGACTGGGCGAGACCGCCAAGATAAATCCGAGGCAGAACAGTCTCCACGGCCTCCATGCTTTTAAGTTGATGGATGAACGCCTGCGGGTCGAAACCAAGCTTTTCATCACGTGTTTCCAGGTAGTTGCTACGATAAATCGTCATATGCCCGGACCCGGCACGAACTCCACTCTCGATCATCTGCGAATAAACGCCCGTGGAGAGATTGTGAGAGGTCTGGACCAGCATGATACTGAATGCCAGTGCCACCAGGGTAATCCAGGTCCGCCGCCGGTTCCGCCACAGATTGTACCAGGCCAGCCTGAACAGACTCATCAATCCCCCCTCAGCGCAGCAATCGGCCGGAGCCGTGAAGCACGGCGGGCCGGCAGATATCCGGCGAAAAGACTGACAAGCAATAATGTGACGCACGGGATCAGCAGGTTGTCAGCGACCAGTTCCGCCCGCAGGCGTGGCGGGATTGTCCCTCCGGCATAGGTAACGGCTGTCATCCAGCGGCTCAAGTCGATGCCATCACCGGACAGCAGCACTGTCAGCAGGACCCCTGACCCGGAGCCGACAAGTAGGGAAAGCCCCCCCAGAATAAGCGATTCAAGCAACACCAGATTCCTGATTGACGACGGTTTCATGCCGATCGCCAGAAGCACACCGAACTCCCGGACCCTCTCCAGGACCGACATAAAGAAGGTGTTCAGCACACCCAATCCTGCCGCAGCATAGAGGATCAGTACCAGAATGAGTCGAGAAACATCATAACTGGCTATCGCTTCCTGCATTTCCGGCAACAGGCGTCCCCAATCGATCACCTCCATCGTGTCGGGGAACTGCATGGCCAGCTGCTTCGCTACAGGTGTTGCTTCCATGGGGGTGTTGATCGACAGTGAGATCTCATGAAGCATTTCAGGCAATACCAGCAACTGCTGCAGCCAGGCGAGAGAGACCAGCGCCAGGCTGTTGTCGCGATTGAAATCTCCGGACTTAAAAACACCCCGGACTATCAGCAGATCATTACCAATCGACCCGTCGGCAGCCTGGGTAACAAAAACCAGCTCATCGCCGGGGATCACTTCAAGTTTATCCGCCAGACCGCTTCCCAGGACAATCCAGTTACCGCGCGTTTCCTCTGGAAACACACCGGCAACAATCATCTCATTCAACGAGGTTACCTGACGTTCTCGGCCGGGCTCGATTCCAAGCAGCTCAGCGGGTTCGGTCTGCTCATCCCTGGAGAGCAGACCGAACCCGCGCAAGCGTGGAGAGACACCGTACACGTCGCTCGTCGCCTGTAACTGATCGATGACATGCTGGTCATATTGCATTGTGTCGTGGAGCTGCCGCTGTTCCTGATATCCCAGCTTGGAGATGACAATATGTCCGTGGTACTGCTGAGTTGCCGACGCCAGCATATCGGCAAACATTCCGGAGAAGACCCCGAGCGACAGAATCAGCAGGGAGACTGAGATGACCAGTGCCGACATGGTCAGCAGAGTCCTGCGCCAGTTTCTCCATAGATTGCGCACAGCCATCTGCCAGAGCATTCTATTTCCTTTTCAGGCTGCGAACAGAGAAGAGTCGTTGCGGCAGAGACAGATCAAATTCGATGTTCTGATAGAGCAGCAGGGTCTGCTCCGCTTTTTCCAGGGGTTTGACCAGCATGCGCATCGGTATCCAGCGATCGCCGACTTGTTCCACCTGATCAAAATGAATCTGCCTGATCTCGATCATCTCCTCGTCAAAATAAGAGATTTGCACCGGAACCAATGGAGTTCTGTTGATCCGGTAAACCAGCTTACCCCAGACAACCGGAGCATCGGGACGGGGCAGAGCTTTAATCAGCCAGCCGGCATCGTCCTCCTCCAGCAGTTCAAACGTATAATCCTCATCGATACGATTCGCCTTGACCAGATCATCATTGGTCAAATGGCTCCCCATCCATGCGCCGCCCATCATTGAGGGTGGTATTTTCATGACTCGATCGACCTTAGGCAGGTAATTCCAGACCTCGTTTTCTATTTTCAGGGTGGCGACACCTTTCTCCTTGGCCGGTTCGAGAATCCTGGCAAGGAAGCGATCGCGTCCCTCTGACCAGCTTTCCAGCCTAAGAGTGCGTTTCCAGTGAGCCGTCTCAATTTCCATAGTCACCAGGGCATGCGACGAAACTCCCTGGTAGCGGGTTTCCACTTCTCGAATCAGGGCCGGGAGATCGAGTGCAGGGGATGGGCTGGGAAGTGCCAGCGAAAGAAGCAGCAGAAAGAGGGTATATTTGATCGCAGGACTCAACATGATTGAATTATATCGCGAGAATTGACGTTTTCAGCCCTGCTGCAGTGAAGAAAAGTTAAACAGGAACAGACTGAAACCATAATCCGGATTGATAAAATATTGACTCTGCATTATAAGAGTCACTCCGTTTGGCATCTCCGCAATATTTTCCAGGAGCAGATAAATGACGCGTTTTGAATTACCGACGCACCGCAAAGTAAATCATCTGACCTTGCATCGTGAAAAACGTAGAATCTCGATCCGCGAATATCACGCACTCAGTGCCCGCGAACGAATGGAAATGATCGAACAGGCACAGGGCAAAGAGAAATACGACCTGATCCTGAACGCGCCGGACGCAGAACAGCTCGTACCGCAACTGCACCCACAGGATATCTATCTGACCGTTCACGAAATCGGACCCGAGTTTGCGGTGGAACTTCTGATGCTCACTTCGACCAGCCAGGTCACGACACTGCTTGATCTCGACTGTTGGGAAGAGGACGCGGTCAGCGAGAAAATCTCTCTAAACTGGCTGCTGCTGCTGCTAGAAGCTGGCGATGAAAAAGTATGTCAAACTGCCCGCGAGATGGAACCTGAACTGTTGACCCTGTTCCTGAAAAAACACCTCTGGATCATCCGTGGACCTGAATCCCTGAAAGAAGAGGACACAGAAAATGCCATTCGTCCCGATGACCTATATGAAGTGGGCTACCGAAATGATGACGCGGCAAAGATTATCGGCGCATTTCTGTCCATCTTGTTTGCTCAGGAACAGCACCGCTACTTGCTGCTTATGGAAATGGTCCGTGCCGAACTTGACACGGCCCTGGAAGAGGAAGTCTACCAGCAGCGCAACAACAGACTGCTCGATCTGGGCCTGACAACGCCACTGGAAGCACGGGCAATCTACAGCTATGTCGACCCCGACATCTTTGTTCCGGCCAGTGACAAGCAGTTCGACCTGGAAGCCGAGGGGATTCAACATCCCGGCGCCCTCCTCTCCCGCGCCCAGCCGACCGATCTGCTTGCAGAGATTCTGAGCCAGGGCATTAACCACGAACAGGCTGCCGAACTTACCATGCTGGCCAATCGCAAGATGAGCGCTGACCGGGTGGATCTCAGTGATTCCAAGGCGGTGTCTGAATCATTGACCCACCTCTATCAAACTCTCAACATCGGACTGGAAAAACTCTCTCAGCGGAAACACTCTGAACCACAGCAGCTTTTCAAAACCTGCTACCTGCTTGAGATCTTCCAGTTGGGGCACAGTTTGGTCGAGCAACTGAGACAGCAGGCGAACGATTTGCTGAAAAGTTGCATAGCACCTTTTTTGGACGGACCCTATCGCCGTTTTCTCGAAACCCTGACCGGCAATCCGCCAAGACTGTTCTGCGGCATCCGACTCAGCATCAATCAGGACGAAAAGGACTTGCAGAACAGGAAGGATTTGCAACTCGCCGAGGAGCAGTTGCAGCAGGTGACAATTCAGCAACAATTGTTCTCTGGGCTGCTGCCGATCACGCTGCCGGAACAAGAGTTCTGCGACTTGAGCGGCTGTCAACCCGACCAGTGCAGTGACCTGACCCTATCCGACCTGTTCCTGACCGCCCTGGCGAATCGTCTGCTCGGCCGGGAGTTCACGCCGCAACCGATCCCCGTCGCTGAATTGGCTGAACTGCATGGCCGGGTGAGCGACAACCGGCAGGTCTCAGCAAAGGTCCGCGAAGAGACCGTCGCCTCTATGGAATCAATCCTGATCGGGGCCGGCCAGTTTGCCGATTTCTGCCTGGAGATCTGGCAGGAGGAGTTCTGCACCCTTGAGGCAGACAAGATCGACCCACGCTATCTCAGCGGATTGATTGTCCGCTTATGATTCAACAGAAGAGGGGGTGGGACACACCGCCCCCTCTTCTGCTCGAACTACACAATGACCTCTTTGACCTGCATCGACTCGCCACTTCTCGTCAGATAAAGAAACAGCAAAACCGCTCGCCCATCCCTTTCCGGTAAGCAATCGAACACAGCTGCGAAGTGTTGTAGCTTCCCCCCCGCCTCATGCACTATATTCACTTCTTCACGAACCATGTCCCGCACAGATTTTTTCTCGCTGTCCGTCAAGTCTGTTTTGAAATAATCAGGAGCGGAGTTGGGCACAACCCGTTCGCTGTGGGCGAAATCCCGTGCCAGGGCGTCTACCAGGATAGACTTCGGCTTTCCTTCAAAGGACTCCTGCACGTAGCGATACAGGCCAGAAAAAACATTCCGTAACGACAGTGGCTGATCGAAATAGCCCTGAACCGTCCAGAAATCTTGCAGCTGCTCAAAAGAGTGGGAGAGAGAGCCAACCTCGTCCTTCAAAGCCTGCAGCAAGAATTTAAATTTTGCGCTGTTCCACAACAGGTCGGTCAATCGCCCGATGCCGCGCAGTCGTTCCAGTTCCTCAAAACTCAACTCAGGCGTTTCCAGCACGGTATATGGAGGATTGGGATCGAAACGTATCTTTAGCTCTTCCGCTTGGTTCCGCAACGGCGACCCGGGGAGCAGCTTGACCGGTTCGAGTTGCAGATGGTGAGGATGCAACTCTGATGTCCAGTCGATGGATTGACAAAATTGCTCATAATTCTCTCCCGGCAGGCCAGCGATCAGATCAAGGTGCAGGTGAATGTTACCGCTTTTCCGAAGACGTTTAATATTCTCTGCCAAACGCTCCATCGATACGGGACGTTCAATATTCTGCAAGGTTTCCGGAACAGTCGATTGCACTCCGATCTCGAACTGGAACATTCCTGCCGGGACTTTTTCCAACAGGTCAAGGGTTAATGCGTCGAGCATATGAGCACCAATTTCGAAATGAAAATGGCTGTTGATGTTGTTCTCCAGAATGAACCGGAAAATTTCCCGACTGCGTTCAGCGTTGAAATTAAAAGTCCGATCGACCAGCTTGATCTGTCTGATCTGCTGATTAATCAGCTGTTTCAGATCGGACCTGATTCTTCCCATGGAATAACTGCGGACACGTAGATCGAGTGCGCTCAAACAGAAACTGCACCGATAGGGACAGCCGCGACTGGTTTCGTAATAGACAAACCCACGCGACAGATCCACCAATCCGCCAGCAAAGGGTGACGGAATCTCATCCAGAGTCTCGAGTAGACAGGGCGTGTTCTGCTGGTCGGAACAAGAGGGCAGCCGAACCCCCTTGCCGGGCTGCGGAGCTTCGCCAAGACTCCAGGCAGAGAGTAAAGTTCTCAACGGGATTTCACCCTCTCCACAGACCAATGCATCGACCGGATAACGGGTGAAGAAGTCCGCAGGCTCAAAGGAAATTTCCGGCCCACCCAAAACGATCTTCAGGTCAGGACGAACCGCGGACAAGGCATCTACCAGTTCCAGGGTTTCACGCCGATTCCAGATGTAAACCGAGAACGCGACAACCTCGGGCTGGCAGCCAAGAATCTGCGCCAGAACATTCTCTTTCGGCGCATGGACGGTAAACTCGCGGATCGATATTTCTCCGCAAACCTCACCGCAATAAGCAGCCAGGCAGGGCAGCGCAAGACTGGGATGGATATATTTACTGTGCAGGGTGGTCAAAAGAGTTCGCATGAAGCGCAGAATAGCTTATGAACCGCTTTGGTACAACCGAACACCATTCACCTGTTTTTTTACATGTGTTATGTTCATGCCCAATTAAATAAACGAGAAGCGAACACTGAAATGCATAAAAGCACATTCCACCTCACGCCCGTTCGCTCTGCTCACTCAAGACGCAAAGTCGCTAAGTAAAACTTCCGATGCTAAGGTTTTCTTGGCGTCTTTGCGGCTTCGCGTGAGACAAGATTTTGGATAACGACCATGAGCAAAAAGAAAATCATCCTTGCTGTTGTCGCCGATGAATCCGGTGAGGTTTTCGAACATCCCGATCTTTTAATGGCCGGAATGAACGGTATGACCCCCCGCGCACCGGAAGCGGACGAGCTGATTCCGTTGCCGAAGGGGAGCCGCCTGTTCACCATCCCCGATACCCCGCCGATGGGAATTGATCGACGCAGTGGCAAGGTGAAGACCGTAGATCAGCTCCCCCGCAGCTGGGGGGGGGGTAAAATGCAGGCGGTCTCAGCCTTTGTCACCCCGGCATTTACCCGGACTCTGCTCCCCGCTGCCGACTATCAGAGGAAAAGCGCAGAGCTGACGCTCTGGGCTTACACCGCCGTTGGCTGGTGCGTGGAAGAGGAACAGTTCTATGTCGCTGCGGTCAGGGTCGACCGCAACAACCAGTGGCAGCCAGATCATTTTGACGACCGCGAACTGGAACCACTGGTCAGAAAACGGGTTGCAGAGCTGCCGGACAATCGCCTGATTGAACAATTGTCACGCTGCGCCCTTGACTATCACTGTTTTGCAGCGAAAAATCTGTTCTTCGGTCGCTGGGAGGCTCCCCTTCCCTGCTCTCCGACCTGCAATGCCCGCTGCGTCGGCTGCATCTCCAAGCAGGAAGCTCCTGACTGCTGCCCTTCCAGTCAGGAACGACTGACCTTCGTTCCATCTGTTGAAGAACTCTGCGAGGTCGCTGTCCCACATCTGCAAACCGCAGAAAATGCAATCGTCTCCTTCGGTCAGGGCTGCGAAGGAGATCCGATTCTGCAGACCGACACGATCTGCGCAGCAGTCCGGGAGATGCGCCGCCAGACTCCGCGCGGCACCATTAATTTTAACTCCAACGCATCAATTCCCGACTGCATCGACCGCCTCGCCGATGCGGGTATCGATTCGATCCGCATTTCAATGAACTCTGTCCAGCAGCATTATTACGATGCCTACTACAGGCCGATCGGCTACGATTTCAAAGATGTCCTCGACTCTGTTCACCGGGCCAAGCAGAATGGTCTGTTCACCATGCTCAACTACCTTGTTTTTCCAGGGATTTCTGATAGTGAAGCTGAAATACAAGCATTATTACGACTGATTGACAGCAGCGGCATAGACCTGATCCAGATGCGCAATCTGAGCATTGATCCGACCCTCTACTGGAACAGCTTAGCACCGACCGGAAGCGGAATAGGCATGGTGAGGATGTTGGCGCGAATAAAACATGAATTCCCTCATATCCAGTTTGGCTATTTCAACCGTACCCGGGAAACATTCTACCCGAAAGAATATCTGCGAGAGTGGCCCATTCCGGTTTAATCTGGGGGCCACTCCCAAGCTAATTTTTATCCGGATGACGCATTTTTCTTCTGGTTTTTGATCCGAATGAAACGTATTATACTTAGTTAATTCGGATATAAGGATAATTGATCAATTGATGAAACATACCATTGCGACAGCGACCCCGCCACGTGACTCGATTCTTAATCGTATCGTGAAGGCATGGCCAGTACAATCAGGCTGGATAGCCCTGGGGCTTCTCTTTGGCTTGCTCTTCAGCATTGGCGTCTACGTTGGCCTGTCGAACAGCCGCAATATGAAGGACAGCAATAGCCTGCCGCCGACGCTGGCAACAGAACTTGAACGTGGAACCCAGTTATTCGAACAGGGTCAGCTCGCAAAAGCTGAGACACTCTACCGTCAGCTGGTTGAAGACTTCCCCGCCTACCCGCAAGGATACAACAATCTGGCTGCACTCTTTGCTCTGCGCGGTGATCTGGATAAGTCCCGCAACCTGCTTGAACAGGCAATGGCCACGGATAACGATTACACGACCATCTACCGTAACCTGGGGACCATCTACGCTGAAATGGCTCGTGATTCCTACGGACGCGCCCTGCAACTGGAGCCGGTAGATCTTCGAGCCCAGCTCCAGATACTTGATCTGCAGGGGGCAGCACTCCTGGTATCAGTTGAAAACCAGGCCATCGAACCATCCCCTGTCGCCCAGGCAAAGGCTCCTGCAGCTGTGACACGTCAGCAGGTTCCGGAAGCCTCTCTTTTACCTGCGGCTGCTGACCAGCCACCCGCAGAATCGCAAACATCAATAGAAGGGTCACCAGCAGACCGTCCCATAGAACTTGCCGTGTCCGTAGCCTCTGAACCAGCTGACATCCCTGTCGAGACTGTCATCACGCAATTGGAAACGCCACTGGACTTTATTCATCGATGGGCTGCAGCCTGGGCTGCTCAGGACGTTGATGCCTATTTTGACTTTTATGCCGACAACTACATACCGAACAGTCATAAAACACGGTCCGGCTGGGAGAAAAAACGGAAATCGAGAATTATCCGACCGGAGTTTATCGAAATCGGTATTGACCAGGTTAAAATCATTACCAGCACAGAAGGCCATGTTGAGCTGGAGCTGATTCAAAGTTACCGCAATAATCGCTTCCACGACAAAACCAGAAAGCGGTTCGAGTTGAAGCGCCGGGCCGAGAGTTGGGCCATCATCAATGAGCGCTCTCTGGGGAATGTCAATTGATGCTACGTCGCAGCCTGACAACCTGCCTGATTATTTCACTGCTGGCTGCCACAGTCGTCAGTGTCAGTGCCCTCTGGAATCAGCAATTGCCCGACGAAAACATCCCTTCTGTCCTTTTTTCACCATTTGACAGCCAGAGCGAACAGCAGTGGTTACTGTCCCTGTCGCAACAACAGAGCGCTCTCTGGGACCGTCTCAAACTCCGCTTGCAGGTTAATCCCGAGGATTATGAAGCCAGCCTGCTCAAAGCCCTGCTGTTCTTTCAGACCGCCCAACTCGACGCGGCTCTTGAGGAGCTGAACGGACTCACCCAAAGAGCCCCCAAATTTCAGCTGGCGCACCTGATCCTAGGCGACCTGCTGTTGGCACGTTTCGATCAACTCGAACAGATCGGCTCAACGCCCTTGCTTGCCTCCATTAACTCCGATGAAGAACGGATAGCGCAACTGCGCAGTGAGGCAAGCGTTCGCCTGCAGGGCTACTTGAGCCTGATTGACAAGCGCGAAATACCCCGTTCCCTGATCTCACTGAGCGACTCGATCGAACATGTCCTGGTGGTTGATAAAAGCAAGAACCGGCTCTACATCTATGAAAATGCGGGAACCGCCATTCCCCCTCGCCTGATCGACGATTACTATATTGTTCTCGGAAAAAAAACCGGAAATAAAGTGACCGAGGGCGACCTGAGAACTCCAAGCGGTGTCTACTTTGTGACCCATTTCATTGACGATGAGAATCTCCCGCGTAAGTACGGGACCGGGGCTTTCCCGGTCAACTATCCCAACGAATATGACCGTTTTCAGAGCAAAACAGGAGACGGCATCTGGCTGCATGGAACAGACAAGGAACTCTACAGCCGTCCACCGCTCGATAGTGAAGGCTGTGTGGTATTGACAAATGAGGAATTCAGCAGAATCAAGCAGTATGTCAAGCCGGGCAAGACTCCTGTCATCATCAGTGAAAAGGTCGAATGGATACCAACCGACCAATGGCTTGAGCGAACGATTGAGCTGCAAACCAGGCTTGAGGGCTGGAGACAGAACTGGGAGAATGCCGACATACCGGCCTACCTTGATGATTACTCAATTGATTTCTGGGCGCAGGGTCATGACTACAAGAGTTGGACACGCTATAAAAAGCGCGTCCTCGCCAATAAGAAATTTCAGAAAATTGCCCTGTCCGATATCTCACTGTTCGGCTATCCGCGCCAGAGCGTGAACGGCAAGGAGGTGGTTGTCGCCAATTTCAGGCAGAGCTACCGGTCCAATAATTACAACGGCGATATCAACAAACGGCTCTACCTGGTCCATGAAAACGGCGACTGGCGCGTCCTCTACGAAGGTCGTCGCTGATACAGACTTAAACACCGCAAAAAAGAGGCCTTGAGCCTCTCGCTGTTATTGCCAATAGCCTATGGGGGCGGTCAGTAAGCAGCCTTCCATCTCCCGACAAAATCGGTTGCCTCGACGAAAAAACCCTTGAAATCATCTTCCAGAGCACCTCTATACAGCTGCAGATCCTCAACACCGCGTGCGAGTGGCAAGCGATGACGAATCCTCCGCTCGAGGGAGCAGAGAACCGTTTCAACAACAGATTCCTCACGGTAGGACACCAGCCAGTTGTCACGTGCCATCCGCGGCAGCAGGTTCTGCATCCCCGCCGGCATCAGGTGCTGGCATTCGTTCAAGCCGGCATAAACGCGCTGGGAGAAATCCTCCAGCGGCTGATCAGAAAGTTCTGTCCAGTTGCTGGCAAGGAAATGATCATAGAAAACATCGATGAGAATTCCGCGGCCAAAACGGTAATGACGGGCAACCCGTTTGCAGCTCCTCTGGAAATGAGGGTTCTCGTGGGCAAAGGAGTCAATCTTACGATGCAGTTGCAGATGCTTCAGCAGTAGGGGATCAACAGCCTCCGGCAATGGTCCCTTGAGAAAATCTCCCATCAGGGATCCTGCCCAGGCGAGAGGTTCCGGGTCTGAAAAATAGAGATGGGCCAGATAATTCATACCTGCTTCTGTGCCAGCAAAACACTGCTGGAGGAATCGACAACCCTGCCCTGCAATAGGCGTAGGTACTCGCGACGGCAGTCGTTCTCGAGCCTGATCAGCGCTCTCAGTGGACGGACAAAATCATTGGATCCGGTCGCGAACACCCCATGGCCGTAGACAATCGCTGTCCCGGTTTCACCAATGACCGGTGGGACTTTCTTGGCAATCCCACCGGCACCAACTTCTCCAGCGACGATCGGCGTGCCACACAGGGAACGAACCCGCTCACACTCTTTCCAGCAATCCTTTATCCTGCAATCGGTCTCTTCGCACAACAGGCTGAGAATAACGGAAAACTTCGGATGCCCGTGGAGAATCGCAGCTGCTCCGGTCTGCTGATAAATGGCACGATGGGCAATCAGTTCGCTGGAAGCAGTAATCCCCGCAGTACTTGAATTGTCGTCAGCGACGATGTCGATACAACCGGACAGTTCATCGAGGCTGGCTCCGGTCTGGGAAATATACTGCCGGGAGCCCACGCGACAGGAGATGTTTCCGAAAAAGGAATCGACCAGATGCAGTTCAACAGTCCGGCGGCCTGCAATCTCCATAGCGTGCAGGATATCCTCATGTTCTCCCAGCCCTGCCCCGCGCAGATCATCGACCCTCTCAGGGATAGGGACCTGCAACTGATGCCACAACGGGAGCAATGATTGAATTTCATTTAATGTCGGTGGGTTGCCCTGCAGAAAATCAAGTAAAATCTTGATAAAAAGGGCATGATAAATGGAGCAATAATTGATATAGCCGAGCTCTACCGTCACGCTCCCGGTCGTCATGATACCGACTCCTTCGACCAGAATTCCCTTACGCTGACCGAGGAGCTCGACCAGTCGCTCCGGATGCTCCGCTGAGAACTGATCCCGCCGCACGACTGGAATGTCGTGGAGAAAAGTCCTGGTTTCTGTGTCAAGCGGGACAATTTCGGACGCCTGAGGGGAAAGTCGACCAAAGAGGGTATCGAGCAGGGGTAACGAGGGGTCGGCAATAACAAGAGAAACAACGTTCAACCGCTCCAGGACCGCCCGCCCCAACTGCAGTAGCTCTGGACTTCCTAGCTCCAAGATCTGGTCATCTTTAGCGAGAATGGCCATGCTGGCAGCATCGGCCCCGCCATCGGCAATCAACTTACCGGCATATTTCTCCAATTGCCGCTTCAAGGCTGCCGCTCCAGAAAATCAGCGTCAGCAAATCGTCCCTCGGGAGTCAATCCGCGCATCCGGTAGTATTTATCCATTTCCTCAGCAAAACGCTGGCGATCGATCGGCGGCACCTCGATCCCCTCTCCGGAAGATCCTGGTTCCACAAAAAAACGTTCGGGCAGCTGATCAGCTGCGGCCGTAAAGCCATTCTGCTGGTTATAAAAACGTTCAGTCAGATAGATACGCTCGCCGATTGACTTCAAGTGCTGTGGGTCGTATTCACAGCCCGTGGTCGCCGACAACAGTTCGCCATATTCCTCGAGGCTGGCACCGAAAAATGAGAACTTACAGGCCACAAGAGAGTCGATCGTTGCATTGGTGTCTTCAGCGATTTTGATAATACGGGCCTTACCGGCAAAAGAAAAACGATCAGTCGCCACAGGCTTGCGCAGGATTTCATGGGAGATCGGATAGGCCCGCAGGTGACATCCGCCCCGATTACTGGTGCAATACGCCAGAGCCATGCCATACGCCCCGCGGGGATCGTAGGCCGGCAGCTCCAAGCCCTTGACGCTCATCGAAAGGTTCGGTTGCCCCTTCTGGGCTGCCAGTCGTGCGGAACCGAGATCAAGCAGGTCACCATCACCGCGACGAAATGCGATATCCCGCAGCAGCGGAGCCAACTCATCGGCGCGCAGGAATGTACCACGCAGTTCACCCCAGGTAGCAAGCGTTACCGCCGCAGAAATAGTATCCATACCCATCTGATTGCAGATTGTGTTGGACTGAACGATGGAGCGCAGGTCATCCACACCGTTAAGAGCACCGAAATGGGAAACCGTTTCATACTCAGGCAGCGGAACACCCTCACGAGTACTCTTCTTGCATTGAATCGGACAGCCGTAACAGCCATCTTTCTTTGGCTGATAAGCCTGCCTGATGGCGGGTCCGGAATATTTATCGGATCGGGAGAATACAGTCTTACGAAAATTCTCGGTTGGTGCCATTCGGCGTTGTGCCATCAGGTCGACCAGCGCCGGCGTACCGTACTCAGCTATCCCGAGATCTCCGAAAATGACCGGGGAAGCCCGGAACAGCCGCATGATATCCTTGCGGGCCTGATCAAAACGGGGGCGATCAGCCACATCGTAACGACGGTCGCCGTCTACAGTGATCGCCTTAAGCTGTTTGGCTCCCATGACTGCGCCAAGACCGCCACGGCCTACGGCGTTCCCCTCTCCCATCATGATGTTGCCGAACAGTACCCGGTTTTCTCCGGCCGGGCCGATAGCGGCGACACTTCCGCGACCGGATAAAGCCTGAACCGTTTCCGCAATCGGCTGGCCCCACAGCTCTGTTGCCGGCAGCAGTTCCCCGCCCTGTGGTGTGATGGCTAAAACCTTCGGAGAAGTGCTCTGACCGCTGATCCTGACTGCATCAAATCCGGCCGCCTTGAGACGCCAGGCAAAACGCCCACCGGCAGAACAGTCATAAATCGTTCCGGTTAACGGTGAGCGGGAGACAACGGCCAGGCGCGCAGCCGTCGGAGCAGGGGTCCCGCAGAGAGGACCTACGGCAAATACCAGGGGGATTTCAGATGCGAATGGGTCGAGATGATAGCTATCACGCAGCAGCCTGACACCGAGGCCGCGGCCGCCTAGATAGGCCTGCAGAAGCTCCTGCTTAAGCGATTCAACCCAGATTTTTCCAGAGCTAAGGTCAACGGCCAGCAGTCGACCGCACCAGCCATTCATTGGGTCAACTCAGCAGTATCAGTGCTGATGGCTTTGGCAACCTGCTTGATGTCACGCCCCTCCAGCTGGGCGACCAGAGGCTCAACGAGTGCCTTGAATAAGGCAAGATTTTCTTGGGAGACAGGTTTGGATGCCGGGACCTTGACTTTGTAGGGATTTACCGGAGCCCCGTTTTTACGCATTCTGAAACAGAGGTGCGGACCAGTTGCCAAGCCGGTGCTGCCGACATAGCCGATCACCTGCCCCTGCACCACCTTTTTGCCCTTGCTCATCTTACGGGCGAATTTAGACATATGCAGGTAGAGGGTGGTATAGCTGTTGTTGTGACGGATTTCGATAAAATTACCATTACCACGGGTATAACCAATCCGGGTAATCGTACCGTCGCCAATGGTCTTGATCGGTGTCCCTCGTGGAGCGGCATAATCGATAGCAGGATGAGATTTCCAGGTCTTGGTGATCGGATGGAAACGCTTCATCGAGAACCCGGAGGAGATGCGACTGAATGACAGCGGTGCCTTGAGGAAGGCCTTGCGAACGCTCTTGCCATCAGGATTGTAATAGGAGGGTGACTTGCCTCCATCCTGAAAATAGATCGCCCGGTAGGTTTCACCACGATTGACGAATTCGGCCGCCAGAATTTTTCCATAGCCGGCTGGATTCCCTTCCCGGTAACGCTTTTCCACCAAGGCCTGAAAAGTATCCCCCACCCTGATATCGCGAATAAAGTCGATATCCCAGGCGAAGATGTCGGCGAGTCTGATCGCCAGTTCAGAGCTCTCGCCGATATCGGCGACCGCTTCGAACAGACTGCTTTCAATAGTGCTGCGCACCAGTTCCTGTTCAAGCTGGTATTCTATGTCCACTTTCTCGATGATCGGCAGCTCATCACCGCTACGGATAATCAACTGCTTTTCATCGTCGATTTCGTAAGTAAAACTTTCAAACTGGTTGTCGGTAAGACATATTTTATAGGGTTGGCCGGCGCAGATCTTGGTAAAGGGGAAAACCTTCTTACTCCGCTTGTTGAGCTCATGAATCTCTTGCGGTGAAAAATAATCACCAAGCAGCGAGGAGATCGTCTCACCCGGCTTAATCACATCCGCAAGTTCTTTTCGGTCCGGGGGCACCGGCAGATGCACCGGCGGAGCACTGATTTCCACAGGGGCAATCTGGGCCTGAGAGCCAGTATTCGGTGGAGCTCCAAAGAGGATCAGCCCTGCGACTGTCAGACCGAGAAGGAGAAAGACAGCAGGAATAAAGCGACGCTTGGAACGACACTGACGGGCATTGGGGGACGAGGTACGCGGAGGCTGGTAATCTCTTTTGATCTGTCTGCTCATCTGGTCAACCGATGGTCAAAGCGACTTGGAAACTTCGACCACAAAACCTGAACTCAATAAATTGCAACGGACGATTTTAATGAGTCATACTAACAGGAGCACCCGCTTGCTGTCCAGACAAGTTCGTCTGTTTTATTGCCTGTTTTACAATTTATCGATACCATGAAATATCAATACGGAGAGACACAACTCTTGATTGAAAACAGGGCTATTTCACATAGAAGCAGAGTTCAACGGTTTTACGACAGAAGAGACGTTAACCCTCACAAACAGGAAGCATCAGATGATCAATAGACAACGTATAAGTGATGAGTTTGAGTGCCAGGCCGCAATAGACAGCCCGTCCTTCCGGGAAGGTCAAATTGCAGCATATCTTGCTGAGCGTCTTACCCGAATGGGTGCTGAAGTGGAATTTGACACTGCAGGCTCGGAAATTGGAAGTGAAAGCGGCAACCTGATAGCCCGTTTCGCCGGGACGAAAGATGGTGCGCCATTCATGCTCTCCGGACACATGGATACCGTGACACCAGCCGATGGCGTTGAGCCGATTCTGCAAGATGGTATTTTCCGCAGCAAGGGTGAGACCGTCCTCGGGGCAGACGACAAGGCAGGGCTGGCTGAAATATTTGAGGCGATCGAAGTCATCAAGGAGCAGCAGATCCCTCATGTGCCCCTGGAGGTCGTTATCACCGTCTGTGAGGAAATCGGCCTGCTCGGCGCCAAACATCTCGATTTCAGTAAAATCGAATCAAAATGGGG
>PKUD01000124.1 GCA_002869695.1 Desulfuromonas sp. | reverse complement strand
GATCAACGGCGGCGAAGATATAGATTTTGCCTCGGGTGGTGATTTAGAGATTCAACTCAGCGATGGGAGCAAGTTCCAGGTTGATTTGAGTGGTTCGGTCACAACCTCGGACATCCGCACGAAGATTCAGGACGCCAGCAAGGATGACAACGGCGCTATCAGGGTCGTTGTCAGCTTGAACGCCGGCTCCGGTTTTGTTCTTACCGATACAACGTTCACTTCGGCGAATGCCGAGGAGTTCGTCATCAAGCCGCACAATTGTTCCCGAGCGGGGGTCCAGCTGGGCCTGCTCGGCAGCGATGCCGCGACGCTCAGTACGACTTCAGCTGATGGCGTGATTGACGGATCCAATCTGGGCCTATCTGCTTTGGCCAAATTCGGCATCGTCGATGTCGGCCTGTATGGGGGTGGCTACCTTGGAGCGTCCCTTGATACCGGTCTGAATGATCCGAATACTGCGGAAGGTACAGAGGCTTTCATCAGCATGACCGAGCTGATCGGAGCATTCAACAGTTCTGCAGGGATCGCAGGGATTCTCAAGCCTTTGAATATCGATGCCGGCGCAATGCTCGATCTCAACGCCTGTGTCAGTGAGCCGTTTGCAGACCTGCTTGGTTCTTTGCCGAACATTTCCTTCGTGTTGGATTTCGGTTTTGGTGACTCCGGCGACAGTGACTGGAGCTTCGATTTCCCGGACTTTTCGTTGCCTGACGTTTCGTTGCCCGACCTTTCATTGCCTAATATCGAATTCCCTGATTTCAGCTGGCCCGATATTCAATTTGGTTCTGGCTCCGGGGATGGTTGGGACTTCGATTTCGGCTGGCTTCCATCGATCGATTTCGGCAACCTGTTCGATTTCAGTAATCTTGAATTCAATCTTGATTTACTTCTTGAAGGAATCAAGCTGTCCTTCAAGTTCCTGAAAGGTCTCGAAGACTTTGATTTCTTTGATTTTACCTTGCCGGTTATTGACCTCAATATTGGCGACCTGCTCCCGTCCATTGATGACTTTAATCTGTTTATCGACGGTCTGGGAGACATCGGTTCGTTGCAGTGGCTGAATCTTCAGATTCGTGATTTCCTCGGACTGGATCTGAACAGTGACCTGTTCAATATCTCCTTTGACGATCTCGGCATGTTGCGTTTCGATCTGCAGCTGGGGGCCGGGTTCGACGAGTTCTATCGTACCGCTCTTGATCTCGATGCTCTTGCCCCCGGTCTGGGGCTTGGTGCCCTCGCAGGCGGGTCTGCAAATCTACGGGCCAGTGGTGATGTGGATATCAACCTCAGCTTCGGTATCGATCTGGATAACCCGGGCGATGTTTATATCTTCCCGGATAAGACAAGTCTGCGTGGCAGCTTGGCAGCCAGCGCTGATGACCTGTCCTTCAGCGCGGGTGTTGGACCCCTTGATCTGTCGATCAAGGACGGGAGAATTCAGATATTCAACGGACTCGACCTGCTGAACGCTGAAGGAAATGAGGGATCGGATGGCGTTGACGATTCGCTATTCCAGATCACGTTTATAGACAGCAATACCCCTTTGAAGTTGGTTTCGTTAGACGGGGGAGAAACGGTCGACTTCAGTTTTGACATGTTTGATGTCGACCTCAAGGGGGATTTTGAACTCGTTCTGCCGGTCTATTTCCCGACCGAAAACAGCTACCGGGGTGATATTGCAGCTGTAGCAGGGGTTGAGTGGTTCGACGATGCTCCATTCGAGGGAAGTACAAGTGAATACGTTGTCGGGGACATCACCTGGCATGAAGCGACTGATAACCTGGGTTACTACTACGATCTGATCAGCCCCACATCGGACATGCTGGAGTCCATGTTCAACGTTGATCTGCGTCAGATGAGCCTGATCGACAAGATCCTGTTCGCGGTCGATGGACTCGATTTCTTCCTCGGCAGCCTCGAAGGTTTGCTGGATACGGGCCTGTTTGATTTTGAACTGCCATTGCTCGGAAATCTTGGCGATGCAGGTAACTTCATTGCCGATTTCCGTGAGGGGTTCCTGCCTGAATTCCGACTGCAGGTCGAAAGCATGGCCAACCCGGATATGAATATCATAACCGAATTGCTCTATGAACTGTTCGGTCCCAGCAATCTGAATATTCTCCTGGATGTTAATGCGACGGGTGGTGATGACGTTGAATATGACCTGACTGTAGTCAAAGATAGCAATGGAAACTTCCAGCTTTCAGGTGATGCCTCCGGCATAGGCGAGATCTATCTGCGGACCAATATCGACGAGCCTAATACTCCGGTCGATGACCTGTTCATGGAATGGGAGATGATCCTGGGACAAGATTGGGATATCAGCCAGGGAGTAGACTTCGACCTGGGGTATGACGCTTTCGGTCTTGAGCTGGATGCTGATCTCAACGCCATGCTGAGCTGGCAGCTCGATTTCGGTTTCGGTTTGAGCTGGCAGGATGGTTTTTACCTGCTGCTTGACGACGCAGAAGAAGAGCTGCAGGTTGACGTTCATGCCGACCTGGGCAGCGCTGCCGCGTTGGAAGGGCGCTTCGGTATTCTGCAGCTGTCTGCCAAGGACGGCCTTGACCTTGATGAAGATGGAACTGTGCAGGATGACGAAAAAACTCATTTTGATGCACATTTTGGAATTAACCTGGAGAATGAAAATAACTCAAGTGATACAAGGCTGAGTTTTACGGAAATTGGTGATCTTGCGCTGACCCCGCAGCTGTTAGCGGAGGCGGCAGTTTATCTTGACATGGAACTAGGCATCAACGGTGTGGGGACTGGTTTCCCCAAAGTCACCGGTGACTTCCTGCTTGAGTGGGCTGCTGAAGATGACTCAGGTGGCCCCGTTGTTGGTTGGGAAAATATTGGCACGTCTATCGTTGACGGACTCGACTATGTCGCCCTGGAAAACTTCGAACTGGACCTCGGTTCCTTCCTGGCGGAAGTGATCGGACCGATGCTGTCAGAAGTTCAGAATGTCACCGAACCGATGCAACCGCTGATCGATATCATGACCACGCCGCTGCCG
>PKUD01000018.1 GCA_002869695.1 Desulfuromonas sp. | reverse complement strand
AGCCTCTCCGAAGCGGGATAATGCGACCCCCTGTTTGCCGGCCTGTCGAACCCGTTTGTCAGTTTCCAGTGGCATAATGACAGCTTCGATCTGCCCGTGTCGGCAACCCATCTGGCTTCGACCGAAGTCTGTCCCGGGCAGGCGTTTCGTTGCGGCAACGCCTACGGACTGCAATTCCATCCAGAGGTTGACGAATCGATTATTGCCGGCTGGTGTCGGCGTGCCCGGGTGGATGATGCTGTAGTGCGGGAGTTCAGGGAGGTTCGGGAGGCATATCAGGCAGCATCGCGGAAAATACTGCAGAATTTTCTGGGCATGCTCTAGGGGCTATCCCAGGCTCTCCCACAGCTCCGCTGCTTCCTTCCAGCGGAGTGCTTCATCGACATCCTGCGCAACACCGGTTCCGGTGGAATACATGATGCCGAGACAATACTGGGCCTTGGTATGACCATGGTCAGCAGCACGGGTCCACCATTTTCGGGCGATGTCATAGTCACGGGTGACCCCCTTGCCGTTGGCAGACATCACCCCCAGGTTGTACTGGGCATCCGCATTTTCAGCTTCAGCTGCTGTGGACCAGCAGGCATAGGCCTGCTGCAGGTCCGGGTCGGTCCCAATCCCTTTGGCATAGAGCAGACCCAGGGCGACAGTCGCGGCCAGGTGGCCTCCGCTTGCTGCCGCACGATACCAGTGAAAAGCTACTCCCGGGTCGCGCTGTTCCGGGTCTCCTTTGAACAGCAGTCTGGCGACGCGGTACTGGGCCTCCAGATGGTTCTGTCGGGCCGCGTTCTCCAGCCATTTGCGGGCTTCCCGCGGGTTTTCCAAGACGCCGGTTCCGTGCAGGTACATAATGCCCAGATGGTACTGGGCGGTGGAGAGATTCTGCTTAGCCGCCTGGAGAAACAGCTGGCGGGCCCTGGTGTAATTGCGCTTGATCCCTTTGCCGTGCAGGTACATATGACCGAGGGTAAACTGGACCTTGGCATTGCCCTGGTCCGCCGCCTTGCTCCACCAGTCCATCGCCGCGATGGTATCTTTTTCTACGCTCAGCCCTTTCGCATACATCAGGCCGAGGTTGTATTGGGCATCGGAGAAGTTCTGCCCCGCCGCCTGGCGGAACCATTTGAGGGCCTGGTCATTGTCGGTGGGAACTCCCTGCCCCTTGAGATAGAGTTGGCCGAGGAGGTTCTGGGCCCTTGCGTAGCCGAGTTCGGCAGCCCGGAGATACCATTGTGCCGCTTCCGCCGGGTCGGCTGTGACTGCTCTGCCGCTGGTGTACATGCGACCGATCATGAACAGGGCGCGGGGATAATTTTCCTGGGCCGCCAGTTGGAACCATTTGAAGGCTTCGGCGTAGTTCCTGTCGACCCCTTTACCGTGGTAATAGTTCATGCCGAGGCGATAATGTGACTGGGCCATGCCTTTCATGTCAGCGGTTCTCCGGAGGCGGGAAGGGGTCAGGTACCCATGAGGACGGTTAGGGTATATGAAACCATAGCAGGTCCACCGGTCAGCTTCAATCTTCGTGGGGGCTCGAGGGTGGCAGGGGAAACAGAAAAGGGGCTTGCCGGTCATGGCAAGCCCCTGATTTCTTTTGGTTGCGGGAGAGGGATTCGAACCCCCGACCTCCGGGTTATGAGCCCGACGAGCTACCAGACTGCTCTATCCCGCGGCAACGGTCGTGGACATTAGCGAAAAAGCTGCCGGCGGTCAATCTTTTTTATCATTTTTTTCTCATTTCTTCCGATTTTAATTGTCAAAGGGACGTGTAGCAGGGACCAAGAGCCTTTGCCTGGGCGGAAAAAAATGGTAGAACCTGCACCAGCTAGGAAAGGCGTAAACTTTTGGACGGACCAATGTTGCAACCGGTTATAGATCTCGAACAGGCGCTCCTGCTCCGGCGCAGGGGAGCGCTGCTGGTCGATGTGCGCTCGCCGTCGGAATTTGCAGAAACGACGATTCCCGGGGCGATCAATGTGCCGATTTTTGACGATGAAGAGCGGGCGCTGGTGGGAACCCTCTACAAGCAGCGGAGCAAGGGGGTTGCCCGCCGTCGCGGGATCGAGCTGGTGGCGCCGAAAATTCCCCAGCTGCTGCAGCGCATCGAGGCCGCTCGCGATCCGGACGGCCCGCCTGTGGTTGTCTTCTGCTGGCGGGGCGGGTTGCGTTCGCTGGCGATCACAACCTTCCTGAATCTGGCAGGAATTCCGGCTCGGCAGCTGCAGGGCGGCCACAAGGGGTTCCGTCAGATGATTTCCCGTTATTTCGAGCAGGCGGACTGGCCACGGGTGCTGGTGCTGCGCGGGCTGACCGGAGTCGGTAAAACCCAGCTGCTGCAGGAACTGTCCGGTGAAGGCTATCCGGTGGTCGATCTTGAGGGATTGGCCAACCATCGCGGCAGCGCCTTCGGGGCGCTGGGGCTGGAGCCGCAGCCGGGCCAGAAAATGTTTGAAGCACTGCTCTGGGATAACCTCGACCGGTTGTGTGACTGCGACTATCTGTTGACCGAAGGGGAGAGCCTGCACATCGGACGACTGGTCGTGCCGAAGCGGTTTCACCTGGCAATGCAGAAAGAACCCAGCCTCTGGATCGATGCCCCGCTCGATTACCGGGTCCAGGTCATCCTGGATGATTATCCTGCCCTGGATGATCTGCGGCAGGCATTCGAGGCACCGATTCTCGCTCTCAAGGAGCGGCTTGGCAGACAGACGGTCACGGAACTGCTGGAACTTCTGCAGCAGGGAAAATGGGATTTGCTGGTCAGGGAGTTGATGGTCCGCTATTACGATCCTCTTTACCTGCATACGCTCCCGGCAGAGCGTCAGGAGATCAGGGTCGAATCTTTGCCCGAGGGGGTGCGCCAGTTGCGACTGGCCATCGCCAAAATCATGGCGATGCCAGCCAGTCGGTGACCTTGCGCCAGATTCTGGCCGGCGGTATCCTTTATGAAAGGATCGGCAGCCATGGCAGAAAATCTCGCGCCACCGAAAATTTCCCCACTCTTCCTCAGTCGTTTTACGGTTGATTCCACCGCTCCGTTCGAGCGCCACCTGAACCGTCTAGAAGTTGAAATCGGCCGGGAAGATTATGCCGGGCTCAAGCGGGTCGAGCGCATCGATCCCTCCCCGCCGGAGACATTTTTTGCCGGGATGGAGGAGCTCACCGGTCGGTTGCTGAAAACGACCCAAAATAACTACAATCGTGACCTGCTGCAGCGGATGGGGATCCGCGTTTATCTCGATGTCCCCCGTTATCACGTCTATTATTCCTGGGCCGGATGCTGCCTGCGGTTTGTGCCGGTCTGGCGCGAGCGGGTTTTGCAGCTTTTTTTTCATGATCTGCCGCTGGCGGATCTCGACTGGCGCGATTGCGGGGCGGTGCTGCCCGGCTTCCGTTGCCGTTTTATTGCAGATGGTGCGGGCGGGTCACTGCTGCTGGAGAACAGTTCGCTGAGCTCCACATTGCCTCTTTTGACCGTCAGCCATGGGCCCTACGATCCGCATACTCTAGACGTTGCGCTCTATTTTCTCCGTTTTGGCCGGGGACGGGCGGCGCTGATCAATCTCGGATTTTCCGGGCGCGAACCCTTGTCCGATGGCAACCTGCAGCATCTTAAGCGATGGAACCTGCCGCTGAATCCCAGCAATATCGATGTGATCTATCCGTATGTCGACGCAGACGGGCATCCCTACTGCTACAAGCAGGAGGAGGGCCTATCCCGCTTTGTCGGCTGTCTGAATGGTGCGGAACCGGACCTGATTCTTGACCTGCATGGCTATGTGGGAACCCACCCGGAGGATCAGCGGGTTCTGGTCGGGCTCGGCGGGCTGCCGCCCTACCCGCGGGCGGCCGAACTTGGCCGACTTTCGGAACGTGGAGGTGTCTTTCATCTGCTCCCGGATGGAAGATTGAGGCGGGGGCTGAAAATGGTCCGTGAGTTGTCGGAGGAACTCTATGTCCAGTTCTGTGAGGAGCCGCATCGGGCCTATCATTTTGCGGTCCTCGGCGGTCTGCAGCTGATCGGTCGCAGCTTTGATCCCCGGGATGAAGTCGCCAGCCTGCTGGAGGGTGAGGAGAGGAATTTCCTGCCGGCGGATAATGTCCGCTGGCTGCCGAGTGCCGGAGCCAACGCGGTGCAGCGGATCAACGCCGGTCGCCTCTTTTCCCGGCCACAGTGCCTGCATGTGGAAATTCCGACCTGGGTCAGACGGCGCATCGCCCTGCGGATGAAGGAACTGGCCATTACCGACTCGCTCGAATCAAGCGGATTGTAGAATCACTCAGGCCTGCGCCAGAGTCAGTGCCTGGCGCAGCAGGGGGGTAAATTCCTCTGCCGGCAGCGCTTTGTGCACCAGGGGGCCCTGAATCTTCCCGCAGCCGATCCGGCGCAGGAAATTCAACTGGTCTTCCCGCTCAACCCCTTTGGCGATGACGCCCAGGTCCAGGTTATGTGCCAAGGCGACGATGGCCCGGATGATCGCCGTATCGTTCGGGTCGGTGGAGAGGTCCTTGATGAAACTCCGGTCGATCTTCAGGGCGTCGATCGGGAAGCTTTTCAGATAGGTCAGAGATGAGTGGCCTGTGCCGAAGTTGTCGATCGCGATTCCGACCCCCTGTTCTTTCAACTTGGTCAGAATCGCCTTGGCGGACTGGCCATGTTCGAGCAGGACGGATTCCGGAAGTTCAAGCTGCAGGTTGCCTGGGTCGACCGGGTAGTCCTGCAGGATCTGGCCGATCATTTTCGGGATTTTCTGCTGGTTGAACTGGTAACTGGAAATATTGACCGAAACCGGCACGCCGATTTTGCCCTTTTCCTGCCAGAACTCAATCTGCTGGCAGACTGTGCACAGAACCCAGTTGGTGATCTCCGGCATCAGCCCCAGATCTTCCGCCAGCGGAATGAATTTGTGAGGCAGGACCGTCCCGTGGGTCGGGTGTTGCCAGCGCAGCAGGGCCTCGGCGCCGACGATCTGGCCGCTTTGCGGATCGGCCTGCGGCTGGTAGTGAACGATAAACTGCTGATGAGCGAGGGCCCTGCGCAGATCGTTTTCCAGTTCCAGTCGTTCTGCGGCGCAGTTGTTGAGAGACTTTTTGTAGAATTGCAGCCGGTTGCGGCCATGTTCTTTAGAATGGTACATGGCGGTGTCGGCGTTCTTCATCAGTGTGTCCGCATCTTCCCCGTCGTTCGGGAACAGGCTGATCCCCACGCTCGAGGTGACAAAAACCTCATAGTCCTCCAGATCGTGAGGCTGGCGGATATTGTCGATGATCCGCCGGGCGACTTTGCCGGCATCGCCAGGGGTCTCCAGGTCGGTCAGCAGAATGGTGAATTCGTCGCCGCCGAGACGGGAGACACAGGAGATCGATTCGTCCTCGCTGGAACGTGTCACCGCATCGGTTTCGCGGATGCAGTTGTCGATCCGGGTCGCGACGCTTTGCAGCAGCAGGTCGCCGACATGATGGCCGAGCGTATCGTTGATCTTTTTGAAACGGTCCAGATCGAGGAACAGAACGGCCAGTTGCTTGTCGCTGCCCTTGCTCTCCTGCAGTGCTTTTTCCAGAGAGGCTTTGAAGAGCGAGCGGTTCGCCAGACCGGTGAGTTGATCGAAGAAAGCCAGGTGGTGAATCTGCTCCTGCTTCTCACGGGACTTACGCAGGGCATCGCTGGCCCTTAGCATGTAGTGCACCCGGTGTTTCAGTATGGCCTGATTGATCGGTTTGTTGAAGAAGTCGGTCGCACCGACTTCGAATGCTCGAAGAATGGATTTTGTATCATCGCGGCCGGTGACCATGAGGATCGGAACATGCTCTCCGCCGCTCCGGCTGCGAATCTCCTGGCAGGTTTCAAAGCCGTCCAGTCCGGGCATGTCAACGTCGAGCAGGATGGCGTCGGGCCGTATTTTTTCAAAAAGAGCGATGGCTTCCTGGCCACAGCATGCCTCGATAACCCTGAATCCTTCCTCTTCAAGAGAGGCTCGCAGCAGCATGCGGATCGTCGCGCTGTCGTCTACGACCAGAATCTTCGCTTTTTTGCTGAATGCCGGTGAGGTCATTGGTCTCTTTGGCTCCGGTAAAAATGCCCGTCTCCGGTGATGAAGATGGGCATTCATTGGGCTGAGATCTCTGGAATCAGCTTGAATCGCCTGCTCTTCGGTAGCCCGGCTGTCCTGTCAGGGACCCGCAGCTTTGCGTCACCAGATTGCTCTGGGTTTGCTATTGTCGGAGAGGTTAACAATTAATTTTTTATAATCTTAGCCGATGACGTCTACTTTGTCCAGCTTTTTTCTCCCTCTGACAAAGAAAAAACGACAGTCTGGTTTTTACCTTAGTCTGGAAGGAAACATCCTGATTTAATTGTAATATTTTATAAAGGGGGTACTATTTAGGAGAGTCTTTGCACTCCTGTTTTATCCCCTCAATAGAAAAAAGGACTAGACCCTATGGAACTCAAGATAAAGAAAGGTGCGCTCGAAGCGCAGAAAACCCCCTGCCTGGTTCTCGGCGTCAACGAAGGGAAGTTGAAAACTCAGGCTCTGCAGGCCCTCGATCAGCACCTGGAAGGACGTCTGCAGCGTTCCTTCCGCAGCAAGGAGTTCTGTGGCGCGGACGGTGAGATGTTACTGGTCCATGCCGGCAAGACGGTGCCCTGGGAGAGGGTGTTGTTGGTCGGTATGGGAAAAGAGAAGCATCTGTCTCTCAAGCGCCTGAGACAGTCTGCCAGCACTGCCGCCCGGTTTTTGCTGGAACGCAAAGTTTGCAGCTTCCTGCTGGCATTCGACCTGCTGTCAATCAGGAACAGCACCCTGGCAGAGCGGGTTCAGGCGCAGGCGGAGGGGGTGTTGCTGGCCGACTACCGGTTCGAGCAGTATCTGGGTGACAAGGAGCGGAAGCGACAGGCGGACCTGACGCTGGCCGGTATCTGGCTGTCACCAAACAGCAAACGGATCGATGCTGAGTCGGCGGTCGAGGTGGCCAGGCAGGTGTGTGCCGGAGTCAGTTTCGCCCGTGATCTGGTCAATCAGCCCGGCAACTGCAAGTCTCCGGAGTACCTGGCCCGCCAGGCCGAGCAGATGGCGGAGGAGGCGGGGATCCAGGCGACTCTGCTGACTCGGAAGGATCTCGAACGGGAGGGGTGTGGCGGAATTCTCGGGGTTGCCCAGGGAAGTTGCCGGGACCCGTACCTGATCGTCCTGCAGTATCACGGGGGGACGAAGGATGCCCGACCGATTGCCCTGGTGGGCAAGGGGGTGGTCTTCGATTCGGGCGGGATTTCCCTCAAGCCTTCGGAGAAAATGGACGAGATGAAGATGGATATGGGGGGCGCGGCAGCGGTGCTCGGTACGATGCTGGCGGCAGCTCGGTTAAAACTGCCGGTCAACTTGGTCGCGGCGATTCCTGCGGTGGAGAATATGCCTTCGGGGACGGCGTTCCGGCCGGGCGATATCCTGACTTCGCTCTCCGGTAAAACCATTGAAGTGCTGAATACCGACGCAGAAGGGAGGTTGATCCTGGCCGATGCCCTCACCTTTGTCGGTCGCTACAATCCCCGAGTGGTCATCGACGTGGCGACCCTGACCGGTGCCTGCATCATCGCCCTCGGCCATCATGCCTCTGCGGTCCTCGGCAATCATGACGGCCTGGTGCGCCAGCTGCTCAAGGCCGGAGAGCGGAGCGGCGAACGCCTCTGGCAGTTGCCTCTCTGGGAAGAATATGCGGCGATGCTGAAGAGTGATTTCGCCGACTTGAAAAACATTGGCGGTCGCCCGGCGGGGACCATTACTGCAGCAGCGTTTCTGCAGAACTTTGCCAATAACTATACTTGGGCCCATCTCGACATTGCCGGAACGGCCTGGGAGGAGAAGGGGCGCCCCGGGTATCCGAAAGGGGGAACCGGTTTCGGTGTGCGGATGCTGATCGAATATCTGCGCGGCGCGACTTAAGCGTCTGCCATTGAAATAGCTGTTCTGGCGAGGCCGGGCTGTTTGCCCGGCCTTTTTTTGCGCGCGGAACAAGAAACCACTGTCGTTTGAGGGGTAATAATTATAAAAATATACCACCGTTACATTATTATTACTAGATTGGTAATAAATTTATAGAGTTTTTATCCTCAGTAATAACGGTAAATTAAGATGGAGTTATAGGCTAATATTGATATTATAATATAATGACCATGAAAATAATCAAATTTTTTCTGGACAAAAATAAAATGATGTTTTAGGTTTCTGAAAAAGATTGTCTAGATAAGGAGTCGAGAACGGTGAATATTTTCCGAGAACTTTACCATTGGCTTGAAAAATATTTTTTTAACACCCTGACAAAAAAACTCGTCGGAAATTTTCTTTTTCTCGGGCTGCTGCAGTCAGCGTCAATCTACATTATTTACCAGAGCCAGGCGCGCATCGAAAAACTGGTTCAGGTTTCGAATGTCAGCCCGGTTCTGGCAACGGAAATAACCTCAGCGACGCAGCTGGCCCTGAACCATGTGATTGTTCTGCATCTGGTGGCCGCGTGCCTTTTTATCATCATGATCTTTTTTCTCCGCCATCTCATAGTCAGACCGATCCGGCCGCTTTTTGAGATCTTTTCCGACTTCGGATGGGAGCAGGGTGATATCAGCAGCCGCGTGAAAGCCGTCTCCCATGACGAGCTGCGGGTGCTTTCAGAGAATTACAACAATTTCCTCGAGCGTTTGTGTGGCGTTTTTCTTCATCTGCGTCAGATGGGGTTGAATATAGCGGTCAACTCTGCAACGGTTTCAAACCAGGTCTCACAGTCCGCCCGTAGTGCGCGGCACCAGGAAGAGTTGGCCGAGAGTATTTTCATCAGCAGTCGAGAGTCGTCGCAATCGTTGCGCGAGATGGCTGAAAATGCCCGCGGAATCTTCGCGACGACCACCAGCAACCTGGCCGGCGCAAAATCGTCTTTCGCGGAACTGGAAGAAGTCCGGCAGCAGGTTTCGGCAATGACCGGGATGCTCGAGAGTTACGCGTCGACAATTGCCGATCTCGATGCCAAGTCTCATGAAATTCAGACCCTTGTTGAGCTGATCAGTTCGATTTCCCAGCAAACCTCACTTCTGTCTCTAAACGCTGCCATTGAAGCTGCCCGGGCCGGAGAGGCGGGCCAGGGGTTTGCCGTCGTCGCGCGCGAAATTAAAATTCTCGCCGCGCGGGTCAGTGAGGCGAACAGCAATATCTCGGAGCGGGTCGGCCTGATGCTCAACCAGCTCGGCAATTCGTCTGACGAAGTGCGCAGTATTCTGGTCTTTTCAGAGCAGACCAGCAAGGTGGTACACACCTCCTGCGAACATTTTCAGGGGATGATCAACGATTTTGAACAGAATTCAGCACAACTGGAAGAGATTCATCTGGCGATCAACCAGGTCTCCGCTGCCAACCAGGAGATCACCGAAAAGATGAGTTCCATCAATGGCTTGAGCCGCAAGGTTGCCGGCATGATGAGCCTCTCGGAAGAGCATTCCGTCGCCCTGCGCGAGGAGGCCGAGCGAATGCAGGAGGTGGTCGCCCATTTCAAGACCGGCGAAGGTTATCTGGAGCAGATGATTCATCGCACCAAGGCATTTCGGGATAATATCCAGCAGCGTCTGGAGGAACTGCAGGGGCAGCAGGGGCTGGACCTGTTTGATGAGAACTACCAGCAGATTCCCGGGACCAATCCACCGAAATTCAAGACTGTTTACGATACTCTTTTTGAACAGCAGCTGCAGCCTCTTTACGACCAGGTTACCCGCGAGTTGGATGGTGCGACCTATTGTCTCTGTGTTGATCGGAACGGCTACGGGCCGACCCACAACAGTCAATTTTCCAAGGCGCAGACCGGTGACTACCAGGTTGACCTGGCCCAGAGCCGTGACAAGCGCTTTTTTGATGATCCGACCGGTTTGCGCAGCGCGCGTAATACCAAACATTTCCTGTTGCAGACCTACGCGCGGGATACCGGCGAGGTACTGAGCGACCTGGCGTTGCCGATTGTCGTGGAAGGGCGGCACTGGGGCGCAGTACGGCTGGGATTCGATCCGCATGTGCTGCTGAAAAAGAATGTGGCGTCAGATAGCACCGCCGGGACGGTAGGGGCGGTCGAAAAGGCGGTATACGGCCAGGTCATTCCGGTGTCATCCGGGGCCTGTTGAAAAAGAGGTGAAATTGTTCTGCGGACCCTGAACATCGTTCAGAAGATATGACTGATGCTGACCCTTTCTCCTCTGGTCTTGTGCAGGTGATCGGTTTTTTTTCAGTGGAAAGCCGTGCGCGGTTCAGCGACCGGACCAGGCCATACCGCAGAAGACGTCATCCGCTCAGTTGATCAGAATCCTGTTGGCTGGGTTGAGCGGCGCCGCTGGATGAAGGAGTGGGTCGACGCCTGCAGCAGCTCAAAGCTCATCTCGCTCTGTCTGTCCCAGCTGTCGATAACCTGCTGGGCCAACTGTCTGATCCCCTCCGCGTACAGGCAATCCTGCTGGTCACGCAACAGCAGTTTGCGCTGTCTCACCGAACGGCGCACCTGAGAGTCGTGAAACAGCAGTCCGAACCAGTCGATCCGCAGGGAGAGCTGCTTTAGTGCGGCACTTTCGACAGGGCGGGCGACCAGTATGTCTTCCGCCTCATCCGCCAGATTAAAGACCACCCGCGGGCGGTAGGTCTGGATGATCAGGTCGGCTTCTCTGGCCGCCAGGGGGCTGATCTCCTGCAGGCGTTTACGGATCATATCGACGGTCAGCAGGGCCGAGCTGACCGTCTGCCGCTGAATGGTGCGGATCAGTTTTTCAGTCTGGGGGATATGCTTGATCCGGGCGATGATATTGCGCAGCAGGAAACTTTTCAGAAACGCCAGCATATTCATCAGTGACGGGGTGTCGGGTGTCGTCAGCAGCATGCCGAGGGGGGCCAGGCTGAAATAGTCGATGGTGTTGAAGGATGTGCCGGCGCCGATGTCGACGATCAGGTAGTCGGCCTCAAGGCGGCGGATCTCCCGCGCCAGTTTAATCTTGTGGGCATAGGAGAGGTTGGCCATGAAGGGCGTGCGGCCATCTCCCGGGATGTAGCTCAGCCCGGGGTAGGCAGTATCGACCTGGTAGTCGGCAAGGGTTCCCTCCTTGGTCATCAGGTAGTCACCGATGCCGGGATTGCTGTTCGGCAGACCGAGATAGCTGTAGAGGTTGGAACCGCCCAGGTCCAGATCAAGCAGAATCGTCCGTTTGCCCAGCCCCGCAAGCGCTGCCGCCAGGTTGGCGGCGGTGAGACTCTTGCCGACGCCCCCTTTGCCTCCCCCGACCGGAATCAGTGTGGTTTTCGTTTCCATCCTCTTGGGTGCTCCTCGCAATGATTTCTGCAAGCGGAGATAGCGGAAAGTATAAGAAAGTCTTGAACGGATAGCGAGGAGTTTATTGATTTGAAGGGGACAGGCAGGGATAGCGCTGCAATCCGGTGATATTATTTTCACGGTGGACAGCGGATGCAACCGAACTTACTATTGAACCAGGGCTTATTGAACGGTTAGAAAGAAGGCAATTCATTTTTTGCCGGGCAACCTGCTCGCCGCTTGGAGGTAGAGAGGTTCTATGTTTAATCCTGCTCTATGGGTCAGGGGGAGTTTGCTGAGAAGGTTGGTCGGCCCTTCTTTTCTCCTGTCGATGATGGTCGTCGTTCTGGTCGGGGGTCTTTCCTATTACAATGTCCGCAAGGCCTTACTTGATCACTCATACGTCCAATTAAAGAGTTCCCTCGATCAGCATGAAGCGGAACTGAAGCGCTGGATTTCCGATCAGAAGCAATATTTTGTTTTTCTTTCCCGAGTTCCTTTCTTCCGGGAGCATGTCGCCGATATGCTTTACTATGAAAGGAGCCATCATTATTACAAAGAGGGCTATAAGGCCCTCTCCGAGTTTCTTTTTTCCTACAACAAGATCATCCCCGGGGTGAGGGAGATCATGTTCCTGTCCGGCAAAGACGGCAGGGTGCTGATTTCTACTCACCGGGAAAATGAAGGAACCTCGCGGGCCGAGTACCCCTTCTTTGCCAAAGGCAAGGAAGATATGTTCGTTCAGGGGGTTTATGCCTGGAAAGACACCGGAGAACCGGCTATTTCAGTCGTTAAACCTCTGCGGGGTGCCAGCGGAACCTATCAGGGCGTTCTGGTCGTTCATCTTGACCTGGACCGGATGGCCGAGGTTGTTTTTGGCAACTCAGGGTTGGGCTATGCCGGGGAGACGTATATCGTCGACCGGCGGAACCGCATGGTCCGTGCCAGCCAGCCGGGCCATCCCGAGTTCTTACAGGAGGCGCACAGCGAGGGGATACGGCTGGCCGTCAAGGGCAGGCAGGGAGTCGGCCTCTATGAAAACTACGCCGGGGTTCATGTTGTCGGAGCCTACCGTTGGCTGCCGGAACTCAAAGTTGCGCTGCTGGCGGAAATCAGTCAGGAGGAAGTCCTTTTCGAGGCCAGAGAGTTCGGCTTGCTGATTTCAGCAATAGGTCTGTTTCTGTCGGGTTTGTTGTATCTGGCGATCCTTTTTGTCTCTCAGCGGATTGCCAACCCGCTGCGTGAATTATCGCAGGCAACGTTGCGGGTTGCCGAGGGCGATCTTTCGGCCACGATTAACGTACGCAACGAAGACGAAGTCGGCTTGTTGGCAGAGTCGTTCAACCGGATGGTGGCCCGTCTCAATGAGCTTTACGGCAAGCAGCAGGCCAGTCTCACCTATTTCAGCACGGTCTTTCAGCTCAGCCCCAATGCTATCGCGGTGCAGGACTTTAAGACGGGTGTGTTCACCGCAACCAATGAGAGTTTCAATAAGCTGTTTGGCTATGCAGCCGATGAAGTCATCGGGCGTTCCGCCGAAAAAGTGAATATCAGCGGCTCTAAAATGGCCCATTTGAAAATGATGGCCGCCCTGCGCAAGAACAACGTCGTGCAGCGCAAGGAACTGGAGTTTAGAAGGCGTGACGGCAGCACTTTTTCGGGGATGCTTTCGTCAAGGCTGATTTCGCTCGACGGCATGACCCATGCCATCACGGTTTTCTGGGACATGACCGAACAATTACGTGCTGAAGAGGAACTGCGCAACAGCAAGGAACGGTTACAGCTGTTGATCGACCGGATGCCGATCGGCTTCATCGCCTGGAATTCCCGCTTTGAAGTTGTGCTGTGGAATCCGGCCGCGCAGGAGATTTTCGGATTTACCAGCAGTGAGGCTTTAGGTCGGCACGCAAACGATCTGCTTGTCCCTGAAGAGGTCCTTCCACAGGTGGAAATTGTTTATCAGCGGTTGCTCAATGGCGATTCCACTGCCCATAGTGAAAATGCCAACATCACCAAGGATGGCCGAACCATTATGTGTGACTGGTATAATACTCCGCTACGCGATCAGGCGGGGAACACGATCGGCGCCGTCTCCATGGTGAGGGATATTACCCAGCGCAAGGCGACTGAAGAGGAACTGGAGCGCTATCACCGGCATCTCGAAGAGTTGGTTTCCGAGCGCACCCGGCAGCTTGAAGAAGCCCAGAGCGAGCTGCTGGAAAAAGAGCGGCTGGCCGTTCTGGGCCAGTTAACGGCGACCGTCAGCCACGAGTTACGCAACCCGCTCGGGACAATTGCCAACGCGATTTTTTCGGTCAGGAATACCGCCCGGAAAGAGCAGATGGAGAACATCGAAAAGGCCCTCGTTCTGGCCGAGCGCAATGTCTACCGATGTGATAATATCATCAGCGAACTGCTCGATTTCTCGCGCAGCCACGAACTGATCAGGGAACCTCTGGAGCTGAGCCGCTGGCTGGTCGGCTTGCTCGAGGAGCAGCGTTTTCCCCGGGAGATCGATGTGCAGCTTGATCTGCCTGCGGGTTTCGTTGTGCGGGCAGATAAGGAACGGTTACGCAGGGCGGTGATCAACGTTCTGGATAATGCCGTACAGGCGATTGCTGAAAATCCGCAGCGTAAAGGGCGGCTGGCAATCGACCTGCGTCGAGAAGAGCAGAGAATCGGCATTGTCATGTCGGACAATGGCCCCGGCATTCCCGCGGAGGTTCATCATAGGATCTTCGAGCCCCTGTTCAGTACCAAGGGGTTCGGTGTCGGGCTGGGGATGGCGGTGGTAAAGAATATCGTCGAAGATCATGGCGGCAGGGTAAGCGTGGACAGTGTGCCCGGAGAGGGGTCAACAGTCACCCTCTGGATACCTGCCGGGGAACAGGAGGCCCAGACTGATGGACCATGTTCTGATAATTGAAGATGATTCCGACTTCGCCACGAGTCTCGAGCTGATCCTCGGCTTACATGAGCTGCAAGCGGTCCACGTTGCCTCCGGCGAAGATGCCTTGGCCTTACTGGAACGTCGCCAGGGGAATATTCGTCTGGCGTTTATGGACATTAAACTGCCGGGCATGGACGGTCTCAGCTGCCTGCAGGAAATCCATTCACGCTGGCCGGAGATCATCTGTATTGTTATGACCGGCTTTCGGGATAAAGAGCGGCTGGACCGCGCCCATGCGGTTGGGGCCGCCGACATTCTGCTGAAGCCCTTTCGCATGGAAAAATTTGTCGATCTGGTGAAGAGATATCTCTGAAAAGGGTGAACCCTGAGGGTTTTCGTTGCCCATAAGGGCGAGATTTTTGCGGCCCAGAGAGGGCTTGCAGCGGGCTCGTTTGCAGGGAGGGGCTCGCTTGACATCCGGCCTTTCAGTTGCTAGATTGCGAGCTTCGGCCAAGATCCAATTTTCTGGTAATTTTCGACCTTTAACGGTGGTTAAATGGCAAGCAAAATACTGGTAGCAGACCGGTTGTCACAGCCCGGGCTTGAAATCTTTGCCAAGGCACCCGCTGTCGAGTTGATCTATCAGCCAGACCTGACCGAGGAGCAGCTGCTTGAGGCGGTTGTCGATGTTGATGCCCTGGTGGTTCGCAGCGGCACCCATCTGACCGCCGAGGTGTTCGCCCGGGCGGAAAAGCTGCGGGTGGTCGGCCGCGCCGGGATCGGCACCGAAAATATCGACCTTGCCGCCGCCAACCGCAAGGGCTTGGTGGTGATGAATACCCCCTTCGGCAGTGCCATTACCAGTGCCGAGCACACCATTGCCATGTTGATGGCCCTGGCCAGAAATATCCCCCAGGCGAGCCAGTCTATCCGCCAGGGCGAATGGAAAAAAGATCAGTTCCAGGGGGTTGAGATATCCGGCAAAACCCTCGGCGTCGTCGGTGCCGGCAAGATCGGCCGGCTGGTTATCGAGCGCGCGCTCGGTCTGCGGATGCGCATCCTGGTTTACGACCCCTTCCTCTCCACCGAGGCGGTTCAGCAGATGGGGGCGGAGCAGGTCGACCTGGAAGAACTGCAGCGGCAGACCGATTTTCTGACCCTGCATATCCCCTTGAACGGGGAAACCAATAACCTGGTCGATGCACAATTTCTCTCCCAGCTCAAGCCCGGCTGCCGGGTGATCAACTGCGCCCAGGGGGGACTGGTTGACGAAACGGCATTGGCCGAAGCGATCCTCTCCGGTCATATTGCCGGAGCGGCGCTCGACGTCTTCAGCAAGGAACCGCCGCCCGCGGATCTTCCGCTGCTGCAGATGGAGCAGGTGATCTGCAGCCCCCATCTGCGGGCTGCCAGCACCGATGCCCAGGTGAACATTGCCGTGCAGATCGCCCAGCAGGTGGTCGATTTTATTCAGCACGGGATTATTGTCAACGCGTTGAACGTCCCCTCGATCAGTGCCGAACTGCTCAGCGAAATTCGTCCCTATATCGAATTAAGCGAGCGGATGGGGCACTTTATCGAGCAGTATTGCGCCTCCGGCCTGGAAACGGTTTCCATCGAGTATTCCGGCGGGATCGTCGACTACCCCACCGAGCCGGTGACCGCCGCCTTCCTCAAGGGACTGCTGCTGCCGATGCTCGGCGATGATGTGAACTATATCAACGCGGCGTTGCTGGCTGACGAGCGCGGAATCAAGATCACCGAGGCCCGATCGAAAACGGCGGATGAATTCGCCAGCATGATCCGGGTCCGGGTCACCGGGAGTACAGGTGAGCACAGCATCTGCGGTGCGCTGTTCGGCACCGCCGACTATCGCCTGGTGCGGATCGACGACTACCCGGTCGAAGCGGTCCCGGCCGGGCATCTGCTGGTGCTGCGCAACCAGGATCAGCCGGGAGTGATCGGCGGCGTCGGCCAGGTGCTAGCCGAGGCCGGGATCAACATTGCGATGATGAACCTGTCCCGTCGCAAGGTGGATGGCAAGGCTATCTCGCTCATCGGACTCGACAGTACGGTTCCGGAGCAGGCGCTCGCCGCACTGGCAAACATCGAGGGAGTTCTTTCGGCGACTCTGGTGACCCTGCCCGAAGTCGAATAGCAGATATTTTAAATCGGCCCGGCCGATTTTAGCGGAGTTCGCAGCATGCGTTTTGTCGATTCAGCACCAGAGGCCGCCCTGCCGAAAGGGGTAAAGGATTTCCTGCCGCTCAAGGCCGCCAAGGGAGAGTACCTGCAGCAGCAGCTGCGCAAGGTTTTTTCCGCCTGGGGGTTCCGGCCGATCGTTCCGCCGCAGCTTGAATTTCTTGACGAACTGGAAAAGGGCCTCGGCGAGGAACTGCGTGAACTGACCTTCCGCTTCGACGATCGCCAGAGTGGCCGGCTGGTCGCGTTCCCACCCGATATCACTCCGCAGGTCGCCCGCATTGTTGCCACACGGATGCGCGAGATGCCGCTGCCGCTACGTCTATCCTACGCGGGGCGGGTACTCCGCCACGCCGAACAACAGGCCGGCAAGGATCGCGATATCTTCCAGACCGGCGTCGAGCTGATCGGCCTTGCCGGTCCTGAGGCCGACGCCGAGATGATTGCCATGGCAGTCGAGTGCCTGTCAGCAGTGGGTGGGACTGAATTCAGTGTCGACATCGGCCAGGTCGATTTTTTCCGCGGGGTGATGGACGGCTTGCCCCTGACCGGCGAGCTGGCCGGCAAGGTTGCCGGGGCGATCGCCCGCAAGGACAGCTCCGAGCTGGTCAAACTGCTGGAACTGCTGTCGATCAGCGACCAGTCCCGCGAGGAGGTTCTTGCCCTGCCCCGCCTGTTCGGTGGCCGTGACGTGCTTGACCGGGCTGAGCGGGTGGTCCGCAATGATCGTTCCCGGCGGGCGCTGGAAAACCTGTCGCGGGTGCTGGATGTGCTCGAGGTCTACGGAGTGCTGGACCATGTCACCCTCGACCTGGGTGAATTGCGCGGCCTCAACTATCACACCGGGATCACCTTCCAGGGGTTCCTCAGTGGGATCGGCCGCGCTGTCTGCAGTGGTGGGCGTTACGATAACCTGACCGGGCAGTATGGTTTTCCGGCGCCGGCCACCGGGTTTACCTTCGACCTGCTCAATCTGCTGTTCGCCCTCGACCGGAGTCTTGACGAGCGGGTCACGCTGGGCACCGATGTGTTGATCTTCGCCGCCGGCAAAGATCTGCGCCCCGCGCAAAAACTTGCCCGCGGACTTCGCCAGAGAGGCTTTTCGGTGGCGCGTGACATCATTGATCGCCCCCTCGAAGACGCCCTGGACTATGCGCGCAAGACCGATTTTAAAATTTTACTCGCAGTCGCCAGTGAGGCGGACGACGTCCGCATTATCCGCATCCGCGATGGCGAAGAACAAAGCAGTAGCTACCGGGAACTGTTGTCAGAAAGTTTCACACTGAAATTGTCAGTATAAAAATCTCTACAGGAGCTTGTAAAATTCATGGCCAATGTGATTATCGTCGGCGCCCAGTGGGGCGATGAGGGAAAAGGGAAAGTTGTTGATATCTATACCGAGCACGCCCAGCAGGTGGTGCGTTTTCAGGGCGGCAACAATGCCGGCCACACGCTGGTGGTCGGTGATGAAAAAACCGTCCTGCACCTGATCCCTTCCGGGATCCTGCACGAAGGGAAGCGCTGCATTATCGGCAACGGCGTCGTCCTTGACCCGAAGATCTTTCTCGAGGAGATCGACGGCCTCAAGAAGAAGGGTTACCTCAAGGATGATGGCCAGTTGCTGGTGGATGGTGCGGTCAACCTGATCATGCCCTATCACCGGGCGATCGATATTGCCCGCGAGCACAAGGCCGGAGGCAAGAAGATCGGCACCACCGGCCGGGGTATCGGCCCGACCTATGAAGACAAGGTCGGGCGGCGCGGCATCCGTTTTGCCGATCTGCTCAAGCCGGAGACCTTCGCCCGCAAGCTCAAGGACGTGCTGCCCGAGAAGAATTTCTATCTGGAGAACTTCCTCGGTGAAAAGCCCCTGTCTGAAAGCGCGATTCTTGATGAGTATCTCGCTTATGCCGAACGCCTCAGAGGTTATCTGGGGAACGCGTCGATCGAAGTCAACCTGGCGATCAAGGCAGGCGATAATGTCCTCTTTGAGGGCGCCCAGGGCAGCCTGCTCGACGTCGATCACGGGACCTATCCCTATGTGACCTCGTCCTCAACCATCGCCGGTGGCGCATGTACCGGTGTCGGCGTCGGCCCCGGCCTGATCGACGCAGTGATCGGCATCACCAAGGCCTACGTCACCCGGGTCGGCGAGGGGCCTTTTCCCACCGAACTGCATGACGAAATGGGCGAGCAGATCCGCAAGACCGGCAGCGAGTTCGGCGCCACCACCGGCCGCCCCCGGCGTACCGGCTGGCTGGACATCGTCGCGCTACGTGAAGCGGTCCGGACCAACGGCCTTACCGGCCTGGCCCTGACCAAGATGGATGTGCTCAACGAGCTGGACACAATCAAGGTCTGCACCGCCTATCGCTACAAGGATCAACTGATCGAAAATTTCCCTGCCGATCTGGACATTCTGCGCGACTGTACCCCGGTGTATGAAGAGGTGCCGGGCTGGCAGCAGGACATCAACTATGTGAAGGAATATGAGCAACTGCCAGCCAAGGCGATCGACTATGTCGAGAAGATCGAAAGCTGGACCGGCTGCCCGGTGGTTCTGGTTTCGGTCGGCCCGCGTCGTGATGAGACCATGGTGCGGAAAAATCCCTTTGCCTGAGACGTCTGCAGGAAGCGCTCGGTAAAGCTGAAAAATCTGAAAAAAGGGGTTGACGCCCCCAAATGAATGACGTATAAAGATGACCTTTTGTGGGCCGGTAGCTCAGTCGGTAGAGCATCTGACTTTTAATCAGATGGTCGTGGGTTCGATCCCCCCCCGGCTCACCACAAATTTTTGGCACCGCGGGTTCATTTCCCGCAGGGTACCTTTTTTATATAGGTCCCTATCGTCTAGCCTGGCCCAGGACACCGCCCTTTCACGGCGGCGACGGGGGTTCGAATCCCCCTGGGGACGCCAAATCGGAACAAGCCTCTCTGCTCTCGCGGGGGGGCTTTTTTCGTTTGGGTTGGTTGTAGGTTGGTTTTTGGGTTGGTATAAGCAATAGATTTGGTAGTGGGAGGGTACTGGTCAGGATAAAGTCAGGGATTGGGTGACATCGCCAAGCTATAAAGAAAAAATGAAAATTTTCTTTGCGGTTGCTTTTCAATTGACATTTATATGCTATCTACATACCGTGGTGCGCAATCATTAAATATGGCTAATTTAATGGAAAGGGGAAATATGACTATTTCAACCAAGCATTTTACAACGTTACTCACTATTGTCATTTCTATATTTTTCCTTGCTGCTTGTGGCGGTGGCGGGTCGTCAAGCACAGGCTCAACACCTACTTCAAATTTAGTAGCTCACAATATTACCATCGCGGACCCTGCTGCATATTACAGTCATTCCTGCAGTGAACCGAGTATTCAGTTTGTTATTCCCGTTAACATTAACGACGATAGTCAAAGTGATTTTATTGTTCATTATTGGTGTGATGCCGACCCTTACGGATCAGTAGTGGAAGGTCCGACGCCTGATGCTTTAGTAGCGCAAGTCAGCCAGCCCGATGGATCATATGCTGTTGCGAATGAGGAAGTATTTGGTGCTGCCCATTATGGATTAGGTGGTACTGCCCGAAAAGTTAAGCGCGGTGATATTAATGGCGATGGGCAAGATGACTTCGTTTTCGCAATGAGTTGGGAAGACGGACGATATAACGTTGACCCTACAGTGTGTGAAGCCAAACCAGCAGTTCTTATGTCAACAGGTCCTGGCACATATGAAGTGGCTAGGCTTGGGGAGCCAGCTTGGGGGCACGGCACTGGGATTGTAAACAATGCTGACGGGACTGTAGAAGTATTCTTTGCAGGTTTTAGTGGTGACAATTTTCAGGCGTTCAAATATGTAGACGATGGCTTTTTGGACGTTTCGGACACATACCCTTCAGATGCGGCTAATTGGGCAAGTGGAGCTAAATCCATCGATGTAAATGGAGTTACTGAATATATTGTTGGAACGTGGGCTGAAGGAGACATAAACGGACTGAAACTGTACAAAAGAAGTAGCAATTCTTGGGTTGATTTAGACGAATATGGCATCCCTAGCGCTTTCGAAACGGGTTGGATTAATTGGAGCGAAGCTGAAGACACTGTTAAGGTTTTCGGTGTAGGCGGCGAACTAAGCTTCGGTACTACAGTTGAATCGTTTGACATTTTGAAGGGCGGCTTATCAGGCTACGATGATGACTTGATAGTTGGCAAACTCAATGCCCAAGTACTTGTTGGTGGTGGTACCATTGTTGAAGGTGTGACTTATCACGAAAATCAAACCAATCCTGTTAATACGTTTCAATTCTTTCAATTTTCCGATGAAGGATTAACTCTTATTGACTCACCAATTGTTAATGAAGAAACCAATTACACTGGTAATTTTTTTGACACGAAAGACATTACAGGCGATGGTTACCCGGATCTAGTTTCTTATGCTTTTACAACACCGTGGGATGGCATAAGAGTAGAGGAAGCTGGTAAGCCGATCATTTATTCAAATGATGGTAACGGAAACCTCGTGTTGACTGATATCAATGAACTGCCTGGTTTTGAAGGTAGTCAAGGTAGTCAAAGTCTTATGCATGACGTTGATGGCGACGACATTGTTGATTTAATTTTGTATGGATTGAAGGCAACTACAGACAGTAAAGGCATTATTATCCACCTTCTCAAAGATCATATAGAATAATATATAAATCATTCTTTCTGAAAAGTTGCAACAAAGTGAAGCCACGATGTGAATTCGACCGAGAAATACAACATCATCACTAATTCGTAATTACCGCAGGGTACCTTTTTTATATAGGTCCCTATCGTCTAGCCTGGCCCAGGACACCGCCCTTTCACGGCGGCGACGGGGGTTCGAATCCCCCTGGGGACG
>PKUD01000061.1 GCA_002869695.1 Desulfuromonas sp. | reverse complement strand
CAATAAGATTTTCTTGATGGCCATCTCCGCCTCCTTTCGCGTGTAAAAAATCTCTGTTTAATTAGACGGACAGGGCGGTGACAGGTTTACGCGAAGACAGATTTTTCTGTCGGACAAGTCGGCGTCAGAAATGTCCTGCCACTCTTCCGCTGCGCAGGGGGGTGATGCTGAATTTTAAATCAACGCGAAGCTGCGCAGCAGGAAAATGCCGAACGTGGTGGAGAGCATCGAGCCAAGGGTGGTCGCCGCGATGATCGCGGCAGCCAGGTGATGGTTGGCTTTCATTGCCTGGGCCATCGGATAACTCGCGGCAGCAGTAGGAGATGTACTCATCAGGTAGAGGACCCCGAGACTTTCTCCGTGCAGCCCGATGGCGACCCCCCCCAGGGTGATCAGCAGGGGGACGAAGAGTAGTTTTCCTGAGGTGGCCCAGTAGAGCGGTCTGGATGCCTGAAATTCGTGCAGGCGGATTGAGGCACCGGCGCAGAGCAGAGCCAGCGGCAGAGTCATCTGGGCAAAATAACCGCCGGTGTCGAGGAGGATGTCGGATACCTGAAGACCACTCAGGGAGATAATAATCCCGGCGCTGATCGACAGGATTAGCGGGTTCTTGGCAATCCCTGCCAGAAGCTTGCCGAAATTCCGTTGCCCGATATTCCCGTCCTGGTGGCGTGACAGGGTGATGACCGCAAGGACGTTGAAAAGGATGGTGATGACGGCCAGATAGATCGAAGCTGTGGTGACAGCGCTCTCCCCGAAGGCACTGAGGCAGTAGGCCAGGCCGATGATCCCCATATTGCTGCGGAAGGCGCCCTGCACGAAGACCCCGCGGTCCGACACCTGGTGCAGTCTTGGAGCAACGACACGGTCGAGAATGAGGAACAGCAGAATGGTGGCAATCAGCGCATAACCGATCAGGATAAGCGGCAGGCCGTTGCTGAAATCGGTCTTGACCAGTTTGACGAAGAGCAGGCAGGGGAGGGTCACCTTGAATACAAGGTCAGATCCCATTTTGGCAAACTCTTCGTTGACCCAGCCGATCCTTTTGAACAGTATTCCCAGGCCAAGAATACAGAAAATCGGTGCCGTGATCAGGAGAGCGAAGTGAAAGTCAGCGAGCATGTCCCATTAATCCGTTCAGGCGGGGTGATTGTCAGCCGACGTTTATCTCAGGCTTTGACTGTTGTTGCGCCGGAATCGTGATACAGAGGCACTCGGCTTCGGCGAAGACCGTTTTCCCGGAGCAGATACGGCCATGAACCATAACCTTGCGCCCTTCCGCGGAGATAATCTCGCTTTCAACGGTGACCACATGTTCCAGCGGCAGCAGGTTACGGAAACTGACATTGAGATTGCCGACCACAACAGGGTATCCGGCTGCCCAGGCTGCCAGCCCGAGGACTTCGTCGAGTACTGCTGCCATGGAACCCCCGTGGGCATGTCCTGGCGGGCCCTCGGTCTCCGGACCAAACCAGACCCTGGCTTGTAGTCGTTGGTCGGCGTCACGGAAATATCTCACCCGGTAACGATTGCCGTCAGGTTCGCCAGAGACGAAACGCAACGATGCACCGACCAGAGACGGGGCGTCGAATTGAACCCAATCCGCGTTTCCGCTTAAATCAACCGGCGGTAAAGATACCGCCAGTTTCCCTTCAGGGCATTCATTCACAAACGACCTCCTCTACATATTGCATTGCAAAGCGTATTTTTCAGACCCGACACCATAGCAGATTTTCATTCTGAAAGGCACTATTCGAATCTTCCTCTTGGCAGGGATTGACATCACGCTGAAGTGGTTTAGTTTTTCAGTTAAGGAGATAGACGATGCCGAGCGATCTGCCCATGGCGATAATGTTTCTAGTTTTTCTGTCCCTGTTCATCTTGCTGGGCACATCTCCGGTTTTACATCGTTTAATTGGGTTCATTGGCTCCTTGCTGAGTCGCTCCAAGAGGCTTCATGGGCAAACAGAAGATAAAACCAGCGAAGCGCCTTCCTGGCGCGAGAATGCGCCGAACGATTACGAAATTATCCTGATCAGGAAGCTGGCAATGAGCGGGGACAGAGGGCTGTCGAGACGGATGTTGATAAAGACCCTCTATTTCAAACCGCAGTCGGTGGACCGGGCACTGCATAGCCTTGGTCGCAGAGGGTTGGTCCGCGCCAAAAAAATGTCTTTTATCGGGGTTCGTTACTGTCTGACCAGAAACGGACAGGAGTATGCGCGCCAACAGGACCTGATTCCTCGCTACCAGTTGCAATCACAGGGCAAGGGAGTTCTGTCTCTCGTTCGTTAGCTCTCCTGTTTGCTCAATAGGACTGTTTGGCGAACGGGGATGTCGCCTGGGCCTTGAAGGCATCTTCCAGGGTATGGATACCGTGTGCTTCAAGGAGCGGGATCATCTTGACCAGAACCTCGGCGGTCACGATAGCGTCACCCAGGGCGGTGTGACGACCGACGATGTGGACGTCCAGTCGTTCGGCCAACCCCTCAAGTGCATGAGACGTCTGGTTAGGGTGGATGACCGACGAGAGGAGCAGGGTGTCGAGTACCGGGTTGTCGAAGACGATCCCTGTCTCTTCTTCTTTCAACTGCAGGAAGCGCATGTCGAATGCCGCATTATGGGCGACCAGAACAGAGTTCTCGGCAAACTGGTGGAAGCGGGGCAGAACCCTGTCTATGGTCGGTTGGTTGATCAGCAGATGCGGTTCTATGCCGTGGATGGCCACCGATTCGGCAGGGACATGCCGTTGCGGATCAACCAGTTGATCAATGGTTTCATCATAGAGCACCCGGCTGTGAACAATACGAATGGCCCCGATCTGGATGATTTCGTCTCCCTGGGAGGGGTTGAGCCCGGTGGTCTCAGTATCAAAGACTACGAAGGTCAATTTACTGAGGCGCTGCTTGCTGAGCTCTTCCCAGCCCTTCTGATGGAAAAGATCAAATTCGTAGGAGATCGGTCGGTGCTCTATTGATGTCTGCAGTGGCAGCGGGGTATCCTGCTGGGTCGGCGGGATACTGATCTGTACGGCGCTGGCAGTCTCGCTGCCTTCGGGATAGATCCTTATTTCCCCTTTGCGCTTGCTGATACTGCTCTTGAGGGTGTTTATCTTGCCCTTGTCCTGCGTACCAAAAGGAGTACTGATCCACTCCTCCAGGAGCTGCGGGTTGATCGTCTTACCCGGCCACAGAATGGTCATGAAAGAGATCTTCGCGTCATCCTCCTCCAGAGTGATTTCCAGCTCAGAAATATCTTCACGGGTTTTCAGCAGCGCAGCGAGATGGGATACCGCCTGGACCGTCGAATAGCTGTCGATCATCAGCCATTGCCCTTCGTCGGCAACCCTTTTGACCTTCATTGAAAAGCGGGCACTGATGTTATTTGCCATGACTTCGAGCAGATTTTCAGCCAGCACTAATTCCTGCCTGCTGAGAGAGTGCAGATGGGTGGCATAGTTTGTTTGGGCCTGCTCGACCCTGGCCTCGATAGTCACAGATGCCTGGTCGATGGTTCTGCGGTACGCGTCCAGTTGCTCACGGGGCATGTCCGGGTTGCTGAGAATCGAGGAGATCGAGTTGCGGATCTCGCTCAACGACTCCTGCAGGTCCTCGGTTAGTGACTGGATCAGGATGTCACGACGGGTGTCCGATTCAATCTGCTGGGTCATGTCCTCCAGCGTGAGAACGAATCCGGAAATTTTCCGTTTGCTCTGTTGTTCGATAAAGACCGGCGCCATATTGACACGTAAATACTGGCCGTTGCGCAGCGTCATCATGAAATTTGTAATCGGGCTCGACTGCTTTTTCTCCAACGCGGTATTCAGGAGTTCCAGCGCGTGGACGATAGGGTCGCGGTCCAGGATACTGAAAATCGAGCGACCCAGTCCAATCAGCCCCTGCAGCTGTGCAGAGCCGTTCTGCTGCTCCTTGAGATCACTGGAAAATAGCCGTTGCGCCTGAGCGTTGTAGAGCAGGATCTGGCCGTCGATATTACAGACCAGAACCCCGTTGGGAAGTTCCGACATGAGCGCCGCCAGTCGGGTCCGTTCCTCGCGCAGTTCCGTCTGAGAGGCCCTGATCTGGGATTGGACATCGGTCTGTAGCTTGCTGAAAGCCTCAGCGGATTCGTTGATGATGTTGGTCAGGTCGATAATCTCTTTGGCGCCATTGGTGACGATTCGGTAGTTAGGGTTGGCGATCGAGATCAGCTTAGTTTCTTCCCCGAGCCGAAGGATCGGGGTGATGTAATAGTGGAACAGCAGGCTGACCAGGCCCCCGACAATAACGCAGAGAAACATTGCGCCGAGCATGGGGTAGGGAAGCAGTTTGGGCAACAGCACTTCAACCGCTGCCTGTTCGTCAAGGGTAAGACTCAGCCAGGAACCGAGAAAGCTCCCCATGACGACCAGGAAAACGGCTAAACTGACGGCAACGATGAATACCAGGTATTTTGTTGAGGGCTTCATTGTCGACCTTTGGATGGTTCAATCCGGAGAAATTGTCTGGCTCCGGGCATGCTCGAAGAAGATTAAATTCTGCCACAAGTGGACTCAGATAAAAAGGCATTCTAAAAAATATTTTCGCTGTGCAAATCTGAAAAAAAGCAGTTATTAGAGGAAGAGATTTAAAACGCCGTAGCGGCGGTAAAGATCAGGTTGAGAGGAAAAGGAGATTCTGTTTGGCGGACTGTGCCACAGAGGCGGTGCGAGATCTTTCCATATGCAAAGACCGCCATTCCTGCGGGACGGAATGGCGGTCTTTGGTGCGGGATGAGTTTTTCAGCCTGTCAGCCGCTGCAGGGCTTCCAGATATTTTTCTCCGGTTTTGCGCACAATCTCCTCAGGCAGAACCGGCGGTGGGGCCTGCTTGTTCCAGTCGAGCGTTTCCAGGTAGTCGCGCAGAAACTGCTTGTCAAAGCTGGGTTGAGCCGAACCGGGCTGGTACTGTTCCTTGGGCCAGAAACGCGAGGAGTCCGGGGTCATTGCCTCGTCGATCCAGAGCAACTGGCCATCCTTGATGCCGAACTCGAACTTGGTGTCGGCAATAATAATACCCTTGGTGTCCGCCAGTTTGCGGGCACGTTCATAGATGGCAATACTGATCTCGCTGACTTTTTCGGTTGTCTCCTGGCCACAGAGTTCAACCGCCTGGGCAAAGGTTATATTCTCATCGTGGTCACCCAATTCCGCCTTGGTTGAGGGTGTGAACAGGGTAGTGGGCAATTTGTCGCTTTGACGCAGTCCCTGCGGCAGGGCAATGCCACAGACCGAACCCTGCTGTTGGTACTCCTTCCAGCCACTGCCGGAGAGATAGCCCCGCACAATACATTCCAGTGGCAGGGGCGCTGCTTTCTTGGTCAGCATGCTCCGGCCTTCCAACTGGTCACGGTATTGATGGGTGATGGCGGGAAAGTCGGCGATGTCGGTGCTGATCAGGTGATGCGGCACGATATCGTTCATCTTATCGAACCAGAACTTGGAAATCTGGGTCAGCACATAACCCTTCTGCGGAATCCCCTCTGCCATGATGACATCGAATGCGGAAATCCGATCCGTGGTGACGATCAGCAGGTGCTCACCCAGGTCATAGATATCGCGAACTTTGCCCCGGTTTACCAGTTGCAGTTCCGGGCAATCGGTTTGGGTCACTATTTGTGTGTTCATGTCAGGACCTTCCATTGCCGAAGCGATCAGCAAGCTCAGGGGCCAAGGTGATCTGAGACTGGTCGCGCAACTCTTTCAGTTTGGCGTTGACAACCTCTTCCTGCTTCTGCAGAAGCAGCTGGTCCTGCAACTCTTGACGGGTCGCATCATCGAGCTTTTCCATGTCGGCCGGAATCGACTGCTTGAGGCTGATCACGGTGTACTTGTCATTGATCAGGAAAACCTGATCGGCCAGCGGCTGGTCGGTGGTCAGTTTGAAAGCCGCTTCGCTCAGTTCCTCTGAGGAGCCGAGCTTGGGAATAAAGGGGCCAAAGCTGCGTTTGATCAGGTCGGTCTCTTCCAGTTCCAATTTCTGTTCGGCGGCGGCTTTTTTGAGACTGCCGAGTTCCTTGGCGGCAGCGAGCAGTTGGTCCGCTGCTTCACTGGCCAGTTCCTTCGCCTTCTCTTTGCGGTAAGCCTGCTCGACGGCAGCCTCGACTTCATTCAGTTCCGGCAGACGGCTTTCCTTGCGCTCTTTCAGGGTGAACAGGAAAATGCCCTGGGTAGTCTGAACCGGCCGGGCCAACTCCCCTTGCTTCAGCGCAAAGGCGGCGCTGCTGATTGACGTTTCTCGGCCGATGCCGTCAATGGCGTCCTCACTGCCGAACAGTCCGGTCTCCTTGATGCCAAGGTCGTTGTTCTTGGCGGCGTCCTCGAGGTTACCGGTCTTGCGATTGATATTGTAAGCGTACATCGCCTTTTCGTAGGCCAGCCGGCGAGCCATTTCCACCTTGAGTCCGGCCTTGACTTCGTCAATCGCGTCCGCCAGCGGCTTCACCCCGGGAGCAATATATTCTTCCAGCTTGATAATGTGGTAACCGAAGTCGGTCTCCACCAGTTCACTGACCTCCCCCGGCTTCATGCTGAAAACTGCAGTTTCAAATGGTGCAACCATGACCCCGCGGCCGAAGTAGCCCAGTTCGCCTCCCTTGTTTGCACTGCCCGGATCGTCAGACATGGCCCGTGCCAGCTCAGCAAAGTCCTTGCCGCCTTTAATCTGCTGGAGCAGGGTTTCAGCCAGCTCCTTCTTCTGCTGTATGGTCGCCTCGTCAGCATTTTCAGGGATACGGACCAGGATATGCGCGGCCTTGACCTGCTCCTTGACCTCATAAAGGTCGAGTGTCCGGCGGTAGTAGCGTTGCAGATCTTCCTCGGCGAAGTTGGAGATCTCTTTTTCGTAGCGGGCCGGATCGAACTGTAGGTAACGCAGCGAAACTTTTTCCGGCAGGCGGAACAGCTCGCGATTGTCTGCAAAGAAACTCTGCAGATCTTCTTCCTTGACGACGACCTTTGATTCGAAGAGTGAGGGAGCGGTACGTGCAAACTCAAGGCTGATCTGATCGTTCTCTTCGCGGTAGGTCTGCTCAACTTCGTCAGGATCCACTGTTACGCCCTGCTGCAGCTGCTCGCGGACCTTGTCAGTCAGCAGCTGACGCATCTGGATCGCCTCAAACTGCTCGGGACTGATCCGCTGGTAATTGAGAACCTGCAGGTAGCGGTCACGGCTGAATTTGCCGTTTTCCTGAAAGGCACCATACTGAGCGATAGAATCGACCAGTTCCTGATCGCTGACACTGATACCGATCCGCCCGGCTTCCTGGATCAGCAAGGTCTCCTGGATCAACTGCTCCATGGCCTGCTGGCCGAGGTTGAGCTGCCGCTCGAGTTCAGGAGTGAAATTGTTCTGATAGATGCTCTGGTAGAGATTGTACAGGTCGCTGTAACTCCGCTGGAATTCCGCGTAGGTGATCTCTGTTTCATTGACCTGAGCCGCGACTGAGGTTTGTACCGTGTTACTATCCCGGCCTCGTCCCCAGACCAGGAAGATTGTGCCGACAAAGGCGGCTATGATGACCCAGAAAACAACTCGGACCAGCAGTGTTTTCTGCTTCTTGCGAATCAAATCAAGCATTAGCGGGGACTCCTTGTGAAAGTGAGGTTGAAATCAGGCTGCAAAATAGTCACGTATGGTAGCCAGCAATCCGCTGAAATGCAATATTTTTTTCCCGTTAAGAGGCTTGCGAAATCATGGGTGGTTTGCTAGAGTGAGCCAGTTTTCATGGGGGCGCACACAGATGCTTCAGGCCCGCTGCGGGCAAAGGATTAGGATAAAATTATGCTGAATATTTTTGATGCCATTTGGGGCATGTTTTCCAACGACCTGGCCATCGACCTCGGAACCGCCAATACCCTGATCTATATGAAGGGCAAGGGGTTGGTGGTCAGTGAGCCGTCCGTGGTTGCCGTGCAGACCAATATCAACGGGCAGCGCAAGGTGCTGGCGGTAGGGACCGATGCCAAGGAGATGCTCGGCAGAACCCCCGGCTCGATCACCGCGATCCGCCCGATGAAGGACGGGGTCATTGCTGACTTTGACTATACCGAAGAGATGCTGCGCTATTTCATCCGCAAGGTGCACAACCGCAAGAACCTGGTGCGGCCGCGGATCGTTATCTGTGTCCCCTCCGGGATTACCCAGGTGGAGAAAAGGGCGGTGCGTGAGTCGGCGGAATCCGCCGGTGCCCGTGAGGTCTATCTGATCGAGGAACCGATGGCGGCCGCTATCGGTTCTGGGCTGCCGATCACTGAAGCGTCCGGCAATATGATTGTCGATATCGGTGGCGGGACCACCGAGGTCGCGGTTATCTCGCTAGCCGGCATCGTCTACGCGCAAAGTGTGCGGGTTGGCGGCGACAAACTGGACGAGGCGATCGTCCAGTACATGAAGCGCAAATACAACCTGCTGATCGGTGAGCGGACAGCAGAGGCGGTCAAGATAGGAATTGGCAACGTCTATGCCGCTGATGACGACGTGCTGACCATGGAAGTCAAGGGTCGCGACCTGGTCAGTGGTATTCCCAAGACGCTTGAGATCAATTCGACGGAAATCCGCGAGGCGATGTCGGAACCGGTCAATACGATCGTCGAGGCGGTGCGCATCGCCCTGGAACGGACCCCGCCGGAACTGGCGGCGGATATTGTTGACAAGGGGATTGTCCTTGCCGGTGGCGGCGCCTATCTGAAAAATCTTGACATCTTGCTGCGCGAGGAGACCGGCCTGCCGGTTGTGGTTGCTGAAGATCCTCTCTCCTGTGTTGTGCTCGGGTCCGGTGCCATGCTTGACCAGATTGATCTGCTCAAGCAGGTTGCCGTTTCCTCCTGATTGTTAAAAAGTCGCCCTGCCCAGGGTGGCGGTTTTTGTGCCCGGGGAGGATCGCTCGATCCTCCTCTTCTTTGTTCCGTTAGCAGGTGCGGGCCCGCTGGGTCCGGTGAGGTCGTAGGCCATGGGCGATTTTTTTAAACGCCACCGCATTTTTGTTCTGGCCATAGTTCTGCTTGTCGGTTCTCTGCTGCTCTATTCCTATAACCTGCGCCACAAGGGAGCAACGACCTTTTTTGAGCGGAGTGTCATCAGTATTTCCGCTCCCCTGCAGAAAGCCGTCGATGTTTTCACCGAAGAGGTCGGTCTGCTCTGGACCAATTATCTCTGGCTGGTGGACGCCCGCCAGCAGAACCGCAAATTGTTGGAAAAAAACCGCGAGTTGCAGGGGGAGCTGGTCGCCCTCTCCGAGGTGCGTCTGGAGAATCGGCGGTTACGCCGCTTGCTCGATTTCGTCGATACGATAGAAAGGCCCGCGCTTCCGGCGCGGATCGTTGCGGAAGATGTCAGCAGCTGGGCGCGAACCATTGTCATTGACAAGGGGGACGAGTCGGGCCTGAGGGAAGGGATGCCGGTGGTGGTCGCCGAAGGGGTCGTCGGGAGGGTGATCAAAACAGCCCACAAAAGTGCCCGGGTGCTGCTGATCACCGATGCCTCATCGGCTGTTGCGGCATTGATTCAGCGTACCCGGACCCGGGGTGTGGCCAGAGGGCTGGGGGGACACCTCTCCCTCGATTATGCCAGCCGCGAAGATGACCTGCAGGTCGGCGACCTGCTGGTGACCTCCGGGATGGGGGGCGTTTTTCCGAAGGGGCTGGTGATCGGTAAGGTGGTGCTGGCCGAGCAGGGCAAGTTCGGTCTTTTTCAACAGGTGGATATTGAGCCGTCTACCGATTTTTCCCATCTCGAAGAGGTCCTGGTGCTGCTGGATGAAGAGGTGGAACAATGAAGCGCCTCAGTGTTTACCTGCTGATCGGGCTGTTGTTCATGCTGCTGCAGACGACCATCCTGCCGCGGTTGCTGCCGAGCTCCCTGTTGCCGAACCTGCTTTTGATCCTGCTGCTCTATCTGGCCCTCAGCGAGTCTTTCACCCGTGCAATTCTGCTGGCGCTACTGTTCGGTTTGTTGCAGGACTGTTTCAGTTCTACGACCCTCGGCCTCTACGGCGTGGTTAACCTGGTGATTTTCTTTCAGGTGCGGGTGTTGGTCACCCGCCTGAGTGCCGAAAGTCCGGCGTTGCTCCTGCTGCTGGTCGCTGGAGGAACCCTGGTCCAGACCTTTCTCGTCGGTTTCTTCCTGACCCTGTTTGCCGAAGCAGGCTCAGTTCTGCAGGTGTTGCTGCCAACGCTGCCAGGGCAACTGCTGGTCAACCTGCTGGCAGGGACCATTTTGCTTGGTCTGTTGCTGATTCTGCAACCTCAGTTCGGTGCGCGGCCGGGCATGGCCGGCCTGCCTCATCAGAGTCGTCACCATGGGCCTTAATTCCAGATGGAGCGAACACCCCCGGGTGCAGCGACGCTTTCTGCTTTTTTCCTTTGCTGCGGCGCTGATTTTTCTGCTGCTGGTTCTGCGCCTCTGGTACCTGCAGATGATCAGCTATGAACGCTATAATGAGCGTTCCATCCGCAATCGGACCCGGGTTCTTTCCATGGCCGCCCCGCGCGGGCCGATTTTTGATCGCGACGGGAATCTGCTGGTCGATAATCGACCTTCTTTCGGTATCTCCGTAATGCGGCAGGATGTTACCGATCGTGAGATGCTGCTGCAACGACTTGCCGAGCTGCTTCCCGCCGACCCGGTTGATCTGGAAGCCCGCTGGAAAGAGGGGATCCGCTTTCCGGTGTATCGACCGGTGCCGCTGGCTCACGATGTCAGTCGGGAAACGATGGAGCGGGTCCTTGAGCACAGCCTGGAGCTTCCGGGAGTGCTGACCGAAGTCCGACCGGTCCGGGATTATCTGGAAAAAGGCTCAGCCGCTCACCTGATCGGTTATCTGGGAGAGGTGACAGAGTCCGAGCTGGAACAGGAGCGGTTTCAGGATTATCTGCCCGGCGATTATGTCGGTAAGATTGCTTTAGAAAAAGAGTATGAAAACTATCTGACAGGGCACCGCGGCCAGCGGCTGGTTGAGGTCGATGTCAAGGGTAAACTGCTTCGGCAGCTGCAGATGGAGCCCGCCCGGCCGGGCAACAAGCTCTACCTGACCCTGTCTCAACCGCTGCAGCGGGCGGCGGATATGGCCTTCGGAGAGCAGTCCGGAGCTGCTGTTGCGCTGGATGTCCATTCTGGTGAGGTGCTGGCCATGGTCAGCCGCCCGACATTCAACCCGGGATTGTTCGCCCGCGGTATCGCCAGTGATGAGTGGGTCGGATTACTGCGCGATCCCCGCCATCCCCTGCAGAACAAGGTCCTCAACGGACTGTATTCGCCGGCCTCGACGTTCAAGATGATCGTGGCAATGGCGGCGATGCGCGACAAGATGTCAACCGCCCGGCGGGTGATTGATTGCAGCGGCCGCTTTGAACTTGGTGACGCGACATTCCGCTGCTGGAAAAAAGAAGGGCATGGCCGAACCGGTTTGAAGAAGGCCCTGCGCGAAAGTTGCGATGTGTGGTTTTACCAGGTAGGCCTCGATCTGGGGATCGAAAAACTGGCTGCGGCGGCCAAAGAGTTCGGTTTGGGCGCCCCGGTCGGTTTCCCTCTGCCCGGTGAGAAAAAAGGGGTCATCCCCTCGAAACAGTGGAAGCGGGAACAGCTGAATGCTCCCTGGTACGGCGGAGAAACGGTGATCGCTTCGATCGGCCAGGGATTTGTCCTGGCGACCCCTATCCAGTTGGCGGTGATGACGGCGGCGCTGGCAAACGGGGGGCAGGTCTACACGCCGCAGATCATTCGACGGATTGAAGACTGGCAGGGTGACATCCTGCTGCAGTCCGAACCGGAGCTGGTCCGGCAGATAGAATATGTTCCCGAGGCCTGGGCCGCAGTCAGGGCCGGTCTCGAAGCGGCCGTTAACGAAGCCCATGGAACCGGCTGGGCGGCGCATCTAGATACTGTGCGGGTGGCAGGAAAGACCGGGACTTCCCAGGTTGTTCGCCGCAAGTCCGATGAAGAAGAGGAGCAGGAGAGCGGTGACAGCGCTGAGGTGCCCTACCGGTTTCGACCGCACGCGCTGTTCGTCGCCTATGCACCGGCAGAAAACCCGCAGATTGCGGTTGCTGTAGTTGTCGAACACGGACAGCATGGTGGCAGTGTGGCGGGGCCTATTGCCAAAGCGATTCTGGAGGCTTATTTCGATAAACGGCAGAGCGCCACGCACCATGATGGCGCGGGAGATGATGATGTTTGATCGCCGGTTGTTGACGCACTTCGACTGGGTTCTGCTGCTGACCGTCTGTTTGCTGGCCGGAATCGGGATTGCCAACCTGTACAGCTCGACCTCCGGTTGGAATTTCATTGCGACCCCCATCTATCTGAAGCAGATGGTCTGGCTGTGCGGAGGGGTCAGCATGGCCTTGCTGATCTGCTGCTTCGATTATCGTCATCTGGAACATTTCTCCATCCATAGCTATCTGGTGAGCATCGCTCTGCTGTTGATAGTCCTGCTGCTCGGCAAAACAACCATGGGGGCAACCCGCTGGATCGATCTCGGGCCGTTCAACCTGCAGCCGAGTGAGGTAATCAAGATCGTCATGATCATGCTGCTGGCCCGCATCTTCGGACGGACAGCACACCCCCTTGGGTATTCGCTGGCGGAGATTTGGCGGCCGGCCTTGCTGATCTGCCTGCCGATGCTCCTTATCCTGAAACAACCCGACCTTGGAACGGCTATGATGCTGCTGTTTATTGCCGCATCGATGCTGGTGTTTGCCGGCCTGCGTCGATCAACCCTGATCGGTCTGGCGGTTATAGGGTCTGGTTGCTCAGTGGCGGGATGGTTCTTTCTGCATGACTACCAGAAGGCCCGGATCAAGACATTTCTCAATCCCGAGGCGGACCCTCTTGGCAGCGGTTACCACATCATCCAGTCGAAGATTGCTGTCGGAAGTGGCGGGTTTTCCGGCAAGGGGTTCCTCTCGGGAACCCAGTCGCAGCTCTCTTTTCTGCCGGAGCGTCATACCGATTTCGCCTTTTCAGTGTTTGCCGAGGAGTGGGGGTTTGCCGGTTGCTCTGTGCTGCTTCTGATCTATCTGTTTCTGATTATCTGGGGGATCTACATCTCCAGGCGCGCTGCTGACCGCTTCGGTATGTTCCTCGCACTGGGGGTGACCGCAATGATATTCTGGCATATTGTCGTCAACCTGGGGATGGTCATCGGACTGCTGCCGGTGGTGGGGGTACCGTTGCCACTGTTCTCTTATGGCGGAACCAGCATGGTGACCACCATGATCGGGGTCGGGCTGTTGATGAGTGTCAGCATGCGGCGGTTTAAATTCTAGTTTCGATCAAGACTGCCCAGACGGATGGAGCTGTAGAAACTCTCACCAAGACAAGAAAACGAGATCGCATGATGATAGAATCATAGTTCATCTGGGAGGTGCGAATAATGAAAAGGATGCCGTGGCGCTACATATTGCTGACGTTAATACTTGCTGTAATCACCGTCTTTTCCTTGGGGCCACCTGATGTGGCACAAGCCGCTTCGGCGAAAGAGATCGATATCAAGGTAAACGGAACACTGAAGTCCTTTGCCGAGACGGTCAAAGGTGGCGCGGATTTTTTACAGGAGGCCAACGGTGTGCTGGTGTTTCCCAGCGTGATCAAGGCCGGCATGGTCATCGGCGGTGAATACGGTGAAGGTGCATTGCGCATCGGTGGCAGCACCGTCGATTATTACAGCACCCTGGCGGCATCGATCGGGTTTCAGCTCGGTGCGCAGTCCAAGTCGATCGTCATCGTTTTTCTGACGGCAGATGCACTGCAGGATTTCCGTGACAGTTCCGGCTGGAAGGCCGGGGTAGACGGGTCGGTCGCCCTGATCGAGTGGGGCGCCGGGGAGGACATCAACAGTACCGACATCAAGGAGCCGATCGTCGGTTTTGTCTTCAACAACAAGGGCCTTATGTATAACCTGACCTTGGAAGGCTCAAAGTTCACCAAGCTGAAGAAGGAGTAGGGCGATTATTCTTTTCCGACGCCCAGGTTGACCCACCAAAAGTCGTTCTTTTCCAGCGGGTCGAAAAAACGGGTGACACCCCACTTGACGATGACGTGTTGTTGCTCAAGCGGGTCCGATTCCCGGTAAAGTCGATCCACCGTCATCATCATGCCGATGAATGGTCCATGCTTGTGAAGGGCCTGCATGGCGAAGCCTGAGCAGGTCGGGTACATGGGGCAGCGGGCGCCATCCACCGCAGATATATTTTGCTGAAAGAAGCGGACCAGCTGCTGCAGAGGTTTGATCTCCGTCTTTCCGCGAGTATCCCTCTCAGCTGCGGCCGTCGTTTCCCAAGGACCCCAGGCGGCGCCAGCCGGGCCGCAGCAGAGCAGAAAAAGCATGAGCGTCAGGCCGATTCGTCTCATGACTTCTCTTTCCTCCGCCGGTTTTTAATCTGCTCCCAATAGGCGATCCGTTCACCGATCATTTTTTCGTAACCGTGGTCAGTCGGCCGGTAATAGCGGGTGCCGAGCAGGGTGTCAGGGAGATAGTCCTGCACTGAAATGCCATCTTCGTCATGAGGGTAGCGATAGCCTTTGCCGTAATCCTGCTCGCGCATCAGTTTGGTCGGTGCGTTGCGTAGATGCAGCGGAACCGGCAACGCTCCACTCTGGCGGACCTCCTGTTGGGCCTGGTTTATTCCCTGATAAGCGGCGTTGCTTTTGGGCGCAGTAGCCAGGTAGCTGGTTGCCTGGGCTAACGGGATCCGTCCCTCCGGAAGGCCGATTAGATGCAGAGCTTGTTGCGCGGAGATGGCAACCTGCAGCCCGCGAGGGTCGGCGTTGCCAATATCCTCACTGGCCAGGATCACCAGACGTCGGGCAATGAACATCGGGTCCTCCCCTGCTTCGAGCATTCGCGCCAGCCAGTAGAGTGCGGCGTCGGGATCGGATCCGCGTACGCTTTTGATAAAGGCGGATATGACGTTGTAGTGTTCCTCGGCTCCCTTGTCGTAACGCAACGCTTTTTTCTGCAGGGCCTGCTGCAGGGTCTCCAGGTCGATCTGATCCTGGGCGCTGATACTTGCCGCCAGTTCCAGGGTGTTCAGAGCAATCCTGGCATCACCCTGGGCGGCCAGCGCCAGATGTTCCAGGGCCTCCTCCGTAATGCTCAGGTTTTGTTCTTTCAGGCCGCGGGCGGAGCAGAGAGCCCGCTGCAGAAGGACCACAATGTCATCGGCTGCCAGCGGTTCCAGGACAAAGACTCGTGAGCGGGAGAGCAGGGCCGAGTTAACCTCAAAACTCGGGTTCTCAGTGGTGGCCCCGATCAGGGTTATATCCCCTTTTTCCACATAGGGGAGAAAAGCATCCTGTTGGGCCTTGTTGAAGCGGTGGATTTCATCGACGAACAGAATCGTTTTGCGGCCGTGATGCGCTCTGGCCTGGCGGGCGTCGGCAACGATCTGACGAATCTCTTTGACCCCCTGCAGAACCGCGGAGAAAAACACGAAATTGCTGCGGGTGCTGCTGGCGATCACCTGCCCGAGCGTGGTTTTCCCGGTTCCGGGAGGACCCCAGAAAATTACCGAGCTGAGCTGATCAGTCTCGATCAGTTGGCGCAACAGCTTGCCCGGCCCCAGCAGGTGCTGCTGGCCGACGACCTCATCGAGGGAGTGGGGCCTCATCCGCTCGGCCAGCGGGCTGTGCTGATTCTGTTCCAGTGCTTGTTCGAAGAGGTCCATACCCGCCCTTTGTGGTTTGTCTCACCAATGTCAAATGTAGCATAGCTGGAAGGTTGCAACAATAGTCTAAGTTGTTGAAAGTGATAGACTTTGCTGAAAGGGTGTGATATTTCTCGAAGGCCGTTTGACGATGCTTATTGAGTTTCTCCCTGTTCGGCCTTAAAAGGGTTGTTTGCAATGAATACTGTTATCCAAAAAGTCGGGATTTACGCGAAAAAAAACCACCCTGACGCGGAACAGATTGCCGTCGATATCCGGGACCGTTTGGAAGCGGAACAGCTGACCGTGATAATGGAGGATAGCCTGGCTGAACAGATCGGCCAGGTCCGGGGCTACGCCGAAGATGAGATTCCGGGCCAGGTCGATCTGATCATTGTGCTCGGTGGCGATGGGACTCTGATCTCGGTTGCCCGTCAGGTTGGCGACCTGCCGGTTCCTATCCTCGGGGTCAACCTGGGCCGGCTGGGCTTTTTGACCGAGATCACCCGGACGGAACTGCCGGAAATGCTTGAGCGGATCATTCGTGGCGAGTTCGTGGTGTCGAGTCGGATGATGCTGGATGCGGTGATCCACCGGAACGGCGAGGTGCTGGGGGAATATACCGTGCTCAATGATGTGGTGATCAACAAGGGTGCTCTGGCGCGGATCATCGATATGCACACCTCGGTTGATAATGATCACCTTACGGTTTTCAAGGCGGATGGACTTATTATTGCGTCCCCAACCGGTTCGACTGGTTATAATCTTGCTGCCGGCGGTCCGATAATCTATCCGGGGATCAACAGCCTGGTGATTACCCCGATCTGTCCTCATACCCTGACCAATCGACCTATTATCGTTTCCGACGATGCGCGGATCAAAATTGAGGTCAAGTTTGATGACGACGTGGTTTTTTTTACCGCCGACGGCCAGGTCGGCCGCAAGTTGCAGCCCGGGGATCTGGTCGAAGTCCGCAAGTCCTCTTCCCGAACCCTGTTGATCGCCAGTCCAAGTAAGGATTATTTCGAAATTTTACGGACCAAGTTGAGCTGGGGGGAGCGGTAACCACAGGAAAAGGTGTGCCGGTGAAAAGACAGAGCCTTTGCCTGTCGAGCTTTTAAATGCACCGTTCCCTTACGACTGCGCCTGGTTTTTTATGCTGACCGATCTGATTATCAAAAATTTTGCCATCATTGAAACCCTGCATGTCTCCTTCGCCGACGGGTTTAATGTTCTGACCGGCGAAACGGGTGCAGGCAAGTCGATTATCATCGATGCTGTCAACCTTCTGCTCGGTGGACGCGCCAGGGGCGATGTGATTCGGACCGGGGCCGACGAGGCGGTGGTTGAGGCGGTTTTCGATCTGGGTGACGAGCGCCTGGTCAGGACAGAGCTTCAAGAACTGGGACTTGATGAGGGGGATGAGCTGCTGGTTCGCCGGATTGTCTCACGCTCTGGCAAAAATAGAATTTTTGTCAACGGATCGCCAATTCCGCTGACGCAGTTACGCGATTTGACCGGCCGGTTGGTGAATATCTATGGCCAGCACGAGCATCAGAGCCTGCAGCGTACCGAAACCCACCTGGCGTTGCTGGATCGTTTTGCCGGGCATGAGCAGATGCTGGCGGATTATCAACAGAGTTACCAGCAATTTCAGGCCATTTCCGAGCAACTGCGTAAACTGGACATGGCCGATCGGGAACGTCGTCAGCGGCTGGATATGCTCCGTTTTCAACAGCAGGAACTCAAATCCGCAAACCTGGTCGCCGGTGAACAGGAGGAGTTGGAGCAGGAGCGGGTGTTGTTGCAGAATGCGGAACGGTTGGTTGCGGCCAGCAACGGAGGCTATCAGCTGCTTTACGGAGACGCGGGGGCGGTTTGTGAAAAATTGAACAGGGTTGCCACGGATCTTGAAGAGTTACAGCATGTCGATCCGAGTCTGACCGTTCTGGCGGAAACGCTAACCTCAGCACAGTTTTCCCTTGAGGACGTTGCCGCTCAGTTGCGCGATTATTCGGCAAAGCTCTCATTTGAGCCGAACCGCCTGCAGGAGGTCGATGATCGTCTGAACCTGCTGAAAAGCCTGCAGCGGAAATATGCCCCGACAGTTGCTGATCTCATCGTCTGCCTGACTGAGATCGAATATGAGCTGGCTTTGCTGGATGATGTTGAGGGACACCGCAGTGAGCTGGAGAGGGAGCGCGCTCAGGCTGCAGAACGTGTCAGCGCACATGGCAAAGAACTGTCTCGACGGCGCCGGCAGGCCGGGGAGCAGCTTGCCGCGACCGTGGAAAAAGAATTGGCTGACCTCGCCATGCCCAGGGCGCGGTTTGAAACACGTTTCTTTGTGCTGCCAGAGCCTTCCATAGATGGCCTGGAGCGCGGTGAGTTCTACCTTTCGGCGAATCCAGGAGAAGAGCCGCAACCGTTGGCAAAGATTGCTTCGGGAGGCGAGCTGTCACGGATCATGTTGGCTCTCAAGCGGAGCTCTCCTGAGGGGGACGGTGTTCACACACTGATTTTTGACGAAGTGGATGCCGGAATTGGTGGCATCGCGGCGACTGCGGTCGGAGATAAGATCGGCCGTCTGGCAAAGGAAATGCAGATTCTCTGCGTCACCCACCTGCCGCAGGTCGCTGCTTTTGCCGATCAGCACTTTCAGGTCACCAAAGAAGAAAAATCCGGCCGTACCCTGACCAGTCTGGTGCCATTGCAGGGTGATGCGCGGGTCGCTGAAATGGCCCGGATGCTGGGTGGAGCGCAGGTGACCGATCGGACCCTGGAGCACGCCAGGGAACTGCTGGTCCGTTCCAGGTCCTTGACCTGAAAAGATCGAATGGAGAGTTCTGATGATCCGCCATGCCCGTATTCCTGATGTAAAAGCGATTCACCAGTTGCTGCTCGGCTACGCAGCCGAAGGACAACTTCTTGGGCGCTCTCTGGCCGATATTTATGATGCGCTGCGTGATTTCTACGTCTTCGAAAAAGATGGAGAAATATTGGGAGTCTGCGCCCTGGCGATCTGCTGGGAGAATCTCGCTGAAGTGCGTTCCCTGGCAGTGAAACCTGGACTCTTCGGCCGGGGCATTGGCCGGAAACTGGTGGTAACCTGCCTGGACGAGGCCCGACAACTGGGGCTGCCGAAGGTCTTTGCCCTGACTTATCAGCCGGAATTTTTTCACAAACTCGGATTTCACGAAATTGAAAAGTCCGAGTTGCCGCATAAAGTCTGGGCTGCCTGCTTGCACTGTGTCAAGTTTCCGGATTGTGACGAACTGGCATTCGCCATAGATCTTTAATCTCCAATCTGGTCCGGAATCTGTGGATGATTCATTCTTTATCCCACCGATGTGATAATTTTATTGAAACTTACTTTAATTTCTATTAATGTAAGGGCATTAAATATCTGCTCGAAGACTATTTGCTCGAGTGCCTTGAGCAGATCTTCTGATACTGATGACGTGATTGAGCGACAATGGAGGCCTTCTGGTGCTCAGTACGGCAACTCTGTATGTGGTTTCTGTTTCACTGCTGTTGGGCGGCACCGCCGGGTTCGTGATGCACCGGTCGGACTTCTGTATCGCAGGGGTCTTCCGCGACCTGTTCCTGTTCCGGCAGACCTTCATGCTGCGTATCCTGCTCATCCTTATTTTTTCCAGCATGATCTTTTTCGAACTGGCGCGTCACTTCGGCATTCTCAGGGATTATCCCTACCTCTGGATCGGTTCAGCGTCGCTCTCGAACATTCTTGGCGCTTTTCTTTTCGGCATCGGAATGGTCCTTGCCGGTGGTTGTGTCGTCGGCACTCTCTACAAGATGGGTTCTGGCAATCTGCTGAGCCTGTACGCTTTCTGCGGTCTGTTATTCGGCAGCGTTAT
>PKUD01000073.1 GCA_002869695.1 Desulfuromonas sp. | reverse complement strand
TCGTTTTCCTGATGATTCAGTTTTCCGAACCTCTCGGCTTCAGCGACAAAGGCGAAGCGACCAGGTTCGGCTTTCTCCTGACTGGTCTCTGGTGGTTGTTATTTTCCCTGCCTACCTTCAAGTTGCTGCCGGCAACCGCACCCGTAACACGGCCGAAATTAAACCCGTTCAAAACCTATCTCAACTCCTTCAGAGATATTATCCGTTATCGCGATCTCTGCCTGTTTCTGATCGCCTTCCTTTTTTACAATGACGGGATCCAGACAGTCATTGCAATTTCCGCTATTTTTGCCCGAGAGGAGTTAGGGCTCGGCCAGGGAACCATCCTCGGGTGCTTCCTGATGATTCAGTTTCTGGCCATGCCCGGCGCCCTGCTTTTCGGCCGCCTGGCCAAACGATTCAGCGCCAAGCTGGCAATTATGGGCTGTCTGGTTCTTTTCACCCTGGTCTGTGGTTACGCTTATCGAATGCAGAACAGTCTTGAGTTCTGGCTGCTCGGTGCGGTCATTGCGCTGATTCTCGGCGGCAGCCAGGCGATCAGTCGTTCGCTGTTTGCCAGCATGGCGCCAGAAAAGAGGAGCGCGGAATTTTTCGGTTTCTATTCCATCAGCGCCCGCTTTGCCGCAATTCTGGGGCCGCTGACATTTGCTCTGGTGACCGACCTGAGCGGTTCGCCCCGCGGGGCGATCCTGACCCTGGCAATCTTTTTCATTATCGGAGGCAGCATTCTGATGCGGGTGAACGTGGAACGGGGTCGGCTCAGGGCCATTCAGGAATGAAGAAAATATGAACGCTAGGCATCATGCTGGAGTCCGGCTATCACAGCCTGCCCCAATGCCAGCCCTCCGTCATTGGGTGGCACCTGTCGATGCACCAACACCTCAAACGCCTTCTCGCTGAGCTGCTCAATCGTCCGTTCCGTGAGATAGCGGTTCTGAAATACGCCACCGGACAATGCCACCGGAAAGTTGCCATGCTCAATTCGAACCCGCTCACAGACTTCGACAATTGCCTGTGTCAACCCGTTGTGAAATTGGGCACTGATCTGTGAACAGCTTACCCGTTTGGCAAGATCCTTGATCAGCTGACGGATCATCGGTCGAGAATCGATCAGCAGCATCTCACCCTCGCTCCGGACGCTAAAGGGATAACTGCCACAGTTGCCGGCATCCTCCTCCAGAGCCATCTCAAGCTCCAACGCCGCCTGCCCTTCATAACTGACCCGGTCCCGGATTCCGACAAGCGCTGCAACGGCATCAAACAGACGACCACCGCTCGAGGTCAAGGGTGAATTCAGCTGCCTGGCGATCATCTGCTTGAGCAGTTTCAATTCAGCAGGTTTGACATCGAAGGACAGCACATCCTCCGGCAGGTCAGCACCAAACGTCTGCACCAGGTAGCTGATCGCCATCCGCCATGGTTCTTTCGTTGCCGCATCTCCTCCCGGCATCGGCAGGTAGTCGAGATGCCCTACCCGTTTCACATTCCGATAATCACCGAGCAGAAACTCCCCACCCCAGATATGACCGTCGCTGCCGTAACCGGTGCCATCGAAAATCACCCCCAGGACTGTCACGTTCACACCGTTTTCGGCCATACAACTGGCCAGATGGGCATGATGGTGCTGGACAGGGACCTTCTTCAGCTCTGCGAAAGCTTCCGCTTGCCGGGTTGACAGGTAGTCCGGATGCATGTCGTGGGCGACGAGCTGCGGTTCGACCTCAAGGATGCTCTGCAGATGATCAATCGCCTGTCGCTGGGAATCAACGACATCCTGATTATTCATATCACCGATATGATGGCTGAGGTAGGCTCGCTCCCCCCGGGTCAGGCAGATGACATTTTTCAGTTCTGCACCCAGCGCCAGAACCGGCAGGTGTGTTCCCGGCAATATAACGCCTCGCGGCACATAGCCACGTGAACGACGCAGCAGTAGCGGCTCACCGCCCATTGAACGTACAATGGAATCATCAGTGCGGACATGAATCCTTCGATCATGCACCAGGAAACCATCCGCGATGCCGTCAAGGCGGCATGTGGCATCGCCGTCCTCGAAGGCGATCGGCTCATCAGTCCGGTTGCCGCTGGTCATCACCAGGGCGCTGAATTGCTTGAGCAACAGATGGTGAAGTGGTGTATAGGGGAGCATCACGCCGTAGTAGCGGTTGCCAGGAGCAACCAACGAGGCGATACATGACCCTGGTAATTTTTCCAGCAGCACGATGGGACGCTCTATCCCGCTCAGCATCCTCTCCTCAAGTGTGGTTATACGGGCAAAGGTCCTGACCTGTTCAAGGTTGAAGGCCATCAATGCAAAAGGCTTTTCATCGCGATGCTTCCGTTGGCGCAAGCGCTCAACTGCGGCATTATTGGTCGCATCTACAGCCAGATGGTAGCCCCCGAGGCCTTTGACCGCAATAATCTGGCCTTTTTTAAGCCGAGTCACGGTCTCCTGCAGAGGATTGTTGCAGCGAATTGACTCTCCTTGACCATCGCAGAGACTTAGCTGCGGCCCACATTCAGCGCAGGCATTCGGCTGGGCGTGAAAACGACGTGAGAACGGATCGCGGTATTCAATTTCGCAATCTGCGCACATCGGGAAATCAACCATCGTGGTCAGAGGGCGATCATAGGGAATATCGGCCACTATGCTGTAGCGCGGTCCGCAATTGGTGCAGTTGATGAACGGGTAGTGATAACGGCGGTTGCCGGGGTCGAACAATTCCACAAGACAGTCGCTGCAGACATGGCTGTCCGGTGCGATCTGCGCAGATCGGCCAGAGGCTGTGCGACTTTCAATAATAGAGAAGCCGGATTGCCCAGTGACCGGTCCGTCGCTGCACTCCACTCGACTGATCGCAGCCAGCGGCGGCAGCTCGCCCTGGAGAGACCCAATAAACCTGGCAACGTCACCTGCAGGGCCTTCAACCTCTATCTGAACCCCCTGGCTGTCATTGAACACCACACCGGACAGGCTCCATTGGGTCGCAATCCGGTAGACAAAGGGACGAAAACCAACCCCCTGAACGATCCCTTCAACCCGGATATGTTTTCTTATCACGTCCGTCACGCGGCCTCCTTGCTCATCACATTGTGACACTTCAGGTCCAGCCGGGCAACGTCGT
>PKUD01000166.1 GCA_002869695.1 Desulfuromonas sp. | reverse complement strand
TATGATGTTTAGAAATCTTACTTGAAAACATCAAAGATACTTTTGCGCGCCTTTTTCACAAAACCCTGGTCCGCAAACAATGCATCAAGTTCCCCGGCATCAAGGTGAAGAGCACCACATTTATCGTTAACACAGATGTCTACGGACACAGTGCCTTTCTGAATCTCTACAAGTGACTTCGTACCGCAGCGAAAACAGTGGTATTTATGCTCATCCCTATATTTCTGGTCATTGTCCTTGGCTGCTTTCTCCCGTAAATCCTTAATTTTTTCCTGCTCCTGTTGCGCAAAATAGCCGTCCTCTTTGCTCACCTTGAACTTCAAGTTATCTGACATAGCATCGCCTTTCATTCACCATAGATAAGTTAAAGACTGTATCAGCAAGAAGCTTGCTGACTTTGCAGGCCTTTCACGTTCCCAAACAGCCTGACTACATCGTAATGTACCCATCAACATCTTCTCTGACAAGGCAATTCATGGCTTAAGTCAATCAATTGGTTTTATTTATTTTTCTTTTGCCAGTGACCATTTAGACTGACTGACAAGGGCACTTCAAACGCGGTGGCCTTTGTCTTTTCCGATTCAGGGAGCCTTCCCTGCAGCGTCGCCTTAATGAACCAAATCAACAGTATTGCACTCGTTACTTCTTCTAGTCGTGGCAGGCGCTTCCGGGACACTGAGTATCTCATTCTCTTGCTTTGACGAGCCCCGTTAATAAGATATCCAGTCGCTTACAAAGAGTTTAGTGACGGCTGGGGAAGGGATCGAGACCTTGACGTTACAATGGATATGTAGTTTTCTGAGCATATAATATGCTCAACAAACGATAAGTCTTTTTCCCGGGAATGACCCATATTTTCTAGGATGCTCTATGAAGTTCATCACGAGTCAGTTGTTATCTCTCCTCGTTCCGGTGCGCAATCGGCCCAACATCAGAGCCCTGGTCAGTTACCTGCTCCTTTTATTGGTAACCGTGGCGCTCTTTGCCACCGGATTCCGCTTGATCATGTACCACGTCGAGGGTCAGGAACATTCCTGGGTCACGGGGGTGTACTGGGCCCTCACTGTCATGACCACCCTCGGCTTCGGCGATATCACTTTCCACAGTGACATTGGCCGGATGTTCAGTATCGTAGTTCTCTTGACCGGCGTCGTGTTGCTTCTGATCGTACTCCCGTTCGTTTTCATCCGGTTCTTTTATGCGCCATGGATGGAATCACGAATGCAGTTCCAGGCACCCAGGGCAGTGCCCCCTGGAACTCGAGACCATGTCATCTTATGCCGTCTGGACAGCCTGGCCACGGCGCTGATGACGCGGTTACGACTCAATGGCATCCCTAACTTTGTGATTGAACCGGACCCACTCAAGGCCCTACAAATGCATATTGAAGGTGTACCAGTGGTGACTGGAAGGATAGAGGACAAGGCGACCTACGAAGCGATGGCCGTAGCGCAAAGTCGGCTGGTCGTCGCCAACTGCGCCGATACGACCAATACCAACATCACCTTGACGATTAGGGATCTCTCGCAGCAGGTGCCCATTGCTACAGTGGCCGAGAACGAGCAGTCTATCGACCTCCTGGAATTGAGTGGCAGCAACCACGTGCTGCCACTCAAACACCGGCTGGGTGAGCACCTTGCCAATCGTGTCAACGCGGGACACCTTCACTGTCACGTGGTTGGCCGAATGGGAGATCTCCTGATCGCAGAATTCACGGTGCAGAATACCCCGCTGGCAGGACGCTCCATACGGGAAATGAAGATGAGAGAAACCTTTGGCCTGAACGTGGTGGCGGTGTGGGAACGAGGACGCATGGTCCCGGTTACACCCGATACTATCCTTGCTGACGGGAGCTTTCCGGTGGTGGTGGGCTCTGCCGAGCAGATTAACAATCTCGACACTTATCTGGTGATCTACAATACCAATTTCAACCCTGTGCTCGTGATTGGCGGCGGCAAGGTAGGCTGCTCCACAACTCAGACTCTTCGAAAACGTGGTGTGACGGTTCACATGATCGAACGCGAGGAGTCACTGCGGAGTTCTCTTGAGGGGGTTGCCGACAGTTTGTTCATCGGCGACGCGGCTGACCTGGAACTGCTCATGAGTGCAGGACTGGCCGATGCCCCCAGCGTGCTGCTCACCACGAATGATGACGCCATGAACATTTACCTGGCGGTGTACTGCCGGCGCCTGAACCCGGAACTCCGTGTAATCAGCCGCATCACTCACGAGCGTAACATTGAGGCGATTCACCGGGCTGGAGCCGACTTTGTATTGAGTTCTGCGTCCCTAGGAGCGGAGGCTGTGATGTCGCTGTTGCAACGACGAGAGTCGGTAATCCTGGGTGAAGGATTCGACCTTTTTTATGTGCGCGTGCCGACAAGCCTGGCTGGAGGAACCCTGGTGACCAGCCATATCCGGGCCCGGACCGGCCTCAATGTGCTGGCACTCCGTCTGCCCGATGACGTGGTTGTCCCAGCGACAGCGTCAATGGTTTTAGAACCGGGCGGTGAACTGGTGATGTTGGGTAACGAGTCCCAGTGGAGAGATTTCACAAAAGAGTTTTTATGACTTGACATTACATGCTGACATAGGCTTTCAGCATCTGAATAGCCTTCGGTTTTCCAGACATCCTTTCCTTTGACGAAGTGTCGTTTATCCATCCCGGATTCGAACTACTAACGGCTTGATTTGCATTTCTTTTTAAGACCCTGGCTGTCGTGAGCAACAAACAAAAAAAGGCCGATTTCATTTAAGAAATCGGCCTTCTGATTTATGGCTCCCCTTCTTGGACGTTATTCGAACTCAAACACAAGGTTCGGAGAGGTGTGCCTGTGATTGATCTTACGATAATACAAACCACCCTGTAAGACGATATATGGGAATTGATTTGCTAACGGCCAGCTTCGAATTTTCGTGCTGGTCATTTCATATCTGATATTGGGTGTTTTTTGTAGGTGGCTAGACAGCGAAGGGATCGAGACCTGCAGCATAGATACGATCACCCAATAAAGCCTTTCAGGTGCAGACTCATAGATCAATCCGCCTCAGGCCGTATTTACGATAACGGCAGCATGCTGGGCCGGGGTGGTTTGATTTGACCCAACAAAACAGGCTATTCCCGGACTAAGTCCATTAAGTTGAAAATACCCTCAAAATGCCTATTTTGATCATTGCAACCCAAATCGATGAATCCGGAGCCAATACAGAAAAACAGAAAAATACTATTTAAAGCAGGCGTTGATGAGTGAAGCGGGGTAGAGAGTCCAATCCGGAGAGGAGTATGCCGGAAGACTCTCCACCCCACAACTTTTTATCAACGAATATAATCCTCCCGCACAGGAGAAAAGACTTCGATGGCAACTGATTTCTCAATTGTCTTCAGACCTTGCTCATCTCCGCCTGGGACGCACCAGCTATCGCCTGAACTCACCTTGATGGTCTGATCCCCTATTGTTAGTTCAATTTGCCCGCTGACCAGATAGCCGGTCTGCTCATGAGGATGACGATGGCGGGGTAATTGCCCACCAGGCACAAGATGAATTTCCACCATCAGGGTTTTTTCGCCATAGACCAGAGTTTTTCTGGTAACGTTCTCAGCAGGGGAGCAGTATCCCTCGCTGGAATGTTTCTGAAACATAGAATCCTCAGGTCGATTTTCTTTCTATGATTTCGAACCCGACATCAATAATGTATTCTTCGATCTTCTCATCGTTGATTCGTGCAAGCAAAACCTCGGCAGCACGCCTTCCAATCAGTTCTCGGTCGAATTTCACTGTGGTTAAGGATGGATTAGTAAATGGAGCAAAGGTCTGATCACCAAAACCAGTGACCGCCATTTCTTCGGGAACTCTCAAGCCGCGAGTCTGGGCTTCAGCCAGGACCCCATGTGCGATGGTATCGGAACTACAGACCACCGCACCTCCATTGAATCCCTCATTTATCAGCCGGGTAAGTCCTTCACGCCCCTGACCGAAGTTAGTGGGGACAGAGACATCACAAACATATTTGCTGTTGATTCCGTGAAAAGCCAAGGTCTCCAGGAAACCTTTTCGGCGAAGTTGGGCACGGTGATCCAAAGCCCAAATACTACCTACCCTTGAAATTTTTTTCTCCAGCAGGTATTCAGCAATCGCTTTGCCAACCTCTTCATGGGAGAAACCAACCACCATATCCAAAGGCGTTTTGGTCAGGTCCCAGGTCTCAACAACAGGAATGTTTGCCACCAGAAGTTGACGGCGGCAAATGGCCGTATGGTTGATCCCAATAAAAAAAATTCCGTCCGGTTTGCGGCTGAGCACGGTACGGACCAGAGTTTCCTCCTGATCTTCCAGATAGTCAGTTTCACCCAGCAGTACCTGATAACCGGAATCTCGTAAAATTTTGCTGAAGTGCTTAATCGTTTCAGCGTAAACCGTATTGGAGATAGACGGAATTATGGCAGCAATCAAATGACTGCGCCGCGAAGCCAGTGCTCCCGCAATCTGGTTCGGAACATAGCCAGTGAGTTCAATCGCCTGGTTGACCTTTTTCAGAGTCTTTTGAGCTACCTGGTCCGGGTGATTGAGCGCCCGCGACACAGTGGTGGTGCCGACACCAGCGAGTCTGGCGACATCGCTCAGGGTGACACTTCCTACGGAAGGTCTTTCGACTGAAGCCTCGTCAGCCCTGGCTCTTTTTCCATTACTGCTCTGGCCATTGTCTTTTCGTGACATAAAGTGATCCGTTTTCTGCAATTTAGCATAAAGTCGCTGGTGAGCGAAAAAGACCCATAAGTCATAATGGTATCGCAACCAAAAAAGATTTCACAATAAACATATCAGCTCTAATTATATTCTTCAATATGAATATTTTAAAATATTATTTACAGATAGATCACTGATAAATATGAATTATATAGTTTTTTCAGCAATAAACGACATAATTTCCATGGGCAAAAAAAGTCTTGACGAAAATTTATGGAAGCGCTACCATTTTTGGACATATAAACATTTTTATAGTGTTACAAATTAAGAGGCCATTCGTTTGGTACGATTGGCAATACTCAAACCTAGAAAAAAACAGGGAGGTTTCCATGAAAAAAGGATTGATCGTTCTTTTTTGTCTGCTGGCTATGACCGGACAGGCATTCGCTGCTGAATGGCCGACGAAGGCACTTAACCTGGTCGTTCCTTATGGTGCCGGCGGCAACTCGGATTTTAACGCGCGTGCCATAGCAAAATACCTGCCCGACCTGATCGGTGTTCCCGTAGTTGTTACCAACATGCCCGGAAGCGGTGGAACGATAGGTGCAGCTCAGGTAAAAAATTCAAAACCTGATGGATACACCATTCTCGTTCATCAACTTTCACTCAGCATAGCTGAAGCAGCGGGTATGGCTGACTACGGCATTCAGGATTTCGACCTCGGTTGTGTCCTGTCAAAGTCGTCTCCTGAAGTCCTCGTCGCCCAAACAAAAGTTCCATACAATAATATCCCAGAACTGATCGAATACACCAAGCAACATCCAGGTGAAGTGAAATTGACCGCGAACACCGGTGCAACAACAATGTGGACTGCGATCGGTCTGTTAAAGGCCGGGGCAAAACTGAACGTTGTCTCCTCAGGCGGTTCGGGTGAAAGGCTTCAGGTCGTTCTCGGTGGTCACGCAGATATCGTTCCACTGAACTTCAACATGATTGAGGCCTATGTCAAAGACGGCACGCTCAAGATTCTGGGCAGTGTCAGTGATAGTAAATCTGAACTGATTCCTGACGTGAAGACGCTGCGTGAAGTCGGAGTAAATGCGGGGTATGACTACATGAACACCATGATTTTCCCGAAAGGAACAGATCCGCAGAAGATTGAAAAGGTCTGCGCGGCGGTCGGTGAAATCATCAACAAGAATGAATCCTACCGTGCAGAGATGAAGACGGCCTACCAACCTCCGACATGGATGAATGTAAAAGATACAAATGCACACTGGTATGGCCAGCGTGATGAGCTGCAAGCTATCAAGGATACTCTCCAAGGCAAGTAAGTTAATCAGCAATAAGCAACAGCGTATTGCGCAAACAACGTCGACATAGGCCTGGAGGGAGACCTTCGGGCCTATGTTGTATGTCCAAATAATTGGAGAAATTGGAGATGGACAGGGATTTAAAAAAAGAGATCGGAGTTGGCATCTTCTTTTTGCTGCTTGCAATAGCCTATATGGCTGGAGCGTCAAAAATCTCTACATTCACCCCTTTTGGAAACAGGGGGCTTGATTCGCGCTCCGTTCCGGAGCTTTTAGGCATACTCACGATCATCCTTAGTGTGACCTACATTATTCAGATATGCCTTAAAAGCCGGAAGCTGAAAAAAATACAGAAAGAAAGAGAGATCAACAGTTCCGAAGTATGCGACTGGGAAGAAGACATATGTGTTGAGCCACCCAAAGGCACCTTCGTAAGTCGCATTGAGAATGTAATATCTGTAAGACTGTTAATTTCTCTGATCTATCTTGCTATTTATACTGCGCTCTATCAGCCCCTGGGATTTATTCTTTCAAGTATCTTTTTTCTGATAGCAGAATCATTTATTCTGACAAATAAAGGCGAAAGAAAAAAGTGGGCTGTCTTTATTATTCTGTTTTCTGTCGGCGCCTCTATCCTGATTTATTTTGTCTTTACAAAATATCTTACACTGATCCTCCCCAGCGGAATCTTGGGTTAGGAGAATAAGACTATGTTTCATATGCTAGCAACTGGTTTTGCATCTGTTTTCACAGACCCTACCTGCATAACCATGGTATTCCTTGGAGTTGTTGTCGGGATTATTTTCGGGGCCCTCCCCGGCCTGACGACCGTTGCGGGCCTTTCAATGTTTTTGCCCGTTACCTACGTTATGGCCAGTCATATCGGCCTGGCGATGCTTACGGCCATCTATATCGGCGGTATTTCAGGAGGTCTTATTTCAGCGATTCTCCTTAATATGCCCGGAACGCCGGCCTCCATTGCGACAACCTTCGAAGGCGCCCCGATGGCGCGGAAGGGAGAGGCGGGGAAAGCCCTGGGCATTGCCGTATTCGCATCCCTGATAGGGACGCTGACAGGCGTTGCAGTTATGATTTTTGCTTCGCCATTGCTTGCCAAACTCACATTGAAATTCGGTCCCTGGGAGTATTTTTCTGTAACCTTTTTTGCGCTCACACTTATTGCGTCTCTGACCGAAAAATCGGTTATCAAGGGTCTATTGAGTGCAATGTTCGGGATGATGATTGCAACTGTTGGTCTTTCTCCAACGGATGGGACCCCGAGATTTACGTTCGGCTCCCTGCAGATGAGCAGCGGCTTCCATTTGCTTGTTGTCCTGGTTGGTCTTTATGCGATCAGGGAGGTCCTTCTGGCCGCCTCAGAAAAAGAACAACCGGTAAAAGTTCTGGACTATAAGATGAAGGGGCTCGGTTTTGGGCGGCGCGATCTTAAAGGGAACTGGTTCAACCTGATAAGAAGTTCTCTTCTTGGTCTTGGTATTGGTGTTCTTCCCGGGATCGGGGGCTCCACCAGTAACATCATCGCCTATTCGGTGGCAAAGAATTCCAGTAAGCATCCGGAAAAGTATGGAACAGGAATCCCTGACGGACTGATTGCTTCAGAATCGAGTAACAATTCTTCCATCGGTGGGGCCATGATCCCTCTGCTTACCCTAGGCATTCCCGGAGATGGGGCAACAGCGATTCTTCTCGGCGGGTTCATGCTTCACGGGATGCAACCCGGTCCGCTTCTTTTCCAGCAGAACGGACCAGTTGTTTATAGTATTTTTGCCGCCATGGCTCTTGGAACAATCTTTATGGCTGTATTAATGTGGGGGGGGATGAGAATGTTCGTTAAAATTCTTAAGGTTCCCAATCATATTCTGATTCCACTTATTGTCGTTCTCTGCTCAATTGGTGCTTATGCCCTCAGTAGCCGTGTCTTTGACATGTGGGGACTCCTTCTGTTTGGATTCATCGGCCTGATGATGTCAAGGTTTGGCATTCCTGCCCCGCCTTTTATTCTTGGATTCATTCTTGAAGGCTCTCTGGAGTTGAACCTGAGACGGGGACTTGAATACTCAAACGGCAATTGGCTGGATGTCTTCACCCATCCCATTAGTGCCATGTTTTTGATACTCACACTTCTTTCTCTGATTATGACCATCTTTAACAATTACAAGGCTGCGAAAAAAGACCTTGCGCAAGGAGTATAAAGTTCATGAGCATTCAGGAAAAGCTCCCTGTAATCACCGAAATGCTGGTCATCCCGGTAGCTGGCAACGACAGCATGCTGTTGTCTCTTAGCGGGGCGCATGGACCTTTTTTCACAAGGAACATTGTAATTCTCAAAGACAATTCCGGAAATACAGGGTTGGGCGAAGTGCATGGCGGTGAAGCCATCACAAAAGCACTTGAAGATGCCAGGCCCTATGTGGTGGGGCAAAGGATCAGTGCTTACAGATCTGTCATCAAGAAACTTGCGGATAAGCACAATCTGGAGACCAAGGGAAGTGAAGGTCTTCAGAATCTCTCCCTGGCCAAACTTGCGGACGTTGTTCATGCGGAAACTGCAATAGAATGTGCCATGCTTGACCTCTGGGGCCAGTTTCTTGGGGTCCCGGTCTGTGATCTTCTGGGTGACGGGAAGCAACGTGATGAAGTCGTCGTGCTGGGTTACCTCTTCTATCAGGAAGACAAAAGAAAGACCGACCTGCACTATATTGATGAGAGCGACAGCTCCAACCCCTGGTTTAAAATTCGCCGCGAACCCTTTATGACTGTTGAAGCCATTGTCGAACAGGCTCAGGCGTTGAAAGAGGTCTATGGTTTCAAAGACTTCAAACTCAAAGGCGGAGTTCTAGAAGGCCCAGAAGAGATGAAAGCCATTGATCTTCTGGTCAAAACTTTTCCAGACGCCCGAATCAACATTGATCCCAACGGAGCATGGAAACTTGAAGAGGCAGTGGCTCTCTGTAGCGGGAGGTCTTTGACCTATGCGGAAGATCCCTGTGGTACCGAGGCTGGCTATTCAGGACGTGAAACAATGGCCGAATTCAAAATGCGCACCGGTATCCCTACGGCCACCAATATGATCGCTACCGACTGGAAGCAGTTTTATCATGCCGTTTGCGCCAAATCGATTGACATAGTCCTGGCAGATCCTCACTTCTGGACGATGTCGGGATCTGTGAGAATTGCTCAAGTTCTCAATGACTGGGGCCTCACCTGGGGCTCTCACTCTAACAACCATTTTGACATTTCCTTGGCGATCTTTACTCAGTGCGCCGCCGCGGCGCCCGGAAACATCACAGCTATGGATACTCACTGGATCTGGCAGGATGGTCAGCAATTGACAAACAATCCCTATAAGATTGTCGATGGAAAAATCCAGGTAAGCGATGCCCCCGGGCTTGGGCTTGAACTGAATATGGATGAAGTCATGAAAGCCCATGAGGTGTATAAAAAACTTCCTTTCGGTGCCAGGAACGATGCAACCGCTATGCAGTATCTTATCCCTGATTGGGGATTCGACAGCAAAATGCCCTGCCTGGTGCGCTAAGGAAATTAGTTGAAACAGCGTGGCAGCCCTGGGCTGAAATTTCCACAGACAAACTATATAGCTGGGGGAATCAGGTACAGAAGAGCATTCATATTAGCGGGAATCGATAAACTGAGGGCCTGCAGAAATAGCTGCAGGCCCTCAGTTTATGGTTCCCCGAACCGCACGGCACTGGGAACGGGAAGATTTTCTGATGTGCTGCTATATGATTTCAGGGTGCGGCCGGAAATTCGTACGGCTTACACCTGATTCATATCAAGCCGGCCTTCGTGCTCAAGGTGAAACGAACAGTGCCTCCTCGATCGTACAATGACGCATCTGTTCGCTCAGGCTTAAGCCCAGCCCCGGCCGCTGCGGAACCAGCATCCTTCCATTGCAAATTTCAAAACGCTCATTGAACAACGGCTCAAGCCATTCGAAATGTTCCACCCAGGGTTCAGTGGGGTAGCAGGCGGCGAGGTGGAGGTGGATCTCCATGACGAAATGCGGTGCCATCCCCAGCCTGGCTCGGGCGGCGATATCCGCCAGTAAGAGAAACGGAGTGATCCCCCCGATCCGTGGCGCATCGGGCTGAATGATGTCGACAGCACGCTGCTCAATCAACTGCAGGTGTTCATCAATGGAGCAGAGCATTTCTCCGGTGGCGACTGGCGTGTCAAGCTCCGCAGCCAGTCGGGCATGCCCCTCAGCGTCATAGGCGTTGAGAGGTTCCTCGATCCAGGTCAGTTTGAACTGTTCGACGCTACGACCGAACTGCAGAGCAGTCTGATAATCCCACTGCTGGTTGGCATCAACCATAATCGGCAGGTCGTCTCCGAGGTGCTTTCGCAGCGCTTCGACCCTCCGGAAATCGGCCTTGCTGTCAGGCTGTCCAACCTTGATTTTAACTCCCCGAATACCTCGGTCCAGAAACTGATCCGCCTTATCCAGAATCTCTTCGATGGGGGCCTGCATATAGCCGCCGGAGGTGTTGTAACAGGGCACCGAGTCTCGATACGAACCGATCAGATTTGCCAGCGGCAAACCTGCCCGCTTTGCTTTAAGATCCCATAAAGCAACGTCAAAAGCAGCGATCGCCTGCACAGCAATCCCGCTTCGACCGACCGAGGCTCCCGCCCAGAACAACTTTTCCCAGATTTTGTTAATATCGTTGGGGTCTTCCCCCAGGAGAAATGGTGAAAGTTCCCGGGCATGTGCATACTGTCCTTCCCCACCAATCCGCAGGGCGTAGCTAAAACCGAGCCCTTCAAAACCCTGAGTTGAGGCAATTTCGGCAAACAACAGAGCAACAGACTGCAGGGGGACCTGGCGCCCAGTTGACACCTTGGCGTCTGAAACCGGGCAGTCAAGGGGCAACAGAACTTTGGATAATTTGATTGAAGTGATGGAGTCCTTGGCAATCATCATCGTACCTTCCCCAGAAAATAGCTCTAGTGATCGGGAATGAACCATCACAACCGGTGCTTATTCTACTTCCGGCTGCGGTGGAGTAAGCCCTGTTTTCCTCGCAATAGAACGAATCGTTTCCCATTGAGACGTTTCGTAAGGGATGCCCCGTTTTTCGGCATCCCTCCTGCGTCTTGCTTCACGTTCGCCAGGGAGTAACATATTTGAGTCGCCGTGAGTACGGATGTCTGCGACCGCTTTTTCCAGTCTTTGCCGGGCTTCCGACTCCGGAAAGAGAAAATCGATTCGCCACGCTTCGAAAACCTGCGAGACACGGCATACTGGCGTTTCACGCATGCTGGGAATGCGTTCCAGCGATCCGCCGCCGAGCACATTGTCCAGCTCAATCAGAATATTCAATCCGGAACCTTTATAGCCGAATTGTTCACCGCCAAGGGGCAGAACGGACCCTTCGACCAGTCGGTCGGGTGAAACGATACCTTCCAGCATGTTGCCTTGTTTATCCTGAAAATAATCCCGCGGGATCGGTTCCCCAGCTTTTGCAGCACGAAAAGCGGGGCTCACTGATCGCTGAGTGGTCGCCATGTCTATGACGATGGCGTCATCACCACAAGGCATCCCCCAAGCGATTGGCGTGGTTCCCAAGCGCACCCGGTTGCCCCCATAGGGCATCATCCAGGCTCCAGAGGTACTGCTACATCGCGCGGCAAAACCTCGCTGCAAGAGCACTTCAACATAGACACAGGCCGCTCCAAAATGGTTGGCATCGTAAACATGGACCCGTCCTACACCGTACTGCTCAGCCAGGTCTCCAGCTAGATGGGCAGCTTCCATGGCTGCGGATGGTCCCAGACCACCTTTGGCATTCATGACAGCGACAGCCCAACCCGATTTTTGCTGTATTTCAGGTATAGCTTCAATGTTGATCGCCCCGGCACGAGTTCGATCAACGAGCTCGGTCAGACCAGTGCCGCCGGCAACCCCGTGACTGGAGATACCGCTCAAATCTGCAGCAACGAGGGCTTCAGCCGTGGTCAGAGCGCGGTCTTTGGAAGCTCCAAGGGACTGGATGACATCACAGGCAAATTCGGTCAAAACACTCTGGGATATACGCATCTTATTCTTCTGCTCCACGCTCAATAGTCAGCGCCAGCCCGCTCAAGCCTTTAAAGACACTGCTATCGCCTTCTATCTATGCAAGATAATTACCTGGTGTGATCAAACGAGGATTCTCATTAGTGCTAACAGGTGTGCGGCCATAAAGTATGCAAAATCCCGAACCTTGTAACCAGTAGGCAATATCACCAATTTCAAACTCTGCTTGCGGACTTTCCGGCTCGATAGCTTCGGGAACTGATCCATACTGTTCATCGCCCCATGTTAACAAATTGACCATCATAGGAAGCGCGTCCCAGAATTAATTACAGATTTTCGGTATTTTTCTGTTGTTAGCCTTGCTTTGATTTTACCAATTTCCTTCGCTTTCAGAAAAATTGTTTTCATGTCATTAACCCCTGATATGTAGTTGTATGCAAAAAAATTTTATTGGGTATTCCTCGTTACTGTCCAAGCAATAGCCAATAAATCCCGAACCAACCACAGGCAAGTATATACGCTGTAACAACAAACGGAACATTCAATCGCCAAGCATTTGTTCCGGGATAACCGTAACGCCCCGACAGAAGTATATGAACGCCCGAAATGGGATTAATCAGGACTCCGAGCCCCCAGCCAAAAAGAAAGCTCAGGGCCAGCAGATCAGCTGGTAGCGGAATACCGGAAGCGATTCCCGCCACGATCGTCACACCCACCACCGGGTGAACACCCAAACTTGCTGCGATAAGGATTAGGGCTAATCCAGCACAAATAAACAAAAGCGGGTTGATAGTGCCTGTGAGGTTGAAAAACCGCCCAGCGACCAGCACACTAAGACCACTCCCCAGCACTCCCGCCGAAGCAAACAAAACAACTTCCGGACCCATCCGGGCCAGGTCTTCCAGGACAAATCGTTTTAACAGCACTCCCGGGCGATGTTCACGGTTAGCCAGAAGCGGGTAGCAAGGGGCAAGGAGAGTGATGATAGTGAGGATGGACAAGCGTGGAAAAAGCTGATGCAGAACAATCACCCCAAATGCTAAACCGGCTGGAACGATAAGGGTTGAAAGCCGGAAGGAATAGCCACGAAAGGCCTCAACCTCGTCTGGATATTTTCGGATGACATGACATATCATTCCAGCCAAAAGCACCTGGCTGAATGGCAGACCCCAAAGCATCATCTGCCGATAATCTGCTCCTGGAGCGTAGGTCAAAGCCACGCCCATGGCGACAAAAAAGGGAGACCAGAGCGCGGCCATTGAGAAACCGCGCGAAAGCATCATCCCCTGAAACCACTTCAGGTGACCATTTTTTTCAGCAAGCCGGTCAGAGAATATTAACAAGGACGAGATGTTTATCACTGACGCCAGCCAATGCAGGCCAAACAGGGTCTGCCAAATCGCCCGCGGCCCCTGCGGGATGGTCTCGGCCGTTTTAAGTCTAGGGGAATATCGAAGCAGACCTATTGCAGCAAGCATGGCAATCATTTGTTGATTTTTGCTGATAGCAGTGACCAGCGAGGGTGGCTCTGTGGCCATAAAAAATATGGCAATTCCGCCAACCAGCAACACCAGGGACACCCGTCTCACCCCGATGGGGACTTTTAGCCACAGAATAGCCCCTGCCACCAGTTGAAAGAGTCCGGCTATCAACGGGGTTATCCCGAAAAGCCCAGCTGCCAGAGAACTGAGAACCGAAAGGGCTAATAAAATTCCTGCAACAGACGGCATAAAGGACAGATGCTATGCCTTTCGCTGCAGACGCACCATTGAGGGGCACGACCGCATGGAAAGAGAAAAGAATCCGGTCAGGTTTCCGAAAGAGTCAAAAGCCATTGGAGTAGGGTCCCCGACGACCTCCAGCGTGAAGAGACTGACAACCTTGATGAGCAGGTTTCAGAAACCTAAATATCTCCAAATTACAAAGTATTATTGATCCATACCGGTTCCAACAATATTTTTTCCTGCCTCATCAACCACAAGGACATCATAGCGATCAATCAGAATCTGAGGCATCATTGGCCGCGCAAGGCCCAGCAGCTTTGGTTCGCCATCCATATTATGCTCTGCGGGAACGGCATGGATTTGCCATCTTTCATCGTAGACATTTTCAAGGTTGCCCAACCCAAAGAGAATCTGTGCTTCTGCTTTGTTGCACACTGGTCTATCGAACCTAAATGCGCACTTGGTTCGCAATCCGTTTATTACAAATTTTACTAGGCAGACTGACAGAAAAGGACCTCTGCATTGAACATGGTTATTACGATCAATCATCGCGCAATCAGGTGATCGGCGCAGGATTGAACAGTACCAGGTCATTCTGCAGACCGAGCGTCTCGGCGGCGGATTGCTTGCGTCCGCTGGCGACATCGAGAATCAGACGGAACAACTCCCAACCGGTCTCTTCGATGGTCGCCTGACCGGAGGCGATATTACCGGCGTCGAGGTCGATCAGGTCGAACCAGCGCTGCGACAGGTCGCTGCGGCTGGAGACCTTGACGACCGGTGCCATGGCCAGCCCGTAAGGAGTGCCGCGTCCGGTAGTAAAAACCTGCAGGCTGATCCCGGAAGCCAACTGCAGAGTGCCGCAAATGAAATCGCTCGCCGGGGTTGCCGCGAAGATCAGTCCCTTCCTGCGCACTCGCTCACCCGGCGCAAGGACATCGACAATGGTGCTGGTTCCCGACTTGATGATGGAGCCGAGAGATTTCTCGACAATATTGTTGAGCCCTCCGGCTTTATTCCCCGGGGTGGTATTGGCGCTGCGATCGACCCCACCCAGTTCCAGATAACGGTCGTACCATTTCATTTCCCGGATCAGGGCACGGCCGACATCTTCACTGGCAACCCTGTGAAGCAGCTTTTGAACGCCATCGCGCACTTCCGTGACTTCAGAGAAGAGGACCGTCCCACCGGCGCGGACAATCAAGTCCGTCGCAAAACCGACGGCCGGGTTGGCAGTAACACCGGAGAAGGCATCGCTGCCGCCACACTGCATACCGACCACCAGATCTGCGACAGGACAGGTTTCTCTTTTACGCTGGTTGAGACGCTCCAACTTCTGTTGCGCCATGGCCATGATGCCGTCGACCATCCCCGCAAAGCCCTGGAAGCGTTCGTCCTGAAGCTCGAGAATATCCTTATGCTTGTTGCTGTCCGCGACAGGAGTTATCAGCTGCTTCGGTTCCAGCTTTTCACAACCCAGCCCGAGAACCATCACTTCATTCCCCAGGTTGGGGTTGCGGGTCAGGTTCTTCAATGTGCGGATTGGGATGATCGCCGCCGGAGCGTTGATCGCCACTCCGCAACCATAGCTGTGGTTGAGCACCACCACGTCATCTACGTTGGGATATTTCGGCAGGAGCTTTTCTTTGATCCGCTTGACCACCAGGTTCCCCATCCCGGCCACGCACTGGACGCTGGTGCTGATACCTAAAATATTGCGGGTACCGACTGTCCCGTCCGGGTTGCGATAGCCTTCGAAGCTATAACCTTCCAGGGGGACCAGAGCCGGTGCCGGGCGTGGCATGAAGGAGAGCTGATCCAGCGGAGGGGAATCGGGCATGCGTACCAACCCTTCATGAATCCACTGGCCGCGGACAATGTCCGATTCCGCATAGCCAATCACTTCGCCATAACGGATGATCGGTGCATCTTCGGTCAAATCCTCCAAGGCCACTTTGTGACCCTGGGGCACGTCGTCGAAGAGTTGAATGCCGTTGTCCAGAAGAGCACCGCTTTTGAGCCCCCCAGCTTCGACGATGATCGCCACATTGTCCCGCTCATTAATTCTTATTGTCCGGTAGCCGGTTGCACTGTGCCCCATATCTGTCTCCCTGTTCTCCGCCGCTTTTTCCCTCGCTAGCCATGCCCGTCGAACTTGTCCTGCCGACGGTTTTTGATGGTGGAATAGATTGAGTAACCGACAGAAACGACAATCAGCACCCAGAGGAACATGGCGATCGGACTCTTGGTAAAGAAGATCGTCAGGGTGCCAAAAGATTCGAGGCTTTTGACGAAATAGATCTCCGCAGACTTGCCGAGGATGAAGCCGATGATGAACGGTGCCACCTCGATGCCGATTTTCTGTGCCAGGTAGCCGAAGATGCCGAAAATCAACAGGGTCCAGACATCGAACATGACCCCATAGTTGATGGCGTAAGCGCCAACCACGCACATCATAATGATAATGGGAAAGAGGATATACTTGGGGACGGTGATGACCTTGGCAATGTACTTGATAGCGAAGAACATAACCAGAAACATGGCGAAGTTGGCAATCACTACAGCAAGCACCATGGTATGCCAGGTCCCCATGTTCTCACCGATGAACAGAGGCCCGACCTGGATACCCTGCAGGGTGAAGGCTCCGATCAGCACCGCGGTGGTACTGTCACCGGGGATCCCCAAGGAGAGAAGCGGGATGAGCGCACCACCGGTCAGGCCGTTATTGGCCGACTCCGAGGCGATGACTCCTTCCGGGGCACCCTTGCCCATCTTTTCAGGTTTTTTCGAGAAATTCTTGGCCTGGGTATAGGAGAGTACCGAGGCTGCGCTGCCCCCAACACCCGGCAGCATACCGACAAAAGTGCCGATGATCCCGGAACGGAACAGGTTGATGACCTGCCCCTTAAAAACCGAGAAGGAAAATTTTATCGAACTACCTAGCACCATCTTGCTCGACAGATCCTCTTCCCTGATCCCCTTTTCCGCCTCTTCCATGATGGTTGCCAAGCCGAACAGCCCAATCAGCACCGGCAACAGGGAGAAACCATCTGCCAGCCAATACTCCAGGAACTCCGGCATCAGACGAATATCGCCATTCCCGCCGAAAGAAATATCATAAGTTCCGATCAGGCTGATATACACCCCGAGGACACCGCTGAAAATCCCCGCCAGAAGGTTCTTCGACAGCGAAGCGATGACGGTCAGGGCCAGGAAGATGATCAGAAATTTCTCGATATAGGAGAACTTGATGGCGAAGTCGGCCAGTAGCGGGGCGAAAAATGCCAATATAGCTGCGCTTAGAAGGCCGCCGAACAGCGAGGAGACGATCCCTATCTTCAGCGCCTTTTCCCCTTCACCCTTCTGGGTCATCGGGTAGCCATCGAAGGTAGTTGTTATTGATGACGGCGTCCCGGGGATGTTCAGCAGAATCGCGGGGACCAGGCCCCCGGAGATGCCACCGACGTAGAGCCCGAGGAGCAAGGCCAACCCCTGGTTGAGGTTCAGGGAATAGGTCAGCGGCAGGCAAACAGCTACGGCCATGGTCGCGGTCATCCCCGGTATCGCACCGAAGATGATGCCGATGATCACCCCTACGGGGATCAGCATGAAAAAGGTGAAGGAAAGGTCAGCAAAGTATTCCATGGAAAACTAGCTCCACTTTATCAAGGTAGCGTGATATTGAACAGCTGGGCCAGAACATACCAAGCCACGCTCGGTGCGATCAGGGCGTTGAGACTCATGGCCAAAATCTTCCTACGATCAATCCTGTGTACATAAAGGAGCGAGAGCAAGAAAATGAAAGGGATTGAAACAAACAGAAACCCGAGCCCCTGATTGGGGAAAAAAGTTCCGACATAGTCCATTAATAGAAAATAAGCGACCGTCAGAACTAGGGTTCCCGGCAATCGGAGCTTGTCGACATGGGCCAGCGACAGGCTCAGCTTACGCTCGCCGTTCCTTAGCGAACGCAAATAGGGTCTCCCGTTAAAAATAAAAATCAAAAGCAGCAGAATTAGCAGAACCCAGAACACGATGGTCGGAAAAAAAGTATGGGATTCGGCAAAATTGATTTTGACTTTAAACAGTGATGATATTCCGTTATCCATCTCGACTCTCCGGAACAGCCCGTACCGGAATACCGGTACGGGCCTTCACTAGGTTTCCAACCACAGGCCACTAAACAGCTTATTGCATGGAGCTGATGATCTTCTTGTTCATCTCCATCTTGCCCTTCAAGTAGGCAGCCGCTTCCACGGACGGCTTGAAGTTGGGGATGAAGAAAGATTTTTTCTGGGTTTCCTGAATCTTGCCTTCAGTATAAATCTCGGTCAGAGCCTCGTCGATGGCGGCAATGACCTTCGGATCCAGCCCCTTATTGAAGAGGAAGTAGAATTCCTTATCAAAAGTGAAGTAACTGTTCGCGTCAAAAGGAACCTTGGCGTTCGGCTCGACGAACTGAAGCAGCTGGTCGCGGGTGGTTTGGCCGAGACCGGCCGCAGGAGCCTGCTGGATAGTCGCGCTACGTGCAGTCAGCCAGACAAAGCGCATCGCCTTCTGGTCGTCGGCAGGCAGACGGGTGTACTGCTCGTTGGCTTGCACCGAGCCATTGATCAGGTCGGCCTGGCCGTCGAACAGCAGCTGATTTTTGGCCGACTGAGAGCCGGTATTGACCGCAACCAGATTCCCCTCTTTCCCCGGGTACTTGAGACTGATCGCATTCTTCAGTGCGGTGTAGCCGATTTCCGACACGCCGCCAGGCTGAATTGCAACACGCACCTTGGTGCCCTTGCCGCAGGCGTTAATGATATCTTCGATGGTCTGGTAGGGAGAACTTTTGGGTACTAGGTAAGCGTTACCGGGATTGATGGCAACGGTCGGGCCGACGATATATTTATCAAAAATATCGAAGTAGCCCTTTTTCCCGTACAGGTAGCCTAGGTAGGCCTGGTCATGGAAAATCATGATGGTGTTACCACGCACACCGGCGCGGTCCAGAGCCTGGAATGCTGCACTGGCACCGACGGCGTCGACCTTGACATTAATGTCGAGCTTCTTGGCCAGGGCGTCGGCCACGATTGCCGAGTTCTGGTAAGTGTCGCCACCGGTCGACTTGGAGCCGATGACAACCCGCAGGTTCCCATCGATGACCTTATCGGCTGCCATAGCGGAGCTGACTGGTAACAGCGTCAAAGCAAACAAAATCAATCCAATACTCATCCAAATTCGTTTCATCTGTTGTCTCCTCTCTTCATCTTTGAAAGTTGGACACCAGCAGATGCGGGTGTCGGGGTGATGGAGCGTTCCTGCTCCTGTTTGAATTAGCGACATACCACGGTCTGCTATCCTCAGCTGTGCAGGCATTGATCATTTTTAAGTCCGGACAGCTTCATTACAGCAGCAATCTGGCGAGACGTTTTGCGGACATTCTGGGCCGCTTCCGCGAGTGCGTTTTCAAGGGTGCAGGGTCCTTGCACAATGCTGAACAGCACGCTGATACCACATTCAAGGACCTCCTCGGCATCATTGCCCAGGCTGCCAGCGATTGCGATGACCGGGACACCATGCTGCAGAGCGATTTTGGCGATACCGACCGGAGTCTTGCCGAAGACGCTCTGGCCGTCGATGCGTCCTTCCCCGGTAATCACCAGGTCCGCATCCTGTATCAGGATCTTCAGGTTAATCGCATCAATGACGATCTCCACACCGGGACGCAGGCTGGCGTCAAGAAACCCCAGGAGAGCCCCACCCATTCCGCCGGCCGCACCTGCCCCCGCGACCTCGGCAATCGTCTTTCCCAAATCACGCTCGACCAGTTTGGCAAAATGGCTCAGGTTGGTGTCCAGTTGAGCAACCATCTCTTGAGTTGCTCCCTTTTGAGGGCCAAACACAGCCGAGGCCCCCCGGCTGCCGGTCAATGGATTATCGACGTCGCATGCCACGTCAACATGACACTCTCTCAACCGTGAATCGAGATCGCTCGTGTCAATTTTCGCCAACTGGGCCAATGCTCCGCCACCTGGCCCAATCTCATGCCCCCGGTCATCAAGCAGATGGGCTCCCAACGCCTGCAGCATTCCG
>PKUD01000188.1 GCA_002869695.1 Desulfuromonas sp. | reverse complement strand
CGCCCAATATCGACATAGGGCAGGATAACACTGTCCTTGACAAAGGAATAGCTGTGCAGGAAACAGCCATTGAACAAAACCGAACGCTTCAACCGTGCGCCGGAGAGAATACACCCGGAGGCGACGGTGGAATCGATGGCGACCCCGCGGCGCCCAACATCGTCAAAAGCAAACTTTGCCGGCGGCATCTGTGCCTGGTAGGTCCAGATCGGCCAATCCGCGTTGTAAAGATTGAGTTGCGGTGAAATGGCGCAGAGCTCCATATTGGCCTTCCAATAGGATTCGAGGGTCCCCACATCGCGCCAGTAGCCGGGCTCGCCCTGCTCATCCTTGAACGGATAGGCCTGCACGTTGCTGTTGTCAATAATGGACGGGATAATGTCCTTGCCGAAATCCTTGGAGGAGGAGGGATCATCCTGATCCGCAATCAGCTTTTCAAAGAGGAATTGAGGTGAAAAAATATAAATCCCCATCGACGCCAGGGCCGTGTCCGGATTGCCCGGCATCGCTTCAGGGTCGGCAGGTTTTTCCGTGAAGCGGGTGATTTTCAGATTGTCGTCCACCGACATGACCCCGAAGCCCGTTGCTTCCATGCGCGGCACTTCCACGCAACCGACCGTCACATCGGCCCCCGAAGCGGCATGGGTGGCGATCATGTCCCGGTAATCCATAGCGTAGATATGATCCCCGCCCAGAACCAGAACAAATTGGGGATTATGGGTCCGGATAATGTCCAGGTTCTGATAGAGCGCATCGGCCGTGCCCTGGTACCAATCCTTGCCTAACCGCTGCTGGGCGGGCAGCAATTCAACAAACTCGCCGATCTCATAGCGCATGAAACTCCAGGCCCGCTGGATATGGCGAATCAGTGAATGGGATTTATACTGTGTCAACACGCCGATGCGGCGGATATCCGAGTTCACGCAGTTCGACAGTACAAAATCGATAATGCGGTATTTTCCGCCGAACGGCACCGCCGGCTTGGCTCGCCACTGGGTTAATTCCTTGAGCCGGCTGCCTTCCCCGCCTGCCAGAACCAGAGCCAGGGTGTTGCGGGTTAATTCGGTGATCTTCGAATAATTCTTCATCTGCCCTCCTTAGACGGCTGATTTACCGCCTGACGACGTGCCAGCGACATGGCACCCTTGAGCCCGAGTAATTCATCCCTGACCAGGTAGACCGGCATTTTCTCCACCAGTTCGCTCATCGACCTCTCGGCGAGAAAAGAGCGGGTAAAATCATCGCCCTGCATCCAGCGCGCAATTTTCGCGGCGATCCCCCCGGCGATATAGATGCCCGCGCGGGCCTGCCACAATAGTGCCGCATCGACAATAAATTGAGCATANCGCCACCTCGTCACCCGCTTCCGCCTGGGTGTGCACATCGGCGGCCGTCAACCCACGCAGAGGGTGGCCTGCGCTGCGCTGCTGAGAATGAAAACGATAGATTCTTTCCAGCCCGTCACCCGACAGCAGGTACTCATAGCTGACCTGCCCGGTCAATTGCCGCAGCCACGCCAGCAGCCTATCCTGCTCAGCATTCTGCGGGGCAAACGCCATGTGCCCTCCCTCCGATGGCTGGGGGTAAAACTGCCCTTCCAGCTGACAGACCGGCTCCACCCCCAGCCCTGTCCCCGCACCGACCACAAGCCGGTTGCCCAGTGGATCAAAGTGGCCGGGGTGGAGGCAGATCAGGTCTTTCGGTTCCAGACTGTCGATACCCAAAGCGGCGGCGTGAAAATCGTTGATCAGGGTGACCTCGTCCAAGGGCAGTTGCCGCTTCAACTCGTCGACACTGATGCGCCAGGGAAGATTGGTCAACGCCACCTCGGTTGCACACCCGGGGCCGGGCAAACCGAAGCAGGCCAGATCCGCGCGCTCCAGCCCGCTGTCTAAAAACAGGGCCTTCAACAGCTCGCCGAAAGAGGCGGAACCGCCGCTCTTGTAACAGAACAGCGGCGACAGATAACCGGGGTCCTCCGTATCAAACCATTGAAAGCGGGAGCTGGTCCCGCCGATATCACCGGCAAGCAGTTTCATTCAAACACCATGACAGAGGCTAAAGAAGATATCTCATACCAGTTAGCGCCAACCCTTCCTCCGAAGTCAATATTCTAACAAAAAACAGATACTAAGAAGATCTAGGGCGATAGAGATTAGTCTTCTATGGAACAAAAATCACGAAAAATAATAGCGACCAACCCGATATTCGGGCTGACCGCTTCAATGGCTGATCTGTGGTGGTTTTTATGGGCTCAACGGGCGGTGATAACTGGCGGCGACACGAGGTTGCATGAACCAGCGCAATTCGGTTTTTTTTCAAAATTGCCGAGACGTATTTTCCGTCCGGTTGATTGTTAGGCTGCTTTTTTTACCAGCCATTCACTGAAATATTTGTAGCCTGTTTCAGAGAAATTTATTGATTGTCTATTCATAAAACCGTGCAGAAGTTCCGTACGAATTATTTCGACATTTTTCTTTTTTTCAACGATCCGGATAACCGGCTCAAGCTCGAAACCTTTTTCAATTGCTGGAAAGATTAGGCTTGTTGGAAACAGTGGTGAAATGTTTGTTTTTTCACGAATCCTGGAACCATAGAAACACACAATATTTCTTATTGGTTTTGAGAAACTTTTGCCTGAAATTTCCCACGCTGACGTTCCGCCGACACTGAAGCCTAGTATGTCGATTTTTTCATCCGATTTTTCTATTTCAGTCCCGAGCAATTCGTTTAATTTATTCAGACCGCAGTATTTTTGGAAATGCTGATATGCCGTTTCTTCATTCTTGAAATTGATGCTTTGTCCACTGTAAGGATCAATGACGGCCACATGTCTGTAGCGGGGCGATAGCTGATCGGTCAGTTGGACTAATGCCTCAGTTTTCCCAAATATGTCAGAAACGACGATTAGCTTCATTTTTGTTTTGCAGCCTAAAAGGATTAGGCGGCTCCGCCTGCCCCCTGTTCAAAAGCGACTTCTCCTCAATGGGCCACGGCCCAGTTCTCGCCATATCCGATATCCACCTTGAGCGGCACGTCCAGCGGCACCGCGTTCTCCATCTCCCACCGGACCAGATCGCGGACCACATCCAGTTCCGCTTCCGGAACTTCGAGAACCAGTTCATCATGCACCTGCAGCACCATGTATGCGGCCAGTCCTTCTTCTCTCAGCCGGCGGTCGATGTTCACCATCGCCACCTTGATGATATCGGCGGCGCTCCCCTGGATCGGGTAGTTGATGGCGTTACGTTCAGCATAACTACGCAGCGCCCCGTTCTTGCTGTTGATCTCCGGGATCGCGCAGCGGCGGCCGAGGATGGTCGTGACGTACTGGTGCTGGCGGGCCTCTTCTTTCTTCTGCTCCAGGTAGTGCAGCACCGCGGGATAGCGTTCAAAATAGTTGTCGATAAATGCCTGGGCGTCCTTGCGGCTGATGCCGAGATCCTTGGCCAGGCTGAAGGCGCCCATCCCGTAGAGCACGCCGAAGTTGATGGTCTTGGCCTGGCGACGCATCTCGTCGTCGACCAGCGCCGGGAAGACGTTGAAGATCTCGCTGGCGGTGCGCCGGTGAATGTCCTCCCCGGCGACAAAGCTCTCCTTGAGCGCAGCGACGTCGGCCATGTGCGCCATCACCCGCAGTTCGACCTGAGAGTAGTCGGCGGAGAGCAGCAGGTTGCCGTCGGCGGGGATAAACGCTTCGCGGATGCGCCGTCCTTCAGCGGTGCGGATCGGGATGTTCTGCAGGTTCGGGTCACTGGAACTGAGCCGCCCGGTGTTGGTGACCGCCTGGTTGAACGAGGTGTGGATACGCCCGCTCTCCGGATTGACCAGCTTCGGCAGGGAGTCGGTGTAGGTGCTCTTCAGCTTGCTCACCGAGCGGTAATCGAGCAGCCGCTTGGCGATCTCGTGTTCCTCGGCCAGCCCGTTCAGCACCTCGACGTTGGTCGACCAGCCGGTCTTGGTCTTCTTCCCCTTCGGCAGACCGAGCTTCTCGAAAAGGATCTCGCCGAGCTGCTTGGGGGAATTGATGTTGAACGGCCCGTCGGCGAGGGCGAAGATCTCTTCTTCCAGCTGTTTCAACCTGGTGGCCAGCTCCCCGGACAGCTGGCCGAGGAAATCGGCATCGATGCGCACCCCCTGCCACTCCATGCGGGTCAGCACCCCGACCAGGGGCATCTCCACTTCATGAAACAGCGCTTCCTGCTGCCGCTCCTTCAGCAGCGGCAACAACTTCTCCGCCAGCTGCAGGGTGATATCGGCATCTTCGGCGGCATAGATGGTGGCTTTTTCCACCTCGACCTCGCTGAAGCAGATCTGCTTCTTGCCGGTCCCCGTCATCTGGCTGTAAGGGATCATCTGGTGGTTGAGATGATCGGAGGCCAATGCGTCAAGACCATGCGACTTGGCCTCGGGACAGACCAGGTAGGAGACCACCATGGTATCAACCGCCACTCCGGCCAGCTCTATTCCGGCGCGGCGCAGG
>PKUD01000204.1 GCA_002869695.1 Desulfuromonas sp. | reverse complement strand
TGAACTCTCCCGCGTCGCAATGGAGGGCAACCCGTTTTCCCTGTTTGTTGAACAGGACAAGGCGCTGGTGCTGTCCCATGTCTGGGACTTCAGTCCGCTCGATGAGGCACTGTTCGCTCCGCAAAACTGGCAGATGGTCAAGCTCTCCCTTTTCGATCTGACCGATCGTTCCGCCCCTAAGCTGTTACGCGAGAGCTACCTGGAAGGGGGCTATGTCGATGCGCGCATGGTTGACGGTCGCCTGCACCTGGTCGTCAGTTCCGGGGTTTATACCTCCGGAATTTTCCCGCCGGTGCCCGCAGGCACTGAATCGATGCTCGTCGACACCGGTGCCGGTACGGAGATTGACCCGGCCCTGACCTTCCCACGCATCCTCGATAAGATTTACGCCGCAGACGGTGTCGCAAGCACGGTCGATGAAATCTGTCCCTGCGAAAATGTGTACCGCCCGGAGACGGGCATCGGAACCGGGCTGTTAACCCTGTTCACGCTCGATCTCGCCGACCCGCTGGGCAAGCCGTACAGCGTTTCTGTGCTGGGCGACAGCGGCCTGATCTATGCCAGCGCTGACAGCCTGATCGTTGCCGCGCAGAACAACAACATCTGGGCCTGGCGCCCGGTGGCCGAAAGCTCGGCATCCAGCCCGCAGGCCTCGACCTTTGTGCACAAGTTCACCCTGGGTAGCGCGCCTGGCTATGCAGGCAGCGGGAAAATCGAAGGATGGGTGCTGAACCAGTTTTCCATGAGCGAGTATGAGGGGGTTCTGCGGGTGGCGACCACGGAACCGGCCTGGGTGACCGGCGACCAGCCGGAGAACCGGCTGTTCCTGTTGCAGCAGAACAAAGAGACTCTGGAGGAGATCGGTCGCCTGGAAGGGCTGGGAGATCCGGGTGAATCGATCTTCGCGGTGCGCTTTGTCGCGGACAAGGGCTTCGTCGTCACCTTCGAGAGGACTGATCCGCTCTACACCCTCGACCTGTCGCAGCCGACCGCACCCAGGGTGGCCGGAGAACTGAAAATCCCCGGCTTTTCCACCTACCTGCACCCGCTGGCCAACGATCAGCTGCTGGCAGTCGGGCGCGAGGGGAATAGCACCAAGCTGAGCCTGTTCGATGTCGCCAATCTAAGTTTTCCGAGAGAGCTTGCTTACAAACTGGTCGGTGACGACAGCTATTCCGAGGCCGAGTACGACCATCATGCATTCACCTGGTTTGCCAAGGAACAGGTGCTCGCGCTGCCGGTGACGGCGTACACCCAAACCACCGATCCCGAAGGCTACGGCGGCTATGACGTTTTCGCCGGCCTGCACCTTTATGATGTCAGCGCGGAAGAGGGCTTTTCACTGCGCGGAACAATCGACCACGAACAGTTCTACCGTGACGAGGAAAACAGGCTCTGGTACTATCCCGAACCGGTCCGGCGCTCCTTCTTCATTAGTGAAGAGAACAACGGGGACTATCTCTACTCCATCAGCCGTCGCGGTGTGCTGGCGAATGACCTGTTGAGCCTGGATGAAGCGGTGTCTTCGGCCGAACTGCCGACAGAAGATATTTACTGGATCTACCCGCTAGAGGGGGACGGGATCTAATGTTACGGTGCTGAAATTCAGACCCTGGAGAAGCTCCGCTGACAGGTTTTTCGGGCAGCGAATACCGCCGAACAAAGCACAAAAAAATGCCAAAGCCGCTCAAACAAGGGCTTTGGCATTTTTATTCTCGTTCTGCAGAGATGCTGGGATCAACTCCGCAGGGCGAGCAGGTCCTGCAGCAGCGCGACCCCCTCATCGACATAAGGATCATCCGCGATCGTCTCATCCAGGGTCGGTGGCTCCCGGTTTTTATCGTCATCTGTTGCCAGCTCGCCGACATCCTCACCATGCGGCGAAATGCTCTTGTCTCCCTGGTTCAGCTTGCGCAGCTCTTCCCGCTCGGCAATCACCTTGCTCAACAACAGGGATTGGCTGGTTTCATCGCGGCGTTGCTGTGCCTTTTGCGCCCGCTCGACAATCTTGGCAAAACCCTCATCTGCGCCGACACGCTTGCTGCTGTTCGCCTGCAGTTTGGTCAGGTCGGCACCCAGATTCCAGCGCGAGTACTGCACCGGCTTGATTTTGTCCCAGGGGAGGGCATTTTCGAGGTGTTTTTCTCCGCTCTTCAGGCCGTCCATCCGCGAAGGCAAGACGATGTCGGGGGTTACGCCCCGCTCCTGGGTTGAATCTCCGCTGATCCGGTAAAACTTCTGGATGGTCACCTTGACCGCACCCAGCGGCATGTACTTGGCCATCCCCTGAATCCCCAGCTCGCGATCCAGGTTGAGCATCGCCTGCACAGTGCCCTTGCCATGGGTATGCTCGTCGCCGACGATTAATGCCCGGCCGTAATCCTGCAGGGCGCCGGCAAGGATTTCCGAGGCCGAGGCGCTGAACCGATTGACCAGCACCACCATCGGCCCGTCGTATTCCACGGAACGGTTGGTGTCGTCGAGCACCCGAATCTTACCTTCTCCGTTGCGCACCTGAACCACCGGCCCGGATTCGATAAACAGGCCGGTAATCGATACCGCATCCGAAAGCGCACCGCCGCCGTTGTTCCGCAGATCCAGCACCAGGCCGGTCATCTTCTCTTTTTTCAGCCGGCGCAACTCCTTGCGCAGATCATCGGTACAGTTACGCCCCGTCCCGCCGTTATAATCCCGGTAGAAGGAAGGAATCTTGATGTAGCCGAAGGTCCGGCCTGAAACCTTGTCGGTCACCGTGGTCCCCTTGACAAAGGTCTCGGCAATCTCTACCACGTCGCGTATAATCGGGATCACCATCTGGTGTCCGTCCGGTTTCTTCACTGACAGGCGGACTTCGGTGCCCTTCTTGCCGCGGATCAGGTCCACCGCATCGCGCAGCCGGGTGTCAGTGATATCGACCGGTTCGTCTGAACCCTGGGCAACCTGCAGGATAATATCGTCCGCCTCGAGCTCCCCCTGGCGATAGGCTGCACTGCCGGGAATGATCCGCACCACCTTGATATACCCGTCATCTTCACTCAGGGTGGCACCGATCCCTTCCAGCGAGCCACTCATCTGGATATCGAAATCCTCTTTCAGGTTCGGAGCCAGATAATTGGTGTGCGGGTCGTACGCCCGGGTAATGGCGTTCAGATAGCGGTCGTAATGATCTTGGCTGGTCTCCTCCATCATCCGGTTAAACAGGCTCTCGTTACTCTTCCTGACCTTCTCCCGGGCCTTGGTCCGCAATTCGGCGAGGATCTCAGGCTCCGCCTTGAGCAGTTTGCCGTCATCATCGACTCCGACTTCATCCTCATACAGATTCAGATAGCGGATCAGCACCTGATATTTGAGGATTTTTCGCCAGAGCTCCTTCAACTCCTCCTCATTGGAGACATAATCGACCTTCTCCGGGTCGGTTTCAAAAGACTCGTCCCGCTCCAGGTCAAAGCCCTGCTCCAGCAACGCGGCAGTGATCAGCTGGACCCTGTTGATCCGCTGGTTGAGCAGGACACGCCCCAGCTCCGGAAGGTCAAGTCGTCCCCGGCGGATCGCATCGTCGACGGCATCCTGATATTCTTCGAGCTTGGCGACATCCGACTTCAGCAGAAAACGCTTCTGCGAGTCGAGCTGCTTGAGATAAAGATCGAAAGCCTGACGGGAGAAGGCGTCATCAACCTTCTTGTGGCTGTAATGATGCTTCGTCAACTGCTGTTGAATCATATGTCCGAGCAGGCGCGCCCTGTTATTGTCAAAATCCGCTGCAGTCTTACTCTGGCCCGAAACGACCAGCAAGACCAGCAGCAGAGGGATCAATAGCAGGCCGACCCTGTTCCATCTTTGTTTTTGCATTGAGCTCCTCTTTGCCCCGCTGGGCAGTTTTAATGGCAGCTACATGCTGCCATCCTTTTTGATTTACTATCTTTACATAGTACGCCAATTACGCGGACCGGGCAAACATTCTTGCTGCAACTGTTCAAAAGCGCGAGGTTTTTCATCCGTCAGAAGGGAATTCGCTTTTTCTTGCAGTAACTGCGAACCACAGTTTCCGCCTGATTGAGACGAGAAATTTGCATATTCTTGGCTTTAACCAGAGGGATATCCTCAACCGGCACCTGGATCTGACGCACCTGCCGTTTGACCAAGGCCAGGTTATTCAGAATGATCTTGATATCCGCGGGAGTGTACTGCTTCAGCACAGGGGGAGACAGACTGAAAAACCCGTCTGCGATATCCTGCGCCATTTTTTTCGGGTTACCGCTGATTGCCATCTGCGTTATCCTTCAGCCAGTTGTTTATCGGAAGCCGGGCCAGTCGCCGCGACCCGACGATTTCGCATGCCCGGGTAAAAAGTTCTTGACAAGTTTAATAGTGCAATATATTTTATCTGCCGTTCCTTCGGGAACGCTTAGACCCGAACCTACCCCCCCTCCAGGTTCGGGTCTTTTTTTGTCCACAGCTGTCTGCGCTACTCCTCCCAGTTCTCATCTTCCAGAGTCTCGGGCTCCTCGACAGGATAACCATTGTTCAGGATCACGCGCTCCAGAGCCGCAATCCGATCATCAGGATGGGGATGTGAAGCAAACAGAGCGGCGATTCCGGCTTGCGAGCGATCCGTCATCCGGCGGAACAGATCCACGGCTCCTCCGGCATGGCCATAGCGAGCCACCAGCAGCTTGAGCCCGTAATCATCGGCGGCGGTCTCCTGCGTGCGGGAGTATCCGGCCTCGAAGGTCAAAAACGTCTGGGAAACAAAATCTGTGATAAAGCTATCCTTTCCCAGCAGAAGCATAGCTGCCACCGTCACGCCGAACCCCCGCCCCAGTCGCCGCAGGTGATCACGATGAGCATAATGCCCCAGTTCATGGGCCAGCACCATGGCCAGCTCGTTTTCCGACTCAACCTGCTCCAGCAATCCGGAAAAAACCACGATCCGGCCACCGGGCAGGGCAAAAGCATTCACCTCAGGGGTCTCCTGCAGGCTGACTCTGAAAGAATAATCGTGGAGAGGAGACGCGACCGGCAGCCGGTCGAGTAGAAGATCAAGGCGGTGCTGCAATGCCGGGCTTGGCTGTGCGGGAAATTGTTCGGCGGCCTTTGCCCCCAGCCAGTTTTCAGCCCGAACCGGAACACTCTCCGCCGCCCAATCGACCAGCAGACCCAACAGCAGATAGCCGCTCAGTGCAATCAGCACCAGTCCCCCGGTCAGCCAGAGAAGTTCGGCCAAGGGGTGGGTGCTGGAGACATTCACGTTTTCCCGGGGGAGGCGTGGGGTAAATTTCATTGCCGTTCGATCACCACGGCCGTGCCGTAAGCCATCGCTTCGACACTGCCGACCTGCTTCTTCCTGTTTGCCGAGCGGCCGATGGTTGCCGTCTCCAGACGCAGGTTGACGATCATCTGCGCGCCACCGGCCCGGGCCTGCTCCTTCATGCGGAGAATGGCTTCCCGCCGTGCCCGGTCCACCAGCGACTCGTACGCCTTGACTCGGCCACCAAAGATATTCCGCAAGATTGCCAGCAACCGCTTGAAATAGTCGGTAGAAATAACCACACTGCCATTGACCAGAAAAGCATCTTTCACCTGGTACGGGTCGAAACGTCCTTCAGCGGTGACAACCGCCAACCTGAGCAGCGCCCGCTCTCGCGCTTCGATCGATCGATAATGACGACGTTCGCTCAAGCTGCCGACAATGTAGCCGCACAGCAGCAGAATCAGAAAAATGAACAGATCGAGATTGTGCAGAATGGTGGCTGTCATGGACCGCCCCTATTCAACCCGGACCGCAGTTCCGTAAGCGAACAGCTCCGCCGCTCCCTGGGCCACGGACGAGGTGGCAAAACGAATATTGACCACCGCGTTCGCCCCCATCTGTTCCGCCTGGGTGGACATCCGCTGCATCGCCTCGCTGCGTGCGTCCTGCAACAGCTCGGTATATCCCTTCAGCTCGCCACCGACCAGGTTCTTCAAACCGGCCATCAGGTCCCGCCCGAGATGCTTGGCACGCACGGTGCTCCCCTGGACGATGCCGAAGTGTTCAACGATATTCTTGCCGGGGACTGAGCCGACATTGGTCAGGATCATGGCAATTCCTTCCGCAGGTTGTGCTGGTGAAAAAGCTAAAAAGACAGCATAGTTGCGTGTCCAGGGTGCGTCAATCTAAAATCCGTTGCGGGCCGGGGGCCACTACGACGTCGAAGCGACTGGCTGCAGGGCGATGCGATTTTGCCTCACGACTCTTGACCTTGCCTCTTGACTGCCCTAATCTAGCGTTTCTGCGCAATCAACAGAGGACAGGAGCCCTCCTTGCACACCACCCAGGACCTACTGCAATTTATCTTTGCCGGGCTGACCAGTGGGGCCATTTATGCCCTGATCGCGCTCGGCTTCAGTGTTGTGCATAACACCATGGGGATCGTCAATTTTGTCCAGGTCGATTTCGTTTCCCTGGGCGGCATGTTGATGTTCTCCGCACTGCTGGGAGCGGGACTGCCGATGGTGCCGGGAGTGCTGCTCGCCGTGGCCGGTGTCGCCCTGGTCGCCATGCTGGTGGAACGGTTCGGCCTGCGCCCCTCGCGCTCACATCACGAACTGGTCCTGATCTTTCTGACCGTCGGGATTTCGATTATCCTGCGCGGCGCCATGAAACTGATCTGGGGCAAGAACCGGATGGCCCTGCCGCCGCTGACCGCTGACCAACCGGTCACCATTCTCGGTGCCTCAGTTCTGCCGCAGGCGCTCTGGATCATGGCATTGACTCTGGTCGCTATCGTGCTGCTGACCTGGTTTTTCTATAAAACCTCACTCGGCCTGTCGATGCGAGCCGTCGCGTCCAACCCCACCGCGGCCGCCGTCGTCGGTATCCCCGCCGGGCGGGTCCGCCTGACCAGTTACGCGGTGGCCGGGGCGCTCGGCGGTTTGGCCGGGGTGCTGGTCACTCCGATCACCACCTTGAATTATGATGTCGGGGTGCTGCTTGGACTGAAGGGCTTTGCCGCCGCCATTCTCGGCGGATTCGGATCCTTCCCCGGAGCGATTCTCGGCGGCCTCGGACTGGGTCTGCTCGAATCGCTCTCGGCGGGCTACCTGTCTAGCGCCTATAAAGATGTGGTGGCGTTTGTCGTGTTGCTCCTGGTGCTCTTTGTCAGGCCGAAAGGACTCCTGGGTAAATAGAACCATACCGTTTCACCGCAGAGAACGCAGGGCTCGCGGCATGAAATCAACTATCCTGCCATTCTCAGCGGTCATAAGGCTTTTGCAATATGAGCAAATCAATCCAACTGTTAATGGGCAACGAAGCGATCGGTCAAGGTCTGATTGAAGCCGGCTGCCAAGTCGCTACGGCATATCCCGGAACACCCTCGACAGAGATTCTTCAGGCGGTCATCGATCGTCGGCAGGGTGCCGTTGAGCCGCTGCATATCGAGTGGTCGGTCAACGAAAAGATAGCGTTCGAGGTGGCTCTGGCTGCCAGTTACACCGGCAAGAGGGCGGCCGCGGTGATGAAGCAGGTCGGTCTGAACGTAGCTGCAGATCCCTTCATGCGCACCGCCTACCTCGGGGTCAAAGGTGGCCTGGTGACCATCGTCGCCGACGATCCCGGCCCGCACAGCTCGCAGAACGAGCAGGATACCCGACTGTTCTGCATGCAGGCACGGGTCCCGGTCCTCGATCCAGCCAATCCCGCGGAAGCCAAGCAGATGGTCGCCGCCGCTTTCGAGCTCTCGGAAAAATACGAAGTGATGACCGTGCTGCGCCCGACCACCCGGATCTGTCATTCGCGGCAGAACGTCGAACTGGGTGAACCGGTCAGACTGGAGCGCAGTGCGGCCTTCGAAAAGGATCCGACCCGCTGGGCCGCCACTCCCGCCTTTCTGCCTGCGCTGCACCGCAAGCTGAACAACACCCTGGAACAGATCGCCGCTGAAGACACCCTGCAGCCCCGTCTGGCCAACGGCGACGGCAGTTACCCCCGCCAGGCCCTGGTCGCCTCGGGTATCGTCTACGGCCACCTGGTCGACCTGCTGGAGGAACTCGAGCTGCATGGCAGGATCGATCTCTTCCAGGTCCTGATGCCCTACCCGCTCAATCCGCAGTTTGCCGAACAGTTGCGGACTGATTACGACCGGGTGCTGATTCTTGAAGAGACCTACCCGGTGATCGAACTGCTGCTCGCCCACCCCGGCGCCAGCGGCAAGCAGAGTGGTGCGGTGCCGAAAGAAGGGGAACTGACCCCGGATGTCATCCACCAGGTACTGGCCGACTTCCTCGCCCTGCAACAACCGGCTGAAGCGCCCGCAGAGCGGCGTGGCCAACGCCCCTCGCTCTGTCCCGGCTGCCCCCACCGGGCGGCCTTTTACAGCATCAAACAGAGCTTCCCCGCCGGTATCTTCCCCTCCGATATCGGCTGCTACACGCTCGGCATGAACCTGGGAGCGGTCAACACGGTTCACTGCATGGGCGCCTGCATCAGCCAGGGGGCGGGCTTCTATCAGGCCTACTCCCAGGATGGCGATTTTCCCACCATCGTGGTGACCATCGGCGACTCGACCTTCTTCCACGCCGGCATTCCGGCGCTGATCAACGCGGTGATTCAGCAGGCCCGCATCATCGTCGTCATTCTTGACAATGCCACTACCGCCATGACCGGCGGCCAGCCGGTTCCCCACCTGGGGATCACCGCCGACGGCAGCCAGACCAGGGCGGTTGAGATTGAATCCCTGGTTCGAGCCAGTGGTATCGATTTCCTCGAGGTCTGCGATCCTTATGACAAGCCGGAGTTCGAAGCCCTGCTCAAACGCGCTGATGAGTACATCCGCAAACCGGCGGGCGGGGTGGCGGTCATTATCTCGCGCCATGGCTGCATCATGGACCGTCAGGTGCGCAGCAGTCAGGAACGCTTCCAGGTGTCGATTCTCGATAACTGTATCGGCTGCCAGAAATGCACCGGCGCCTTTGAGTGTCCGGCCCTGAGTATGGATCCGGAAACCAACAAATCCGTCGTCAATCAGGACCGCTGTATCGGCTGCGGCACCTGCATCCCGGTCTGCCCGGTCGATGCCATCATCAAGGAGGCCAAGTGATGAAGCAGCAGATTATCGTCAGCGGCATCGGCGGTCAGGGTGTGCTGTTTCTGACCCGTGTCATCGCCCAGGTGGCGGTTGATCGCGGAATACCCGTATTGACCTCTGAAACCCATGGCATGGCCCAGCGCGGCGGGACCGTCCTCTCCACCATCAAGGTCGGCCCCTTCGCCAGCCCGCTGATCCGAGCAGGACAGGCCGATGTCGGCCTGCTGCTCTGGGAAAACAACCTGCCGGTTCACCGGGGATTGCTGAAGACCGCGGGGAGGTTGTTGATCAATGCGGAGAAAGAGGGCGAAGGTGAACGGATCGACGCTTCAAAAATTGCCCGCGAGCTGGGGAACGCGGTCCTCTCCAATCTGGTGTTGTTAGGCCTGGCGGTCAGAGAGAACGCCCTGTTCTGCGCTGCCGAGGAATGCGAAGAGGCGATCCGGAGCCTGGCCCCGGCCAAGTTCGTGGAGCAGAATCTGAGGGCCTTCCGCAAGGGGCTGGGCAAGTAACCGTCCGCAGTTGTCTCCGCCGGAGCGGAGATTGGAAAAACGCTAAAGAGCATGCTATGAACGGCAGACAGAAAATCCTCTATTTCCTCTACCTCCACCGCACTGGGCTGGCAGTCACTGCCCTGTCCCTGACACTGCTGGTCTATCCCCTGTTTCAGGACAACCCCTACAACCTGGGGCTATCCAACCTGATCGCCATCCATGCCATCGTCGTCCTCGGCCTCAATCTGTTCGTCGGTTATGCCGGTCAGATATCTCTGGGACACGCCGCTTTTTTTGGCCTGGGGGCGTATGGATCAGCAATCGGCTGCGTCACTCTCGGTCTTCCGCCCTGGCCAACCATGCTGGCCGTGGCGCTGCTGGTGGCCCTGGTGGCGCTGCTAATCGGGGTCCCGGCGCTGAGACTTTCCGGTCACTATCTGGCCATGGCAACGCTCGGCTGCAATATCGTCGTCCATACGGTGATGCTGCAGTGGGACGAGGTGACCGGCGGACCCAGCGGATTTTCCGGAATTCCGCCGCTGGCCTTCGGCAGTTTTGCCTTCGATGACGAAGTCAGTTTTCACTATCTGGTCTGGAGCTTCGCCCTGATCAGCCTGCTGCTCTGCCTGAACCTGGTGCGCAGCGGGGTGGGGCGGGGCCTCGCCGCGCTGGCCGGGGATGAAACGGCAGCGGAAGCCCTCGGCGTCGATACTCGCCGCGCCAAGGTCAAGGTTTTCGTCCTCTCGGCCGCCATGGCCTCGTTGGCCGGCAGCCTGTTCGCCCACTGCTACGGATTCGTCAGTCCCGACTCTTTCGGCATCTTCACCTCGGCAGACATGGTCATCATGGTGGTCATCGGCGGCATGGGTTCGGTGTGGGGTTCGCTGTTCGGCGCCGGCTTCATCACCCTGCTCCCCGAGTGGATGGACGTTTTCGAAGCGTACAAGGATTTCGTTCACGGCGGAATCCTTGTGCTGGTGTTGATGTTCCTGCCGCAGGGGCTGATCACCGGCCTGCTGGAACAGATCAAGATCAAGGTCGCTCTCAGGAGGCGTAAAGATGCTGCAGCTTGAGAAGATCAGCAAACGCTTCGGCGGACTGCCGGCACTGGAGGATGTCAGTTTCCATGTGCCGCGTGGCCAGGTTACCGCACTGATCGGTCCGAACGGCGCCGGCAAGAGTACCCTGATCAACTGCATCAGCGGAGTCCTGCAGCCGACCGAAGGACAGGTTTCCTTTGCCGGCCGCCAGATCACCGGTCAACCGGCGCATCAGATCGCCCGCTTCGGCATTGCCCGCACCTTCCAGAACCTCAAGCTGTTTCCGCGCCTGACAGTGCTCGACAACGTATTGACCGGCATGACCTGTGAGGGGGGGCGATCAATGTGCATGGCGATGTTGCGCCTGCCCTACCTGCGCCATCGCGAACGGCGTTTGCGGCTGCGGGCGATGGAAGCGCTTGATCGCTTTGATCTGACCGAAAAAGCCAACTGGCCGGCTGAAGTTCTGGCGTATGGCGACAAAAAACGGGTTGAACTGGCCCGCGCGACGGTCGGGAATCCCCAGCTGATCCTGCTGGATGAACCGGTGGCCGGTCTCAACGCCGAAGAAACCTCAGCGGTCGGCGATCAATTGCGCCGGCTGCGCCTGGCCGGCTATACTCTGCTGCTGGTGGAACATGACATGGACCTGGTGATGGAGATCGCCGACAAGGTTGTCGTCCTCGACAGCGGTCGCTGTATCGCCACCGGCACCCCTGACGAGGTCCGCCGCAACCCCTTGGTGCTGGAAGCATATCTGGGAAGAATGGACGCAACGGCCTGATATTTTTACCATGGAGGCACAGAGACACTGAGCAAAGGAACGAAAGAGGCTGAGGTTGAAAGTCCCCGGAACTCTGTGTCGCTGTGGTCAGAAACAATGCTGAACATCAACAACCTCACCGCCCATTACGGTGCCGCCCAAGCCCTCTTCGGAGTTGACCTGCAGGTCAAAACCGGTGAAACGGTCGCCCTGGTCGGCGCCAACGGTGCCGGTAAAAGCACTCTGCTTAAGTGCGTGATGGGGCTGGTCAAACCCTCCGGCGGCAGGATCCGCTTCGCTGATCGCGAGTCCACCGCCAAACCACCCGCCTACATGGTCCGCCAGGGTGTGGCCCTTTCACCGGAGGGGCGGGAAGTGTTCGCCCACTTGTCAGTGCTCGACAACCTGCACCTCGGTGCTGTCCCGCTGAAGCTGGCCAGGGGGGAGCTGAATGTCCGCCTGGAGGAAGTGTTCAGCCGGTTTCCCAAACTCAAAGAACGTCGCGAGCAGCTGGCGGGGACTCTCTCCGGCGGCGAGCAACAGATGCTCGCCATGGGCCGGGCTCTGATGGCCAAGCCGCGCCTGCTGCTGCTCGACGAACCGAGTCTGGGCCTGGCTCCGCTGATCACCGACGAAATCTTTACCATTATTCACCAGCTGGCTCGTGCCGGCACGTCGATCCTGCTGGTTGAACAGAATGCCGCGCGCGCCCTGTCCGCCTCGGATAACGCCTACCTGTTGGCCAACGGCAGGATTGTCGAGCAGGGGATTAGTACCAACCTGCTCAATGACCCGGCCCTGCGCTCCGCGTTTCTGGGAGCCGCCAGCCAGGACAACCCGGCCGCCAGCCGTCTTGGTGCCGCCGGCCTGACCAATATCCGCCTGGAGAAACCCGCTATGTATCAGCAGAATTTCATGCCCGCGTTCGCCTCTGCCGAGGAACTGAGAAATCATCAGCTGGCCGGCCTGAAGTGGACCCTCACTCATGCCTACGAAGGCTCGAGTTTTTATCGCGAGCATCTGAACGGGGCTGGAATCTCGCCTGAGCAGGTCACTTCGCTGGACGATCTGCAGAAACTCCCGTTCACAACGGCTGAAGATCTTCGTGCAGGCTACCCTTTCCCGCTCCGGGCGGTCCCCTTTGAGCAGGTCGTGCGCATCCATGCCAGCTCCGGAACCACCGGCAAACGGAAGGTCCTCAGCTACACCCAGAAGGACCTTGACGACTGGACCCACTTCTTCGCCCGCTGCTACCAGATGGCCGGGGTGACTCCCCTCGACCGAGTCCAGATTGCCGTCGGCTACGGAGTCTGGACCGCCGGCATGGGGTTCCAGCTTGGCTGCGAAAAGGTGGGAGCAATGGCGGTCCCGGTTGGGCCCGGTAATATCGATATGCAGATCCAGTTTTTGCTCGATTTCCAGTCAACGGTCTTCTGCTCAACCGCTTCGATGGCCCTGTTGATGGCTGAGGAAATCCACCGGCGCGGGATTGCCGATCAGATCGCAGTCAACAAAATCATCTACGGATCTGAGCGCTCGTCCGTTTCGATGCGCCGGAAAATATCGGAGCTATTCGGTGGAGCGGAACTGTTCGACATCACCGGGCTGACCGAACTGTACGGTCCCGGTACCGGCATCGAATGCTCCGATCACGACTGTATTCACTACTGGGCTGATTACTACATTCTTGAGATTATCGACCCGGAGACCCTGCAACCCGTCGCAGACGGCGAATGGGGGGAAATGGTCGTCACCACCCTGTGCAAAGAGGGGGCACCGCTGATCCGCTACCGGACCCGGGACATCACCCGCATCATTGAAGGACCCTGTAGTTGCGGGTCGATCCTGCCGCGCCATTCTCGGATCAAGGGCCGATCCGACGACACCCTCAAGTTCCGCGGGGTCAATATCTACCCGAGCAGCATCGATACAATCCTCTCTGCGGTACCCGGCCTTGGCTCCGAGTATCAGATCCATCTGACCCGCGACCAGGCCGGCCGCGACCATATGCGGTTGGTCGTGGAACGCGCCGAAGGTGTCGCCGAGGGGCGGACCCCGGAGCTGGCCCATGAAGCGGTCCATCAGATCAAGAAACAGCTTATGGTCTCGGTGGAACTCGAACTGGTTCACTACGGAAGTCTGCCCCGCTCGGAACGGAAAAGTCAGCGGGTGTTCGATTCACGGCTCGAGGATGATATCATCTAGCCTTTTTGTTCACTCCCGTCAAACGAAAGTTAGCTTTAAAAACAGGGAGTTTTGCATTACTATCGATGAATTGAATGTTACGGTTCGCTTATCGGGCCATACCCTTTCACAAAGGAGAGTTGCAATGCGGAGGATTCTAGTCATTCTGACCTGTCTGATGTTGCTGGCCTCGCCGCTGCTGGCGGCCGACACCATCAAGCTCGGCGCGTTCTTCGACCTGTCGGGCCGCGCCGCCTTTATCGGCACTCCGACCAAGCTGGTCGCCGAGATGGTTGTCGACAAGATCAATGCCGAAGGTGGCATAAACGGCAAGATGCTCGAACTGGAAGTTGGTGACACCGAGGCCAATCCGGCCCGGGCGGCATCGATTGCCAAGAAATTCATCTACAAGGACAAGGTTGCCGCCATTATCGGGCCAACCCTGACCGACACCGGCATGAACGTGAAAAAGATTGCCCACGAGGGTAAAACCCCGATCTTCATGACCGTCGGCGGAGACCCGGTGATCATGGGTGGCAAAAAGTTCGGCCCTTTTGACTGGGTATTCAAATCCCCGCAACGCTCCAGCATTGCCGTCGAGCGTCTGTTCATCTATCTGCAGCAGAAAGGCCTGACGAAAATAGCCCTGCTGACCGCAGCTGACGGCTTCGGCAAGGACGGTGCCCGCTGGATGAAGAAGCTGGCGCCCAAGTACGGCATTGAAATTCTCATTGAGGAGTCGTTCGGCAACCGCGACACCGACATGACCGCCCAGTTGACCAAAGCAAAAAATGCCAAACCACAGGCCCTGGTTGCCTGGACCATCGGCCCTGCCGGCTCCATCGTAGCCAAAAACAAAGCCCAACTTGGCATTGACCTGCCGTTATTTCAGTGCCACGGGCTGCCCGACCCCAAATATATCGAACTGGCCGGAAAGGCCAGCGAAGGGGACCGGATGCCCTCCACCAAGCTGATGGTCGCTGACGCACTCTCCGACTCCGACCCGCAGAAGCCGGTGATTCAGGAATTCATCAAGCTCTACATGGAGAAGGGTTACGACAAGCAGTTCCCGATCAACACGCACTCTGGATACGCCTGGGATGCGATCACCATCGTTGCTAACGCGATGAAGAAAGTCGGCACCGATGCCGAAGCCCTGCGCAACGAGATCGAAGCAACCAAGAACTATGTCGGCATCTCCGGTACCTATAACATCACCGCCGAAGATCATAACGGTCTCGGGGTCGATTCGATGGTCATCGTTCAGGTCAAGGGCGGCAAGTTCGTGATGGCTGACTGATCCATCCTCCCTCACACAGATTGACGGAAAGGGCCCTTGTTATGGAAAGGGCCCTTTTTTTACGCGCTGTGAAAGACAGATATCTTGACCTGCCTAGTCAATTATCGCTAGACTGGAATCGTTTGTTATTACTCACCCTTTTCCGAAACGCGCAGCCGGAGGATGATGCCAAATTCACCGCAAAGCGAACCACGATATAAACTCCTTTTTGATCTCGCCGCGGATGCAATCCTGACTGGGGATTCTTCAGGCGATATCACCGATGCCAACCGCAGAGCGACAGCACTGAGTGGTTATTCGCGGAAAGAGCTGCTCGGCCAGAGCATCAGAGTTCTCTTTTCAGCTGAGGAGCAAAAGCGCTCCCCTCTTCGCTTCGACCTTATCAATGCCGGAAAAGAGGTTCAGACCGAACGCCTGCTCAGCCGCAAGGACGGCTCCACAGTCCCCATCAGCATGAACAGCAAAAAAATGCCGGACGGAACGTATCACACGACGATTCGTGATATCACCCATCAGAAGCACCTCGAGGAGCGCCTCAAAGCAACCAATCGTGAACTGGAAGCTTTCGTCTATACCGTTTCGCATGACCTGCGCACGCCCTTAGCAACCATCATCGGCTTTACCGACTACCTCCGCAACCACTCCGGAGAGACCCTCGACGCAACAAGCTTGGATGCGCTATGGCGGATCGAACAAGCAGGAGAGGGGATGCTAGCTACGATGGAAGCCCTCCTCTCGCTGGCAACCGCAGGCAACCTCGAACGGCCTGAGCAACCGGTTGATCTCAACGGGCTGATAACAAGGATCGGTTTCGAGAAGGAACAACAGCTTACGGCGGCCGGGGTATCTCTCCGGGCCACTCAGCTTCCCAGCCTTCATGTCCCTGAAACGTTTTTGATGCAGGTGTTTAACAATCTGATCGGCAACGCGATTATTCACGCCGGCCAGCACAACAACTGCATAGAGGTTGGGGGAGATCGTCACGAAACAGGCACCTCGCTTTACGTCCGTGATCACGGGTCGGGAATCCCGCAAAAGGATCGAGACAACATTTTTGATCCTTTTTTCCGGGGATCGACAAGCGGTAAGGTCCGGGGCACCGGTATCGGCCTAGCGATTGTCCAGAAGATCAGCCGGGCTTACGGGGGCAAAGCGTGGCTGGAAGAGACTCCGGGAGGAGGCTGTACGTTTTGGATCGAGATGGCTGACGCCTCCCCGGCCTGAACTACTGAGTTTTCGGTGGCTGCAGGGCGATCACCCCGGTTTGGTTGATTCGGATACTCGGCAGCAAAGCCCCGACATCCAGCTTGGCGTTCAACGCATAGCCAACAGTCTCGCGGGGGCGGGACATCAGATCAGCCAAAAGGTTTAAACTGTTAAGCAGGTCGGCTGACGCCTGCAGAACCACATCCCCCGATCCGTACCCCTCAATGACCGGCAGGTCACGGGTCACCCCGCTGATCACCTTAAGCCCTTCAAGTTCAACACTGTAACTCAGCCCTTCCAGTTGCAGTGCCGCCCGGTTCGGGTTGATCACATGCAAGCCGATTTCAAAACGGGGGGCGATGCTCTCGGACGGCAAGATCCGGAATGAGGTCACCCGCACGTCAGGTGTTTCGAACCCCGGCTGCAGCATGGCACACCCGGAGGCAAGCAGCATCAGAGCGAACATCAGAAAAAAAGTACTTATTTTCATCATCCCGCCTTTCGAAAAAAGAGGCTCTCTAAAGCAGCCCTGTCTTTTCAATAGGGCCATGAAACGCGTAAAAAAGCCATATTTTTCGATAACTCGACCTGGGTGGGCAGCGGACCTTCCGCGAGGAACGCGTTATGGAAAAAAAGACTCAAAAAGTGAGCCAGCGCTGCCCCGGCCAGCACGTCCGAGGGATAATGCATCCTCGCCTCGACCCGGGCCCAGGCGGTGGCCGCCGCCAGCCCGTAAATGCCGGTTCTGGACAACGTAGTTGCACTGCCTGACACTGGAAGAAAGTCAAGATTTGCGGAGGCCAGGGTCGCGAAAGTGGCCGCCCTGGAGGCGTGGCCCGAGGTGAAACTTTTCCGGTTTGCCGCGTTGGGACGCGCGCGCGCCGTTTCCTCCTTCAGCAGATCGGTGGTCAAGCTGACCGATTCGCTGGCGGCAAAACCGACCGCCAGCCCTTTCAGTTTGTTCATCGACCACTGCTGCGGGGCCTTCCCGCTGGGCACCAGCAATGCCGTCAGATAATAAATATTCTGACTCAGATTCGCCAGATCGGTGCTCCGCTCGTCAGCTGTCTCGATCGAACCGAAAACTGGTGTCTGCCGACTGGCCCAGTCGCTAACTTCGGCATCCCAGTCATCAAGCTGAAAAACCAGGGCGCCGGCGATAGGCAGCCAGGTCCCGGGAGAGCGGACGGCCACAACGAAGGAATCCCCCAGACGCTGCCAGCCAGGGGAAATACTGGCAGCCTCTCCCCACAACCGGTCATGCCCCTGAACGGCACAGCCACTCAGCAGACAGAGGACAAAAACTGCCGACAGCAAGCCGTTCATCCCGTGCCTCCCTGCTCTGTAGAGGATTAATGAATCTGTCGCAAGCGGACTTCCATCATTCCCGCCAACCGGGAACAGCTATAGGTCAAGAGGAAATAGAGGACTGCCACACTGATCCAGACTTCAAAAGTGAGATAGGTGGCGGCCATCAGCTCCATCCCCTGAAAGGTCAACTCCTGTAACGAGATCACCGAAACGATGGCTGAGTCCTTGATCGTTGAAATAAACTGACCGGCCAGAGGAGGAATCATCCGTCGGTAGGCCTGGGGGAGGACGATATGGCGCAGGAGCTGCCAGCGCCGCATGCCGAGGGCTCGAGCTGCCTGCCACTGCCCGCTTTCCACCGAATTAATTCCGGCGCGGACGATCTCGCCTATGTAGGCACCTTCGTAAAGGGCAAGAGTTGCCACCGCGGCAAGGAACACCTCGATTTGATCCACAGGTGCCAGCAGCAGGCCGGTCAAATGCTGCAGCGACTGTGGCGCTGCGTAGAGCTGGTCGACTATTGCGAGCCGGGGCAGGATCTGATCACTGATAAAATAATAACAGATCAGCACCAGCACCAGCGGCGGCATGTTGCGGAACAGGTTGACATACCAGCCGCCTGCGGTCCGGTTGAATAAATACTGACTGACCCGCAGCAACCCGGCCAGCAGCCCGATCGGCAAGGCGAGCAGCAAACTCCAGAAGCTCAGCCGGATGGTTGTCAGCAGGCCCTGAACCAGCAGGTTCGGTACCCAGCCGCCGGTTTCGGCATCGTAGCGGAACAGGTACTGGGGGATAACCTGCCAGTTCCAGCGGTATTCCAGTCCTGCTTCAACCCGGTAGCCGAGGTAACCAAACGCAACGGCGATCAGCAGGAGCAGAACCCCGTCAAACAGCGACCAGCGCTTGTTGTTGGTCGGCAGCAAGCGGCTACTCCACCTGAGCTTTCCAGTCCTGGGTGGTGAACCAGTAGCGATAGCGCTCCAGCAACCAGCCGTCAAGGCTCCGCACCATGATCCAGTTGTTCAGATAGTTGAGGAAATCAGCATCTTCTTTGCGGATGGCAAAACCGATCGGCTCTTTGGTAAAGGTCTCCCCGGCCAGCGGCAGGTACAGCTTGTCCTGATACTTGAGGGTCTGAAACTCGGGAAACGGCTGGGAGGCGACCATAGCGTCGGCCCGGCCGTTGAGAACCTCCTGCAACGCCTGGCCTTCGTCATCGAACAATCGGATATCGGCAGCAGGCAGATATCTCTGTGCAGCTGCGGCGGCTGTGGTGCCGATGCGGGCAACAATCCTGGTCTGGGGGGTGTTGAATTCCACCAGAGAGGTTTTCCCCGGCACCCTCTTCAGCCCGGCAACCATCGACATCCCCGAATATTCATAGGGAGTGGTGAAGTTGACCTTGATATTCCGTTCCGGGGTGATCCCCATCCCGCCGATAATCACATCGAACTTGCCGGTCAGCAGGGCAGGGATGATCCCGGACCACTTGGTCGGAACAAACTGAGCCTCGACTCCCATGTCTTCCGCCAGGCGCCGGGCAACCTCAATTTCATAGCCGATAAATTCGCCCTTTTTATCCTTCATCGCCCAGGGGACAAAGGTGGAAAAACCGATCCGCAGACGATTTTTACTGATCACCTGTTCCAGTGTGCTTTGCTGGATCAACTCCTGGCGGACCTCAGCCGCCGGGAGATTTGTGGCTGACAGGGTTAGAACAAGTAGCAGGATCAGGTTCAAGCATGCTTTCATGACAACCTCCTTGTAAAAAAAGTGAGTCCAATTATATCTTGTAATCTGCCAGGCGCCACTCCAGGAGCTTGACCAGAGCCGACAGGCTGAGAGTCAAGGCGAGATAGATGGCGGCCACTGTGAACCAGACTTCGAAGGTTAAAAAGGTCTCGGCAACGATCTGCTGCCCCTGCATGGTCAGATCGTAAATTGCGATAGTGGAAACCAGCGCGGAATCTTTGATCAGCGAGATTCCCTGACTGGTCAGCGGTGGCGCCATCTGCCTGAACGCCTGCGGCAGAACAATATACCGGTAGTTCTGGGGGCGGTTCATACCGAGGGAGGCTCCGGCTTCCCACTGACCGCGGGGGATACCGAGAATCCCTGCGCGGATGATTTCTGACGCGTAGGCCCCTTCAAACAGGCTCAGCGCCAGCACCGCTGATGCAAACCGCTCCAGATCCAGGATCGGCGCCATAACGAAATAGATGATAAAGATCTGGATCAGCAGCGGGGTATTGCGGATCAGCTCCAGATAGACAAACGCCAGTCCGCGGGCAACCGGGCTGGCAGAAAGACGGAACAGGGCGGTGGTCAAACCGATCAGCAGTGACAGCACGAGGCTGAGCGCAGAAATCTGCAGGGTCAGCCCAAGACCCTTGAGCAGCGGTCCGGCCTGCAGCCCCTCGGGACCCGAGCTATAGAGATAGCGGGGGATTCTGACCCATTGCCAGTTGTAGCCGAGCGACGCCGCCCCTTCAGCCAGCAACCAGACCGCACCGGCCAACAGCACGACAAATGCGCTCACCTGGAGCAGCGCATTTAGATTCAGGAGTCGGGCAGAGCGGAACGGGGGGATAACAAGGCCTCTCTTTCAGTTCGGGTGGATACGATCAGCTCAACGTAACCCGCGTGAAAGATAACACTGGTGATAGTCCTCGGCCCGCCAGAAGATCTCTGCCGGAACAATTTCCGTAACCACAGGTGACAGGAACCGGCCGGAGGCATCAAGTCCCGCTACGGCCTGTTCCGCCTGTTGCCGCTGCTCCTCGCTGTGATAGAAAATAACCGTCCGATACTGGGTGCCGATATCCGGTCCCTGGTAGTTGAGGCTGGTCGGGTTGTGCATCCCCCAGAAGGCATCCAGCAACTGCTGATAACTGATCCGGTTCGGATCGAACTCCAGCTGCACCACTTCGGCATGGCCGGTCTCGCCGCTGCAGACCTGTTCATAGGTTGGATGTTCGGTCGTTCCGCCCATATATCCGGCGGCCGTGGAGGTAACCCCGTCCAGTTTGCGGAACGCCTCTTCGACCCCCCAGAAACAGCCACCGGCAAACGTTGCCTGTTGCATAAATCAGCTCCTTCTCAACAGTTCCTGCCCCACCCAATAACGGGCAAACTGCAGGGCCGTGCGCCCGCAGCGTTTACTCTTGTCATGGGACCATTTTATCGCGGCCTGCTCCAGTGTAACATCCCAGACCGGGGCCAGGCCACTCTCCTCGCAGAAGCGGGCGATGGTCTGGCGCACCAGTTCCAGGTACTGATCCTGGCTGAACCGATGAAAAGCAACCCAGAGGCCGAAGCGATCGGACAGGGAACTCTTTTCCTCCACCCCCTCACCGGGATGGAGGTCGTTGTTGACCATTTTGAAGCCCAGGTTGTCGGTTTCGTACTCCGGCAGCAGATAACGACGGTTCGAGGTCACGTAGAAACGGACGTTCTCAGGTGCCGCGTAGACCGAACCATCCAGAGCACTCTTGAGCATCTTGTAGCTCGATTCGCCGGGCTCGAAGGAGAGGTCATCGCAGAGAAAAACAAACCGGTAAGGCTGTCCCTTGATCGCGGCAAAGATATCAGGCAGATAAATCAGGTCGTCCTTGTCTACCTGGATCACCCGCAGGCCCTGGGCAGCGTAGGTATTCAACAGCGCCCGCACCAGCGAAGATTTGCCTGTACCCCTGCTCCCCCAGAGCAGGACATTGTTCGACGGAAAACCGCGGACAAACTGGCGGGTGTTCTCGTCAAGAACCTGCTTCTGCCGTTCAATCCCGAGCAAATCAGCCAGCTGTACCGGGTCAAGCTCATCAACCGCCTCGAGGTACCCGGCGAAAGAATGACGTCGCCAGTTTGCCGCCAGCGTCCGCCCCCAGTCGATAGGACCGATGGCCTTGGGCAACAGCTGTTCCACGGAGGCGAGAACCCGCCGCAGCTGGGCAGTCAGTTCGTCATCCATGTTGAGAGGCATTGTTCCTCCTTTCCGAGTGGTCAACAGCAGACCATCAGAAGGTCAGTGCGACAACAGCTGTAAGGCGAGCAGGTTGAGCGTGCCGATAATAAAACCGAGCAGGGCGCCAAACAGGTTGATGTACTTAAACTGCTCTTTCATTATCCCCATCAGCAGCCCCTCCACTTCCAGCAGGTCAAGGCCATTCACCTTCTCTTCGACCATCCGTCGCACGTTGAGGGTTTCAACCAGCCGCGGAGCTTCCTTTTTCAGCACATCTTCGACCGCCTGACAAAGTCCGCTTTCCAGTTCACGGCGCAGATCAGCGGGAAGCCGGGCGGAAAGCAGGCCGAGCGGCCGCCGATAAATCCACTCTTCACTCTGCTCCAGCAGAACCGTCTCCAAAGCCTGACGGGCCTGCTGTGAGCGAAGCAGGCTCAGCAGGTTGTCGGCCAACTGCCGGCGAACCTTGGTCACACCCTCTTCCGGCAGTGCCTCGCGGAGCAGGCTTTCAAATGAACGGTCCTTGATCCGGTCAATGGCCCCCTCGGCCAAACTGACCATCGTCTCAGCAGCACGGCGCGATTGAACCATGCTGATCGCCTGCTCGCGGACAAAGCGACGCACCCCGGCAACCTTTTCGTACGGAAGGGTTTCCAGGTAATCGGCAAGAGAGCGCTCGAGCAGCGTATCGACCCGCTCACGCAACATGGTTGCCAATTGCTGCTGGGTCTTCTCCTCCTTGAGCCAGCCGGCGATTTCATCCCCCGCCTTGTCTAGAAACTCAGGGATTTTGTCGTAAAGCTTGTCGAGGTTGATAAATCCACTCAACAGACCGGCCAGACCTCCCAGCGAGTCGAGGAAGGAGTCGATCGCCTTTTTCCCCTTATCTACCAGACGGGCCCGGAAATCCGGATCATAGAGCATCCCGCCGAACTTCTCGACCAGCGGCGGCAGTTCGCGTTCCAGCTGGGTCAGGATCAGCTCGTATAGATCTGCGGGAAGCAGTTCGCGCAACGGCCGGTCACTGGCAACCCAGGCCTCTGTTTTTCGATCGACAAAGGTCCCGACGGCCCCGGCAACGGCAGGCGAACCAAAGTATTGCGCCACCTTGTGGTCCAGGTGACTCTGCAGATCACGATAACGTTCCGGGGTCAGGTAGCTTGAGAGGTCGCGCGCCAACAACTTGTCCCCCTCGCGCTGCAGGTAGTCGCGCAATTTCCGCTCGAAGGAATCGCTCTCCAGGTAATCGAACACCAGCTTGATCGTTTTCCAGCGTAACAGATCAACAAGCTCACGGAAGCGCCTCCGGAACCGGTCCGGGATCAGTGATTCAAGCGGGCCGAGATCGCGATCGAGAAACCGGCCGAGCTTTTCGGTCACCGCAGTCCGTAACTCGCGACGTACCCCCTCTTTTTCCAGGGCACTGCCAACATCGTCCGCCGTGAGCAGGTGCTCTCCAACCATTTCCCCCATTTTACGCGCCAGTTCACCCCGCTTGGCAGGAATAATTCCCGGCGTCATCGGTACCCGCAGTCCCAGCAAACGCCAGGCCTTGAGCGGTCGAAACAGCATCCGGATGGCGATATAGTTGGTCACATAGCCGATCAGTGCGCCGAGCAGAGGAGGAACGAGATAGGGAAGTACCTGTTCAAAAGTCATGTCACGTCTGAGCCTGAGGTCTGGGAGGGGAACTCCCGCGTTGTCTTATGCCGGGCAAACGCCTCATGTTTTAGCAAAAAATCCAGCAGCATGTCAGCCGCCAGCCCGTTAATCATACCACTGATCAGGGAAAAGAGCAGGAAAAACGGCAACATCAGCCAGATTGAAGGATGCTGGACAATCAGCAACCAGGCGATCAGCAGCTGTCCGCCCGCATGCCCCAAGGCACCGAGGACAGAAACCCCGACCGGCCCGATCCGCGACCCGAGCAATTGAAATGAGGAGGTCATCAATAAGGTTGCCAAGAGCCCTCCGGACAGGGACAGCAGGAAACCGGGAGAGAACAGGGTGCCGAGCAGCAGGCTGCCGATCAGAATCCGGCTCAGAGCCACGGTCCAGGCCGCCCGTGACCCGTACAGGTAAAGGGCCGTCACGGTCAGGATGTTGGCCAGCCCGAAGCGGAACCAGGGGAGCGGACTGGGCAGCAGGTACTCGACGGCGTTCAGGGTGACTGCCAGGGCAATAAACAGAGCCAGAAAAACCCGCTGGCGAACCTGCTCCAGCTGCACCGGATCAACGGCTGAGGAGGTCATAGGCCGCTCCCTCGACATCACCTTCTATCCGGACAACTATCCGGTTTGGCACGCAGGCCAGGAGATCTCCAGCTCGCCGGGCTTCTCCAAGGCCGATACAGATTTTCTGCGGACAGGGCGAATGAAGCACCCGGACTGCCCCATTCCTGACCTCCATCCGGGTCATTCCCAGCGGGCCCTCGACTGCAAACTGCCTGGGCGTATCCAGGGGTGCGCTAAACACCGTGCGGTTGTCCGCCTCAACAATCAAACGGGCTCCGGCCTGGCGCCCAAAGGGAAGGAGAAAAGAGACCCCGACCAGCAGTGAGAGACAAAGGATCAGGTAGCGGTCAAACCGGGTCAATCGCTGCAGTAGCTCACCTAGTGCCATTCCAGAGCGCTCTCAATTCCTGCGGTTGCCAACCTCCGCCCATCGGCAGTCACCAGCAGGCCCTCGACATCCGGCAATTGCTCCAACAAATCCAGCCCAGCGCGGGGACCGAGGACAAAAGCGGCGGTCGCCAGGGCATCGGCGCTGGCGGCATCAGCGGCAACAACTGTTACGCTCTGGCAACCCCGAGCCGGCCGCCCGTTTTGCGGATCAAAGAGGTGGTGATAGCGAATACCGTCCCGCACAAAAAATCGTTCGTAATCACCGGAGGTCACCACCGCACGGTTGCGCAGATTGAGCGTCGCCATAGTCGCGTCACTCTCGCGGGGATGCTGAATGCCGATCCGCCAGTCCTGCCCCTGGCGATCACCAAGCAGACGGATATCGCCTCCGGCATTCACCGCGGCCGAGCTAACTCCGGCCTGGAGGAGCAGCTCCGCGGCCCGATCTATGATGTACCCCTTGGCAATGCCCCCCAGATCGATGTGTAGGTCAGGCGCCTGTTTCCGCACCTGCAGCCCTTCCAGCTGCAGAGCCGCTGGCCCTGCCCCATGCAGCGCACGGCGTAAAGACTGCTCGCCGGGGATCTGCGGATTCTCCCCGCCGATATCCCAAAGATCCTTAAGTCTGCCGAGGCCGAGATCGAATGCGCCATCACTCAGCCGCGCCATCTCTATCCCCAGCTCCAGCAAAACAGCCGTCTCCCTGCTGACCGCAAACGATCCGGTCGCCGCAGACAAACGGCTTATTTCACTTTCGGGAAGATGGCTGGAGAATAACTGTTCCAGGCGAACCATTTCGTTAAAAGCTGTATCGATCGTCTCTTCCAGCTGAGCCCGGTCTTCTCCATACGCCTTGATCTCCACCAGGGTTCCCATAACCAGAGCGGTTCTGGAAACCATCGATTCGCCGGCGGGCTGACGCAACCAGAACAACAATGCGACCAGCAGAATCAGCAGAATCGGAATCAGTGGGCGGTTGAACAAACTAGCTCTTCTCCTCAAGGATTTCACCGATCAGGTCATATTCCGATGAATCGGTAATCTTTACCTGGACCAGCTGCCCGACCTCAGCATGGCCCGCGGTTATCAGATACTGTCCGTCGATATCCGGGGCCTGCCGAACGCTGCGCCCCTTGAGCAACAGATCGGTCTCTTCGCTGTACCCTTCGATCAGCACGGTCTCTAGTCGACCGACCAGCTCCCGGTTTTTTTCAAAGGAGACCCGTGCCTGGGCGCGCATCAGCTTGTTGAGGCGGCTTTTTTTGGTCCGGGCGAGAATCTGCCCCGGCAGCTTCGCTGCGGCGGTTCCTTCCTCGCGGGAGTAGCGAAAGACCCCAACTCGTTCAAAGTGACCTTCCTGAACAAAGCTGAGCAGCTTTTCGTACTGCGCCATTGTTTCACCGGGGAAGCCAACAATAAACGAGGTGCGCAGGGTCAGGTCCGGGATGCGACTGCGCAGGCGCCGCAGCAGATTGCGGATATCCTTTTCGCTGACCCTCCTATTCATCTGCTCAAGGATCTGGTCATCGATATGCTGCAGAGGAATATCAAGGTAGTTACAGATTTTTTCCTCTGCAGCGATCAGATCGATCAATTCGTCACTGATGCCGTCCGGATAAGCATAGAGCAAGCGAATCCAGGCGATCCCTTCCACCTTGACCAACTCGCGCAACAGCGCTTCGATATTCGTTCCGTCATCACGGTCCGCGCCGTAAGCTGTGATATCCTGGGCAATCAGGTTGATCTCGCGCACCCCCTTGCCGGCCAGACGATGAGCCTCCTTGCAGACAGAATCGATCGACCGGGAGCGCAGATTCCCGCGTAACTGGGGAATAATGCAGTAAGAGCAATGGTTGCCACATCCGTCAGCAATCTTGATGTAGCTGCTGTAGAATGGGGAGGAGTTGACCCGCGGGGTCTCGTGATCGTAGAGAAAGTCGGGAGTACCGATCTCCTGGCTGGAGGTGGTTTTCCCGAGTTGCCGCTCAATCAGATCGACGATCCGCGGCGCATCTCCGGTGCCGACAAACAGATCGACCTCTGGCAGCTCTTTGCCAAGCTGGTCCTGATAACGCTGGGGCAGGCAACCGCTGACCACCAGCATTTTACAGGCGCCCTGCTCCTTGTAGTCGGCGACTTCGAGAATGGTTTCTATCGATTCTTCCTTGGCATCCTCGATAAACGAGCAGGTATTGATGATAATGATATCGTCCTGGCTTTCGTCGGTGATGATCTCGAAGCGCGGTGCCGGCAGGTGGCCTAACATCACCTCTGCATCAACCAGATTTTTCGGACAGCCGAGACTGACCAGACTGACTTTTAACGTTTCCACGTAATTTCATCCTGTTACCCGGCTGACCGGGCACGTTATCGGAGCAAACCTGACGAAAACTAACTGCGCATGTTTTCAAACTGCAGTTCGATCCCCAGGTCCTCCCCTTTGAGTAATTGCATCACCTCCTGCAGGTCATCGATTTTCTTGCCGCTGACCCGCACCTGATCATCCATGATCTGAGCCTGGACCTTGAGCTTGCTCGCCTTGATCAGTTTGACAATCTCTTTCCCCTTCTCCTTACCGATCCCCTGCAGAATTGCAGCCCTCTGCCGGACAGCCCCAGCGGAGGCGGGCTCTTCCTTACCATAATCGAAGCACTTGGGCGAAACCTGGCGGCGCACCAGTTTGCCAATCAGGATATCCTTGATTGCCTGCAGCTTGTACTCATCGGCAGCCAGAATGGTCAGGCCGTCCTTGCCGAGAGAGACCTCGTTCTGGGTCCCTTTGAAATCGTAGCGCTGCCCGATCTCCTTTACGGCCTGGTTGACGGCATTGTCGACCTCCTGCAGGTCAACCTTGGAAACAATATCGAAACTCGGCATCTCTTTTCTCCTGGCAATTAATCAAGAAGCTCACAGAATCGGTGACTTATAACACGAAACCGCCCCGGAAAGAAAGTTCCGGAGCGGTCTCGCCAAAAAAGAGAAATTTCTGCAGGCCTCAGTAACCCAGCCCCTGCTCGGACGGGCTCACCACCTCAACCCCTTCCGGCGGTTGAAAACGGAACAGCTCCGCCGCAGGGGCTTGGTTGACCTGCACTTTGAGAAAGTAAATCTCCGTCCGGTTTCCTCCCGGATCATAAACTGCGGTGGAAAGGATTGGGAAAAGGGTCCCGGCCCTGCCTTTGATTGAATATTCTGCCACGGCACGTCTGCTCACAACAACCTCCAACCGGTCGATATATTGTGACGCCTGGCGCGGCCTCAGGAGCAGGGCCGGATTCCCCTCCGCGTCGCGATCAGGCGCTGCCCACTCCACAGAAAAGTCGCGGCTCAGGTTTCCCAAGCCGCTCAGGAAGGTGACCGGGTTCTGTCCCTGCTGCTCCTGCAGACGGGAGATATCGCTCTCGATCACTTGGCGGTTCTCTGGCAGATAAAACCACAGGGTGCGCCCATCTGAGACGATCTCCTGGACTGTCGGCGCGCGATATTCCCAGCGAAACATGGCGATGCCATCCGCTGCAGACTGATTGGGTAGGAATTTAAACCGGACCGAGCCTTCTCCCCGCTGGCTCCGATCGATGGAAGCGATATGCGAGGACTGGCGGAATTCGGCCTGAAAATCATGGATTCGTCCCCCGGAATCAGTTTGCGAACTCGCCTTGAAGGGAGATTCCAGGGTCTGCAGGGTGTCGGACAGACTGAAGTCTTGAGCAGCAACGGTTGCGGCAAAACTGAGTGCCAGCAGGAAGGGGAAAACAATCAACCTTATCATCTATGTCTCCAGAAAGAGTTTGGCGGGCTGGGCACATCGGCACCGAGGTACGAGGTTCAATCTAATCCAGGGCCCGCTACCAGACGAAAGATGACCTTTCCCCTGATCGGTGTATCGTCGTTGAAATCGCAGTTCAACCCGGCATCGATCTGCAGTGCCGCCGGCCGTTCACAGCATTGCTGGCATTGCTCCAGGACATGCTGCCGGGTCCCGTAGAGAAACGTCGGCGGCGAAGGCAGTGCGCGCAGTTTGAGTCCGTCATCCAGCCCTCCCAGAACCCCCGATGCAAAGATGTTCCCAACCTCGCGCAGGGTCGATCTGAGGGCCTCATCATCAGGGTCGGCCGGAGGTGGCCGGCGCAGCAGCAGTCCGGCCAGACGACAGGCGTTCTCAACCGATGCAAGCAGCAGGATGGACCCGGAAACTGCGCCGCTGACATGCAGGCAGATCCCGATCAAATTCTGTTCGTCCGGTTCGGTGCCAGCCTGCAACCTGGCTGTACTGAAATCCATCCTGAACTTGCGGCCCGGCTCCAGGAATCGTGACAGCATGGCTGCTGCCTGCTCCATGCCCGCCAGAACCTGTTCGCGCAAAATCTCCGGGGACGCCTCTGACTGTTTCTGTAACATACCTCGATCCCTGCCGGAACTACCGGCGCCCCCCGAGAAACCCCTGAACATCAAGGATAAAAACGACCTGTCCATCGCCCAGAACGGCACCACCATTGGTCCCCGGCAGCCGGTCGAAAGGGGCGGGCATTTTTTTCACAAACACCTCCTGGTGTCCAACGATCTGGTCAACAACGACTCCGACTTTACGCCCGAACAGCTCCATCACCACCAGAGAAACCCTGTTGGTCGCCGGCGGCACGGGCATGTGCAGACTCTTGCGCAGAGAGATCAGCGGTATTTTTTCTTCCTTCAGCTGAATGAGCAGCTGCCGGCCACGACTCTGGATTTCTTCACGTTCAATCTGATGCGTCTGCTGTATCCGCGAGAGCGGTAATGCCATCAGCCTGTCATTACATCTGATCAGCAAGATTCTGATAATGGCCACCGACAAAGGGAGCTTCATGGTAATCCGGCTGCCTTCTCCCAAGGCTGAATCGATCTGCAGTATTCCGTCCAGCTTCTCAACGGCAGCCTTGACCACATCCATGCCGACCCCGCGACCCGAGGTTTCCGTCACTTCGGTCGTGGTCGAGAACCCAGGGAGACAGATCAATTGCAGGGCGTTCATATCGCTCATGGTCTCGGCCTGCTTGGGCGAAATCAGACCCTTCTCCAGGGCTCGCTCGCGCAGCTTGCGGGGGTCGATACCACGACCATCGTCCTTGATCAGGATATGCACGTGCGAGCGCTGACGCCGGATTCTGACCTGGACGGTTCCCTGCTGTTCGATACCATGATCGACGGCATTGCGGACCATATGCATCAACGGGTCGGCGACCTCTTCGAGGATCGCCCGGTCCAGCTCAATCTCTGCTCCTTCTACCTTCAAGGCCACCTCTTTACCCGCTTTCCGGGACAGATCCCGCACGACCCGATACAACCGCTCGGTGATACTGCTGACCGGCATCATCCGGACCTTCACAACCTGCCCATGCAGATTTTTCACCAGCTTGCCGAGCTGGCCCAACCCGTCATTCAGTTCGTTCCAGCGCTGCTCGGCAAGTGCCGTCTGCAGAATGTGACGATTGGTAACCAATTCGCCGGTCAGGTTGATAAATTGATCCAGCAGGTTGGTATCAACCCGGACAGTCCCGGCGGTCAGGGACTGGGCGCGACGATCTCCCTGCCTGCGATCCCCGCTACGGCGATCATCTTTCCGGCGTTCTTCCGCCGGAGGTTCGCTGGAAATGCTAAGCTGGGAAATTTCCGGATAATCCTGAAAGGCCTGCTCAATCTCTGCGGCGGTCAGGTCGGACTGGAGGCTGAGCTGCAGGCTACGATGCTCCTGACCGTTCATGATCTGCTCAAGGGAAGGGACAAGGCGATCGATGGTCCCCAGTCTTTCAAGGGACTTGGAGAACAACAACAAGCGCGCCGCAGGGGAAACCACATTGTCATGCAGGATCAACTGCAGATAATGGGTTACCGGATTCGCTGCAGCGGCTGGGGGCTGGTCTTCGACGCTTTGCTTCTGATCGACCGGACGGGTCGTAAAATCAGCGATTTCCCGTTCCGGAAGGTCCTGTGAAATATCCTCCAGCAGCCCTTCCAGAAGATCCACTCCGTCCAGCAGTCGATCAACATCTGTGGGGGAGATTGGTTTCCCCTGGCGGAAATGGTCGAGAGAATCCTCCAGATGGTGAGCCAGTTCGGCCATTTTTTCATAGCCCATCGATGCAGCCATCCCCTTGATCGAGTGCGCCCCGCGGAACAGGCTGTTAATCCTGTCTCGATCGTCAGAAGCCCCCTCAATCGTCACCAGCTGCGCACTCATGTTCTTCAAGTGCTCTCCGGCTTCCGAGAGGAACATCGATTTAAATTTAGCCATATCCATCGGTTAATCCAATCCGGCGACCGCTCCGCGATGAGGCCCGGCCAGAACCGCTACGGAATTATGCCATGACCCGCTGGACAATCCGCTCAACCTGCTCCTGCTGGAACGGTTTGACGATAAAATCCCTGGCTCCCGCCTTTACCGCCTCCATGACCATGCTCTCCTGGCCGAGCGCGCTGCACATGACGACCCGGGCCCCGGGATCTGCCGCGATGATATCACTGAGGGCTTCAATGCCGCTACGCAACGGCATGACGATATCCATGGTGACCAGGTCCGGCTTCAGCAGTTTATATTGCTCGACGGCCTGTTTGCCATTTTCCGCTTCGCCCACCACATCCCAGCCGGCCTGTTCAAATATGTCCCGCAAAAGATCCCGCATGAACTGAGCATCATCTGCAATCAGTACACGATTTGCCATTTTCATCCTCCTGTGGGTTCGCACAACTGTCCGACCCGTTCCCGTAACATGTTCAAATCGACCAGACGAATCCGTTTTCCGTCCCAGTCAAGCACATCTGTAACACATTCCTTGGCAAAGACATTCTGACAGGGTTTGATCATGGGGGATGCCGCGTTCAGCACCGAATGGACCCTGTCGACAGCAAGCGCCAGAACCCCGTCCTGATCGGTGGGCACAATCATCCGTTTTGCCCGTTCCCCTTTTGCAAAGCCGAACAGTTGCGGCAGGTCCAATACCGGCAGAATCCGGCCATGCAGATTGATCGCCCCGAGCACTTCCTCCGGAGCGCCAGGCAGATAAAAAACCCGGGGCTCATCGACAAGCTGCTGGATCTGCGTCAGCTCCAGGCCGTACAGGCCTTCGCCAAGCTGAAACGGTAATATCTGCACCATAGCCGATCCGCCTAATCTTCAACGCCAAGCTGGAAGCGGCTCACTGACGTCAGCAGCTCATCCGCCAGTTCGGCGAGCTTCAGTGATGACGATGACATCCGCTCCATCGTCATCGACTGTTCTTCGGTGGCAGCGGAGACCTCTTCGGTCGCCACCGCATTCTCTTCAGCGACCCGGGAAATTTCCTCGATTGCTTCGACGATATCCCTGGCGCTGTCGCTCTGCTTTTCCGCGAGTTCATTGATACTGATGGCCTTGGTCTGGGAGTTTTCCGCCCGCTCGGTAATTGCCTGAAAAGCACTGCTGATCGTACCGATCGACTCCCGACCGGCATTAATGTCCTCGAGACTTTTTTGCATCGATTGCTGGACGTGCACGCTCTCTTGCTTGGTTCTTTCAATCAACGAGCTGATCTCTGCTGCCGAATCCCCTGCGCTTTCGGCCAGCTTGCTGATCTCGTCGGCGACGATTGCGAAACCATGTCCGTATTCTCCCGCCCGGGCCGCTTCAATCGTGGCATTGACGGCCAACAGGTTGGTTTTCTGGGCGATGTGGGTAATCACATCGACAATCGACCCGATTTTTTGCACATGCTCGCTGAAGGCAACGATCTGGGTTCCGTTCTCATCGACCTGCGCCAGGACCTGTTTCATGTTTTCGACTGAGGCCCCGGCCATCGCTTCGCCGCTGCGCGCCGTGCTGGTCGTTTCCTCGGCCGAAGCCGTCAGCTTTTTTGCCGAAGCGGCCACCAGCTCGATCGACATGGCCATCTCCTTGACCACCCGCAGCACCGTCTCAACCATTGCAACCTGGGTCTCGGCGCCGCGGCTGATCTGCTCAATGGTTCCAGCCACCTCATGCGACGTGGTTGTCATCTCCTCGGCTGTCGCGGAAAGCCCCAGGGAAGACTCGTTGACCCTGATCGAGGAAGCCCGGATCTGGCCGACTAGATTGCGCAGACTGTCGACGACGAGGTTCAGGGAATTGGCCAGATCCTCGGTTTCATCACTGGCAATTCCCTTGCGCAGGCGGATCTTCCGACTCAGGTCACCGGTACTGAGACGTTACGCCCCGGCAGTCAGGACTCCGATATTGGCGGTAAACGCCTTGGAGAAAGCCCAGCCAAAAAGTAAACCGACCAGAAGCGCCCCCAGGGTTGCAACCAGCTGCTGCAATTGTTCGGGGATCCCCAGATGAGGCACCAGGCCATTGAGCAGGACAATGGAGCCGACCACCACAATGAATCCGACAATAAACTTGTGACTGATCTCAATACGCATGCTGAACCCTCCCGCGCAAGCTCGCCAGCCGGCTTGCCTCGTATTTAAACTGTTCTCTGGAGCTGATATCCGTGTCAGATTATAACGATTTCTAACCTTTTAGGACAGGAAAGAAAAAGATACCTCTAATAAATCTTGTCACTGGAAAAATGATCGAAGCCACTCCGCTGGAAGGGGTAATGGCCTCCGTCCTGCTGAAGAATCAGCAGGCCCGGTTCAGCCTGCAGGGTGCCGATTCTGGTCAAGGGAAGAGCGAGCTCTGCCGCCAGGCGGACAATGTCTCCCGCGCTTTCAGAGGCGACGGTAAACAGCAGCTCATAATCCTCGCCACCGGTCAAAGCCAATTCGAGCCATTCCGGTTGGCGAATCAGGACCTCGCTGAAACCCGAAGAGAGGGGAATCTCCTCCAGGTGCAGAACCGCACCCAGGCCGGACGCGGACAGGATATGGCCCAGATCCGCCACCAGGCCATCCGACACGTCAATCATGGCTGTGGCCAAACCTGTTTCAGCCAAGCGACGCCCCAAAGTGACTCTGGCCTGAGGACGATGATGCCGGAAGGCAAGCTGGGCTGACGGCTGCTTTCCCTGCTGGAGCATACGGAGAGCCAGAGCACTGTCGCCGAGAGTCCCGGAAACAAAGACCAGGTCGCCCGGTCGGGCCCCGCTGCGACAGACCGCCTGCCCCTGCGGAGCCGTTCCCTCGGCCGTAACCGAGATCACCAGGGCGACACCGGAGCGACAGGTATCACCGCCTGCGAGCACCGCACCGTAAGCCTGTGCGGCAGCAACGAAGCCCGCAACAAACTGTTCAAGTTGTTCGACTGAAACCGTTTCCGGAACGGCAAGTCCGAGATACAGGCATCTGGGGACACCTCCCATTGCCGCAATATCACTAATATTAACAGCTGCACTCTTGTATCCCAGCGACTCAAAATCGGTCCACTCCAGATTGAAATGAACCCCCTCAAGAAGCAGGTCGGTGCTGGTCATCAGCTCATCCTCGGCGGCAACAGCCTGGATCGAACAGTCATCTCCGATCCCCAGCCGGAGATACGGAGCAGGGACAGCCTGTTGCCGAATTCTTTCAATCAGGCCGAATTCACCAAGCTCGGCAAGTCCTTTTTTCGCCACCATTCTGTATGGCCTCTTCTGCTGATACGCAAGAGCAATCTTTAGACGACCATTATTATTTTTCTCTCACCTACTGTCAAGCACGTCCGCGCAAACAAAAAGGCAGCCGACGGAACCGGCTGCCTTTGGGGCACACAGGACATTCTTGCAAACCGAAACTTAGGCTTTGGGACCTGCCTGAGTAAAGTCGAAATCATCGTTGCCGGTAGTGTATTTCTTGAAGTTGTCGATGAACATTCCGGCCAGTTTAGCCGCAGTCGCATCAAAAGAATCCTTGTCAGCCCAAGCATTGCGCGGATTCAGCAGGTGGCTATCCACCCCGGGAAGTTCTTTCGGGATATTCAGCTTGAAGAAGCGGGTGGTATCAAACTCTACCGTATTGATGCTGCCGTCGAGAATGGCATTGATACAGGCCCGGGTTGCCTTGATACTCATCCGTTTGCCGACGCCGTAGCCGCCACCGGCCCAGCCGGTGTTGACCAGGTATGCGTTAACGCCATGCTCTTCCATCTTCTCACCGAGCAGTTTCGCATAGGCGGTCGGAGGCAGGGGCAGGAACGCTTCGCCGAAACAGCTTGAAAAAGTGGCCTGCGGTTCAGTCACACCGCGCTCGGTCCCGGCAACCTTTGCTGTGTAGCCGGAGAGGAAATAGTACATTGCCTGCTCTTTGCTCAACCTGGAGACCGGCGGCAACACGCCGAACGCATCGCAGGTCAGGAAGATAATGTTTTTCGGGTGACCGCCCTTCAGGGTTGGCTCGTGATTGTGGATATGGTCGATGGGGTAGGAGACCCGGGTATTTTCGGTTTTTGACCCATCGCTGAAGTCAATCACGCCGTTAGCATCCGCAACCACGTTCTCCAGCAGGGCATTCCGCTTGATCGCGTGGTAAATCTCCGGTTCACTCTCTTCGGAAAGATCGATACACTTGGCATAACAACCGCCTTCGAAGTTGAAGATCCCGGCGGCATCCCAGCCATGCTCATCATCACCGATCAATTTGCGGCGCGGGTCGGTCGAAAGGGTGGTCTTCCCGGTTCCGGAAAGACCGAAGAACAGGCAGACATCACCGACATGACCGATATTGGCGCTGCAGTGCATCGACAGGATCCCTTCCAGCGGCAGCCAGTAATTCATCATGGTGAAGATGCCCTTTTTCATCTCACCGCCGTACCAGGTCCCGCCGATGATCGCCACATTTTTTTCAATATTGAAAATAACGAAGACATCGGAATTCAGCCCCATCTCCTGCCAGCGTTTGTTGGACAGGCCAGCAGCGTTATAGACCCGGAAGTCTGGAGCAAATCCGGGCAGGTCGGCATCATCAGGGCGGATAAACATGTTCTTGGTGAAATGAGACTGCCAGGCTATTTCAGTGATAAAACGGACCTGCTTGCGGGTATCGGGGTTGGCACCGCAGTAGCCGTCGGTCACATACACATCCTTGCCTGAGAGATAATCGATGACCTCGGCATAGAGCTCATCAAAGATTTCGGCAGAAACCGGCTGGTTGATCTTGCCCCAGGCCAGGTTGTCGCTGGAGGGAGCCTGCTTGACAAAATACTTGTCCTTGGGTGAACGGCCGGTAAACTTTCCGGTATCGACCATCATGGTCCCGTTTTGTGAAACAGCCCCTTCCTTGTTCTCAGTTTCACAAGCAAACAGCTCATCATAACTGAGGTTACGAAAAACCTTGCCCACACTCTTCAGCCCCAGAATTTCTGCACTCAACTCGCTCATCAATGCCTCCATGGATGGTTTTCTTTCCATCTTGGGATATAGGATTGTCTCCGTCAAAACCGGCCGGTTTAAACGGCCGGACTATATCTCAAATGATGTTATCAAGGCAAGGGTTGAGGGACGTTTTTTTCCCTGGGCGCAAATTTATTCTCAATAAAAAACGAGTTCCCTTAGAAATACCCTGAAAACACTCGACTATTTCGGGAACCGCTGAATTGGTGGAGGATGTGAGTGGGAAACCAAAGGAGGGCAAGCGTTACCTGATATTTTAGTGAATTTAAAAAAGTGTTTGGTTTCAGAAGATATTATCTCTCCTGTCCACCGCGGTACTGCAGGTAGGCCACCAGGCACCATATCTGCTGCTCGGATAAATGTGGTTTCCAGGCAGGCATTATCGATCCGCGACTGCGGAAAGGCTCGGCCCGCTTGCCTTCTTCGATACGCCAGTAGAGGTAGGCGGGATCTGTCTGGGAATAATGCTGTTCGTGGAAATCGGGGGCAGGGGGGACAAACCGTTCAGCGCGCGGGTTGCGACCCTCGCTTAACGTCCCATGACATTCTTGACACATCCGGAAAAACAGGTCCTCTCCACAGCGTTGACTCTGTTCCTCGCCCAGCATGGAGGTCGGGACGGTTCTCTGCGGAACCTCATAGGAGCTGTCCTTGCAAGCGAACAACAGGAATGTCACCCCAGCCAGCAACACAAAAAGTCTCAGCACCCTGTGCGTCTCCTGAAATATGGACTGGCAGCCGGCGAGCCCCGGCCCTCGTTTCCCCACGTTCAGGCTGCCTGCACCGGTAGCGCACCCCACCCGGCCAGTTCCTCCACCACCGCGGCAACAACCTTTTCCAGGGCCGGGACAAGCTGGTCCGACAGCTCCGTACCCATTTCAATCGACGCCGACTGGGCACCCCAGACGACCAGTTGCGGGGGAAGATGACCCTGGAGTTCAGCCACCGCCAGAAGATCCTGCAAGCCCATCTGGTGAACCGAGAGCTTGTTGGCAAACGCCCGCGGCACCGCCTCCCCCTTCAGACGGAAAAGGGTGCCCGGTTCGGCGCCCATCTCCAGCGCATCGACCACCAGAAGTTTTGTTATCCCTTCGAGTCGCGGCAGCAGGTCCAGTCCCAGGGTTCCCCCGTCCAACAGTTCCACCTCTTCGGGAAAGGTGAAACGCTGCGCGAGTGTTCTGACCACCAGACTCCCCAGCGCATCGTCGGTCATCACCAGGTTTCCCAGCCCGAGCACCAGGATCGACATCAGAGGTCATCCCGCTCAACGAACTTGTACCCGCTGAAAATACTGCTCATGACTCCGTTCATCTCCTTCACGTCCATCAGCCAGGCACTGTAGAAGTGGTTGATGAAAAATCCGCCCAAGAGCCACATGGTCAGATGATGCACCAGCCGCAGGGTCTGCACATCGATCCAGGTCAGCAAAGTGCCAAAAATCCCGAACCAGAAACCATCGGGCTGAAACTGTCCGTAGATTGCAAAGCCGGTTACAAGCTGCAGAACAAACAGCGAATACACTCCGGCATAGGCCATGGCAGCCAGCGGATTGTGTCCGACTTCGTAAGGCAATTTCGGACCAGTAAACGTATAATAGCGGAAGAAAGTGATTGCTGCCTTGCGACCGGATTTCGTCGCCCAAGGAAAGAACATCCGCCATGACGAATGGTGATTGCCAAAGAGAAACCAGTAAAACCTGACAATCAAAGATGCCAGAAACAGATAGGCAAAGGTAAAGTGGATAAAACGGTTCCAGCCCATGATATAAGCCGCCGTATCTGATGCAGGATAGAACGGATTGCCGATATAGAACCCGGTCACCGATAGCACCAGAACACAAACGGCATTGACCCAATGAGACACTCTAACGGGCAGTTCCCAGACATAACGTATTTCGAGCATGGCTTCTGCCTCCCTTCCTAGAGGACTTTCACCTTGATAATCTCTTTGCCGCGACCATCTAGGACATGAACCGCGCAGGCCAGGCACGGGTCGAAGGAATGGACGGTCCGCAGAATTTCCAGCGGCTGCTCCTCATTGGTAATCGGCGTACCGATCAGTGCCGATTCATAGGGGCCCAGCTGTCCGCTCGCATCACGGGGGCCGGCATTCCAGGTTGAAGGAACCACCGCCTGATAGTTGGCTATCGCTCCATTCTCGATCCGGATCCAATGTCCTAAGGCACCCCGTGGCGCTTCATGATAGCCGAATCCCTGGGCTTCTTTCGGCCAGGTTGCCGGATCCCACTTCTCACCGTTGTGGACTTCGAGAATCCCGCGCCCCATGTTGTCTGCCAGCTGTTTGAGCCAGAGCTCGCTCTTTCGTGCCAGCATCAGGCAGTCAACACCCCGGGCCGCAGTCCGGCCAAGGGTCGAGAAGAGGGCTTCCGCTCCGACGCCGAGAGTTGACAGGACATGCCCGACGATTGCTTTGGCATCTTCGTTACCACTGGCGTAAGCGACCAGAACGCGCGCCAAGGGTCCAACCTCCATCGGCTGGTCCATATAGCGCGGGGCCTTGACCCATGAGTACTTGCTGTCGGTATCAAGGAACTCATAAGGGGGCGGCGGACCGGTATAGTTCGGCGTGGTTTCTCCATCGTAAGGATGCATCCCCTTGTCGTCACCGGCACTATAGCTGTACCAGGAACTGGTCACGTACTCGGTGATCTTGCGCTCGTCCATTTCCATCACGTTAGCTATATCCTTGCCCATGATGACGCCGCGCGGGAAGTAGAGATTGTCGGTTCCGCCGCCGCTGTCCATGGGAAAATCACCATAGCAGAGGAAGTTACCGACTCAGCCGCCGATGCCCGCCCACTCCTTGTAGAAGGAGGCCACCGCCAGCAGGTCGGGGATGTAGACCTGCTCGACAAAGATGCGGGCTTTTTTAAGCAGTTTGCCGATCAGCGCCAACTTGTCGGCGTTGATCGCATTCTGACTGTCCGGATCGACCGGAATCGACATGCCGCCGACCAGGAAGGTTTGCGGGTGTGGATTTTTAGAGCCCAGGATTGCATGGATTCTGATGACATCTTTCTGCCATTCCAGGGCTTCCAGATAGTGAGCTACTGCCATCAGGTTCGCTTCCGGCGGCAGCTTGTAGGCACTGTGCCCCCAGTAAGCGTTGGCAAAGGGGCCAAGCCGTCCGGTCCCGACAAAGGCCCCGATGCGCTCCTGAATCCCCTTGAAGTACGTGGCACTCGACAGTTTCCAGTTGGAAATAGACTGCGCCAACTGTGCCGTCTTCTGCGGGTCAGCCTTGAGAGCTCCGGTGATATCGACCCAGTCAAGGGCGTGCAGATGGTAAAAGTGGATCACATGGTCCTGGACGTTCTGAATGCCCATGATGATATTGCGAATCAACCGAGCATTATCGGGGATCTGGATTTTCAGTGCGTCTTCAACTGCCCGAATGCTGGCCATGGAATGAACCGTCGTGCAGACACCGCAAAATCGCTGAGTAAAGTGATGGGCGTCACGCGGATCACGACCTTTAAGGATGGTCTAAATGCCGCGGTACATAGTTGAAGAGCTCCAGGCGTTGGTGATTTTTCCTCCTTCGATCTGAGCTTCTATCCGCAGGTGACCTTCTATACGGGTAATCGGATCGACTGCAATTTTTCTGGCCATGAGTTAATCCTCCTTCACGACTTGGTCGGCTTCTAGTTTGTCGCCTTTGCGGAATGAGCTGGCAACTGCATGAGCCGCAAACGCCACTCCCGTCGCCGCAATCAGACCAAGACCGATCTTGTCCGCAGTCGATTCAACTCCAAAACCGGGCACCTGTGGCAGACGCCGGTAGAATGGAGTCATGGCATCCCAGAACTGCGGTTCACTGCACCCCAGGCAGCCATGACCTGCCTGAATCGGCCAGCTGGAACCCTCGTTGTAACGGACCGTCGGACAATTGTGGAACGTTTCCGGACCCTTGCACCCCAGCTTATAAAGGCACCAGCCTTGTCGATGGCCCGGGTCACCGAACGTTTCAGCGTACTGGCCCGCATCGAAATGCGAGCGCCGCTCGCAATTGTCGTGAATCCGCTTGCCGTATGCAAACTTCGGTCGGGCGAGCTGGTCTGTCGCGGGAAGCCTGCCGAACGTCAGATAGTGAACGATTGTCGCGGTCAGGTTTTGTACATTGACCGGGCAGCCGGGAAGATTGATTACTGTTGCGCCGGGGACTGCTTCCCTCACCGAAACAGCGCCAGTCGGATTTGGCGTCGCAGCTGGGATACCGCCGAAGGTGGCGCAGGAGCCCACCGCAATGGTCGCAGCAGCGTTTCCACAAACCTGCCGGGCAATATTGAGTGCCGAGTCTCCGCCGACCGTACAATATACACCGCCATCGGCCATCGGGATCGAGCCTTCCACAACCACCAGGTATTTACCTTTATATTTTTCTATAGTCTGATGCTTGGCGGCTTCAGCCTGATGCCCCGCAGCAGCCATAATCGTTTCATGATAATCGACCGACAGGTAGTCAAGTATAATCTCAGCGGCGGTCGGTTGGTTCGCGCGCAGAAACGCCTCCGAGTCACCAGCGCAGTCCTGGAATTCCAGCCAGATAAGCGGCGGGCTACTATCCGCTTCGAGTGCCTGCGCCACTCGGCCCATCATGGTGACCGGTAAGGCCAGGGTTGCCGTCATTGCGGAACAGAATTTCAGAAAGCTCCGCCGTGAAACCCCTCTCTTCTCCCATTGCTGCAGGATTTCTTCCGGGACAGACCCTTCCGGCAGTCTGGTTTCAGGGTTCTGCATGACATCTCTCCTTTCAATTTCAGGCAACGCATAAACAACAGAAAATATGCTCACTATGCTATGTGACTATAGCAGAAATCTTACAAATTTCCTTAATTGGAGCATTTAGCTGCCACGCTGAGCATAACACTGTTTGACGTCAACCTGATGTCCCTCAAGCAGCTGCATGCCAAACGCTCTCGAACTTGTGCTATTTTTCCTGATTTCTCATGGCTCGCACCGGGATGATATAATGGAGTGATTACTATAGAGGAGTTAACCATGAAAGTTTTTCTGACCGGGGCCACCGGTTTCGTTGGGCAGGAACTGCTGAAACAGCTGGTTGATGAAAAGATTTCGGTCCGCTGCCTGGTCCGGCCGGACTCGGTGTCTACACTTCCGGAACTGCCCGGGGTGGAAATCCACCGCGGTGATGCCACCTCCCCTGACAGCCTGAGCGGCGGACTTACAGGTTGCCAGGCGATCATCAACCTGATTGGGATCATCCGAGAGTTCCCCAGCCAGGGAATTACCTTTCAACGAATGCATGTTGAAGCGACTCAAAATCTCCTCGCCGGAGCCGAGGAGCAGGGGATTAAACGTTTTTTGCAGATGAGCGCCAACGGGACCCGCCCCGATGCGGTCACTGCTTACCATCAAACCAAATGGCTCGCAGAGGAGGCGGTCCGTAACTCAAGGCTGGACTGGACCATCTTCCGTCCCTCACTCATTTACGGCCCTAATGACGAGTTTGTTACCATGCTGGCCGACATGATGCGCAAGCTTCCAGTCATGCCGGTCATCGGCAATGGTCGCTATCGCCTTCAGCCGGTCGCCGTCGCAGACGTTGCTCGAAGTTTCGCCCAAGCCCTCTCAAGACCGGACAGCATCGGGCAGGTCTTTCACTGTGGTGGACCCGAGCAACTCAGCTATAATCAGGTCATTGATACAATCGGAAAAGCTCTGGGGAAATCTTCCGTCTGTAAAATTTATCATCCCCTGCTGGTGATGAAACCACTCGTCAGTATGCTGGAAGGATTCCGTTTGTTCCCGATCACCAAAGATCAGTTACAGATGCTGTTGGAAGAAAACTGCTGTGATCAGGCTCCTTGGCAGGACTTTTTTAAGATCAAACAGGACACATTTGCGGCGGGAGTTTCGGCATACCTGCAAAAAAGTAAATAAGGCTCGACGGATTTCTCTGTCGAGCAATCAATACCCTTATTGCCCTGTTCGCCCTTATCTAAACAAAGGCCTGGCAAGCGTTCCGGCAATGCGGAACCGATAGCTGCCATCCGGAGTCGGCTTTACCCCGGAGAGTTCGATCAGCGGTTTCAAAGATTCGGGGAAGGAGCGTCCCGGGGTTGCGGTGATGCGCAAGTTCAGCCGGGTCCGCTGCGGGCTGACGCCGAGCTGAATCGTGCCATTGCCGGTCAATCCAGCAAAATCCCCGGCGAGGGTGACTTTTTCCAGGCTCAGCCGCTGTCCGCGCAATCGCCCCTGCAGCGTAAGCTGCCCCAGCGCCAGACTCTCCGGCAATGCCAACTGCTCAAGGCCGAAAACAACAAGGTTACTTACCTCAGCAGAAAAAAGGGCGTCCGCACTCCCCGCTTGCGAAATCTGCCGGCCATCCAGTTCACCCCGCAAGACACCGTCCAGGCGATAGGGGTTATCCGTTTTTTGCAGTGGCGCCAGTCGAATCCCCTGCAGATTAAGCTGCAGATGGTCTTCGCTGCTGAACGTTGCAGCGACCTTTCCATCGGCGAAGCGACCCTGTAAACTGGCTGTTTTGGGGCCACTGACCAGTGATGTCCAGACCGGTTGGAGCTGCAGCTGAGGGAAGACAAGCGGTGCGACCTGCGGATGATGGGGGTCAACCGTCAGATCGAAGCGAACCTCTGCCGGGAACCCCAGCTCCATCGCGGTGCTGCTGACAGCCAAGCCGGTCTGCCTGGTGATTTCCTGAACCATCCGGTTGCGCAGCGCCTCGGAGGGAAAGCCGCTGACAACCCCGACGGCCAGCGAGACAAGAAACAGTAACAGACAAAGAGCTGCCAGCCTTCCCTGTCCCGGCATCCCCTGCCCTGAGCGTTTAATATGCTTGCTGAAAAATCCCATCAACTTTTTTCCAAACTGAACACGGTGAGATTTACATCCAGGCTGGAGTGATCGTCAAAACGGCGCTTGATCCGCAATGATTTGACCTGGGTTCCCTGCCCTGAGTATTCGATCGCGTAGAGAAACCGAACCAGCTGCGGAATAGTCAGCTTCTCCAGTTTCAACTCGACCAGCTGTTGCCGATATTCACCCTGCTGAGTTGTCTGCTGCGGGCGCATCGAAAGTAGATTTACCCTCACCCCCACCTGTTCAGTTACTCGTTCTACATGGGAAAAGAGCGGCCCGTCCATCTCTTTGCGGTCCGAGGTACCGGCCAGCTGCTGCTGCAGGCGCAGAATGTCCTGCTGCAATTTTTTCACTTCGCCCAGACTATTACTGCGATTGCTGATCTGGCTGTCCAGTTTGGCGAGTGCGGACCGGTAGGGTTCAACTACGCCGAGCCAGATTGCCACTAGGGCGACCGCGACCACAGCCGCAAGGACCATGAGCTGTTCTCTGCGGGACATCTTCTGGATCATAACCCCTCTCCCGCTTGCATCAGATCGATCTGCAACTGAAAATCGACCCGGCCACCGTCAGCGGCCATTTTCGCTTCGCTGATTTCAACTTTGGAAAACAGCGTGCTCTTCTGCAGCCCCTGGGTGATCCGGTTCACCGAATCAAAGGAATCGGTATACCCGTCCAGCCTGACCTGGTCCCCGCTGTAGGTCATCTCCTGCAGGTCACTTTTAATCCCCTCATCAATCAGGCTGGACAGCGTCTGCAATACATTCAGCGCCGTCCCCTGACCACCGACACCGAGCAACAAAGCCTGCTGCTGCAGCTCCTGATAGCGACTGCGCAGTTGTAAAGGAACATCAACAATGACCTTCGCGGACGGCATGGTCTGCCGGAAGACCTCTTCCAGGTGCTGCTTGAGCAGCGCGGCCTGTTCAGCTTTCCGGTGATAATTAAAATATCCACTGGCCGCAAAAGCCAGCAGGCAGAGTACCCCAAGGATCGCAGCTGCGATCAGTTTTTTCTTCAACATCTCCAGCTGGCCCCGGGGGGCATAAGAGCCGGTGCGAAAGTTAAATCCAATCTGACGATTGCCCTTTTTTTCGCTAAGGGCAACTAAGAGCGCAGGCAGAAATTCCGCTGGAACGTCCTGGTCGACTGGCAGTACCAGAGCGGACAAAACAGCCCCTGCGACCTCCAGCGAACGCTGCAAACCTTCTGTCACCGCCGAACCGCAGATCCAGAGCGGGAGGTTGTCCCGACCGGCCGACCGCTCCAGCAGAGCCAACTGATTCAGCACAAAGCGACAGATCTCCTCTTCTGACAAGTCATCATCCGTGGGGAGCTGACGGAACTCTTCCACCCGGCCATCGATCACCAGGGCGACCACCGTCTCCTGCCGACCACAATAAACCAGCAACCCATCAGGTTCGCCAAGCCCACCGACCAGAGCGTGGGGCAACAGGTCGATCCGCCGCGGCTGCTGTGCTGGGTCCGGGAATTGCTCCAGCAGCTCCTCGATCAGGGCACTCCGGACTGCCGCCGCCGTGACCCGGTATGTTCCATTCTCTTCCCGGGGAGACTGCATGGCGCAGGTATGCTGAGCCAGAGAAACCGGCACCTGAGCCTCCAGTTCTGCGGCCAGCACAGCCATCAGCTTACTGCGCTCTTTGAAGGGAAAGCTCAAACTGCGGACAAAACCGGCCCCTGCGGGAAGGGCTGTTACCAGGTGGTCCCCCAACGGACGTGCGCCACCAGTCAATTCGTCAAGAACCGAACGTGCGTCCTCCGGCGAGGTATAGTGTCGCTTGTGCAACTCAAGTGCGACCTGTGCGCCCTCGACCGTAAGCAGCGCGACACGCGCCGTTTCCCCGTCCAGATCTATGCCGATATATCGTTTCGCCATCTCGTTATTCCACCCTGAGGAAAACCAGTTTCACCCGATTCGCCTGCTTGTTTTTCTCGACAATCGCTTCTACGGCACGAATGCCCTGGTTGATCTGTCCTTCTCCACGAACACGGTAGACCGTTCCTTCCACCGCCGCGTTCTGCCATGCGCTCAGCCAACTGGGAATGTAACCGTTGACCTGGTCCAGGTTCGCCAGCTTTTCCAGGGGCTGCTGCTCACGGTACTCGATAATCTCCTGGATATCAGCCGGCTCCAGAATGATCTGCACATTTCCGGGAGCTGCCGAAGACTGCCAGGCGTAAAGCAGCTCTGCCGATGCCGTATTGAGATTTATCCGGTTATCGCCGAAAACCCGGATAAAAGGCTTCAGTTTATCCACTTTCTCCGCATCGAACCCGCGCACCAGGTTGAGCTCTTCCACCGCATCCAGTGCACCGGCCTTGCGCGCGTAGGGCGGCTCTAACTGCAGATAATAGCTGTCGTCCACTGATGTGAACTGTGGATCCGCATTCTGCCAGTCCTGCAGGGCGCTGGCCAGTTCGCTCGCTTCTTCCGTAGAAAGGTCCAGCACCTCCTCACAGAGGGCGACAAAACGGTGAAACCCTGGCAGCGGATTCCCTTTGTTGTCAGCAATCCCGTTAAGATTGAAACGTCCGCTGAGATCCTCGATAACGATGCTGACTGTTCCTTCTCCGACCGGATAGTTCGGTACCCCCTGTCCCCAGAGTTCCGAGGGATGATCGTAGTTGTTACGATCCTCCCGCAGGATAATCCGACCGGCCTCTATCCCCCCCCTGGCCAGGTAAAATGCTGCAGTCCGGTCCCGGTAGGTCTCGGTCAAACGTAAATCCACCAGGGTGGAAAAAGCAAATTCACTCAGCAGTGACGCAAGCAGCGCAATGACAACCAGCACCAGCAGCAGCGCCATCCCTTTTTCTTGCCTTAGCTGCGGCATTTCAGCCTCCCACCAGGGCAATGGTTGACTGAAAAGAGTGGACCCGCTGATCAAGCTCAACCTCCAGGGTCAATTCTATCATCTCGGGCAGTTTACCCTGCTGACGACTGTCCCATTGCTCTGACCAGCTGCCGTCACCATAGTATCGCACCTGAAAGGTTTTCAACCCGCTGATCAGGTGTTGCGGTTCCAGTTCCTGCTGTGAACTCAGCAAAAACCATTCGCTCCGGGAGAGCCGGACTTCTCGCTCCACCTCTTCCTGTTCGTAGCGAACCAGCGAAATGCCGCCCGAACGGCCGCCAAAGAGGGGCGTCGCCAGGGTGGTGGAAAATTCCAGAAACGGATATCCCTGGCTGTTTTCACCACCAACCAGGCGGGTCTGGCTGCTGCCGGGATTAAAGTAGCCACTGCGGATTTCCGAGGCGAGCCGATCAAACAGAACCCGCGCCTGATGGTATTCCTCGCCGATCGCTTCCAGATTGTCACGCGCCCCTGAAACTGCGCCGAATACCCCATAAATCGTTGTCAGGAGAATAGAGCCGATTGCGATCGCAACCAGAATCTCGACCAGAGTGAATCCTTTTTGCCGCTGGCCGCTCATCGCTAATTCTCCAGGAATGAAACCAGGCTGACCTGTTCATTCCGTGCTGCGTCGCCCCAGAGGACCGAGACGGTCACCAGCTTGACCTGGGAAAGAATGGTATCTTCGTAGCGCACCCGCCAGCGATAATCGGCAAAGGGCTCCTCAAACCACTCTTCCTTCTCCTGCCAGCCGCTGTTGCGCCCGCTGGCAAGAACTTCTTCCCGGCTCAAAACCTGTTGTGCCAGCAGAGTTGCCTGGGTTTCCCGCTGCAAACGCTCCTGCACCAAAATGGAACGGTTGGACAGACTCAGCAGCGAAACCAGCGCGATCGAAACCAGCGCCAGAGCGATCATCACTTCCAGCAGGGTAAAACCCTGCTCTTTATATCTCCCGACGGCCATCATAAATTCTGGTCGATCCAGTCATCGACACGAAATTCAAGGTTTTCACCTGGTTATCATCATTCACCAGCTGGATCCAGGTTTCCTCCATCCAGCCCTGTGGATAAATTCGGATCGTCACCTCGCCACTGCGGAAATGCCCCTTGCCCACCACCTGAACCTGTTCGATCCGCAACGGCGCCAGCGAGCGGTCTTCCGCCAGCGGCACCTTTTCCAGCTGATCGCCCTTCCGCTCCAGGCGATAGGTCCGAAAACTCTCCTCGTCAAGATCGAACGTCAGCAAGTGAACATCGCGGGTCAGCGCGGCCTCGTTATAAAGCAGCTTGATATTCCCGGCCAGTTGACGCATCGCACGGCGCTGACCACCATCGCCCTGGTTGGTCAACAGAGGTAGACTGAGCAGGGCAAAGATCGCCAGCAGACTGATCACCACCACCAGTTCGACCAGGGTAAAGCCCGCCCGATCAGTCGATATTCCAGCTTTCAATATCGGCATTTTCTCCTTCACCGCCTGATTCCCCGTCCGGCCCGTAAGAAATCAGATCAAAATCGCCATTGGCTCCGGGGGAAAGATAGATATAAGGATTGCCCCAAGGGTCCAGCGGCACCTTTTTAATGTAGCCACCGGCACGGTACTTGGTCGGGATACGGCCAGTCTCCGGCTGGCTTACCAGCCCCTCCAGGCCCTGTTCAGTCGAAGGGTAGAAGCCGTTATCAAGCTTGAACAGCCCCAGAGCCTCCTCGAGACTTTTGATCTGGACCGCAGCTTTGGTCCGGCGCGCCTCCTCCGGGCGGTCCAGCAGGCGGGGGACAACGATTCCGGCAAGGATGCCCAGAATCACCACCACTACCATAATTTCAATCAGAGTAAATCCCCGTGAATCGATAATTCGTCTCATTCCCGTTTTTCTCCTTGATTCTAAAAACCACGCCCCTGTCGCCATAATGGCAGAAGACGACTTAACCCATTCCCTGGCTGGCCTGGAAAATAGGCAGCAGGATCGCCAGCACAATAAAACCGACAACTGTGCCCATCACCAGAATCATCAGCGGTTCCAGTAACGACATCAGGCCATTCAGCCTGGTTTCCACCTGATATTCATAATTTTCTGCCACCTTGAGCAGCATCTCCTCAAGGTCACCGCTTTTTTCCCCGACCGCAATCATCTGCGGCAGCATCGCAGGGAAGATACTGGCCTTGCGTAACGGTGCTGCCAAGCCGGACCCCTCGCGGACGGCACTGCCGACTTCGGTGAGCAGCTTTTTCAATTGGCGATTATTCAGCAGGCCGGTAACGATCTCCAGTGACGTTAACATCGGGACCCCGCTGCGCAGCAGCGTCGCCATGGTCCGGGCGAAACGGGCGGTGGCGCTCTGCAGCAACAGCGGCCCGAACAGGGGAAGGCGGAACTTCTGCCGATCATACCAGAGCCGCCCCCGCTCAGATTTAAGCTGCTGCCGGGCAAAGACTGCTACAATCAGCATACCTGCTGCAAGCAACCACCAATAATCAGCCAGGAATGCGCTGAACCCCATCAACCAGAGGGTCGGCAAAGGCAGCGCCTGATCCAGGTCCTCTAGCATCCGGGTTACCTTCGGCACAACAAAAACCATCAGAAATGCCAGTACGCCACCCCCCACCACCAGCATTAACAGTGGGTAGCTGAGCGCTGCCTTCAGACGAGCGCCGAGACGAGCCTGGTCTTCGAGAAACTCGGCCAACTGGTGCAGAACCTTATCCAAGGTGCCGCTCGCCTCTCCGACCTGGACCATGTTGACATAGATCTGCGGGAAGATGCGCGCGTCTTCCTGTAATGCCCGGGAGAAGGAGACGCCCTGAAGAACCTCTTCCCGGACCCGGGCGAGGGACTGCCCCAGAGCCGGAGGCTCCTGCTGATCGGCGACAGTCGCCAGGGCTTCATCAATCGTCATGCCAGCAGACAGCATCGTCGCCAGTTGCCGAGTCGCAACGGCAAGTTGCAGCACCTGAACCCGGCGGGACAGCTGACGGCTTTGCTTTGATTCACGGCTGCTAACTTCCTGCAGCTTTTCAGGGAAAAGACCCCGCTGCCGCAGTTGACTGCTGGCCATCTGTCGGCCCGAAGCCTCTATGGTCCCTTTGCTGCGCCGTCCGCGGCTGTCTAGTGCGCTGTATTCGTAAAGAGCCAACTCAGCCTTCCTCCTGAGTCACCCGCAAAACCTCTTCAATGGTCGTTTCCCCCGCCAGGACCTTATTCAGCCCGCTTTGTCGCAGGACCTGCATACCATTGGCCAGGGCCTGCTGTCGAATCGTCGCCGCGTCGGCATTGGCAGTAACCAGCCGGCGGAGACTGTCATCGACCACGAGGAGCTCGTAAATCCCGGTCCGACCGAGAAAGCCGAGCTGTTGGCAACGGTCACAACCCCGCCCCCGGTAAAAGGTTGCCCCGGTGGGAAGAGGCTGGTCTCCGAGCAGTTCACCGATCAGTGCCGGGTCAGGCTGACAGGCTTCCCGACAATGCGGACAGATCGTCCGTACCAGTCGCTGCGCGAGAACCCCGATCAGCGCAGAAGAGGCGAGAAAAGGCTCGACTCCCATCTCGACCAACCGCGCCAGGGCTCCTGCTGCATCATTGGTATGCAGGGTGGAAAAGACCAGGTGGCCGGTGAGGGCCGCCTGAACAGCGATCTTCGCCGTCTCACCGTCGCGAATCTCCCCGACCATGATAATATCCGGATCCTGACGCAGGATCGAACGTAGTCCCTGGGCGAAGGTCAAATCGATCTTCGGGTTGACCTGAATCTGTCCGACTCCGGCGAGCTGATACTCGATGGGATCCTAAACGGTGATAATATTTTTTTCACTTGAATTGATCTGCGAGAGAGCAGAATAGAGGGTACTGGTTTTCCCCGCACCGGTCGGTCCGGTCACCAGCACGATGCCGTGACTCTTGCGAATCATCGCCTCAAAGCGGGGCAGGATCGTCCGGTCTATACCGATCCGACTCAGAGAACTGGGGCCGCCACTTTTGTCGAGCAGCCTCAGCACCACGCGTTCCCCGAATGCCGTCGGCAGGGTCGAAACCCTGACATCAACTTCTTTACCGGCAATCCGGACCCCGAGCCGGCCATCCTGCGGCAGGCGTTTTTCGGCAATATCCAGATTGGCCATAATCTTTAAACGTGAAACAATACTCGCCTGCGCCCGATGCGGCGGCCGCAGGACCTCGTATAGGATCCCGTCTATCCGATAACGTATCACCAGATCATGCTCAAACGGTTCGATATGAATATCGCTGGCCCGTTCTTTATACGCCTTGGTCAGCATGCTGTTTACAAAGCGGATAACCGGAGCCTCATCGCTGGCATCAATCAGGTCGGCAGGCTCCAACCCTCCGACCAGATCGATATCGCTACTCTGATCGATATCCTCGATCGCTTCCTGGGCACCGCCGGCCAGTTCTTCATAGCCGCGATGAATTGTCTGCAGCAGAGACCGGGCGGACACCAGGCAAAGGGAGATCCGACAACCGGTCAGCGAGGTGAGATCATTCAGGGGGCGATGATCATAAGGGTCGGTCACCGCCAGAACTATTTTATGGGCTGTTTTTTCCAACGGGATCAGGTGGTACTGCTTGGCATAGCCGATCGGGACCAGTTCGAGAACTTCAAGCGCCGAGGGCTGCAGCTCCGGATTGTGGACATACTCCAGACCACTCTGCAGCGCCAGCGCCTGGGCAAGGTCCTCTTCCTGGACGTTGCCTTGCGCCAGCAGCTGTTCGCCGATCCGTAGACCACTGGCGGCCTGATCCTGCAGGGCCTGATCGATCGCAGTGGCCGGGACGGCAAACTGCCGGGTCAGGATATCTCCCAAGCGTTGCCACTCCATCAGGCTTATTCCTTCTCCTCGGTTTGGTCGTCATCCGGCTGGAACGCATCAGGGGCCACATCCGTAGCCAAAGGTCCGAACACTTCCTGGCTCCCGTTGGTTTCCTTGAAAATTTTCAGGTTCTTGCGGTTCCGGCGGGTGACCTCCTCCAGATCCTCCGGACTCCGGATAATCGTCGGGGTAATAAAGACCATCAGACTGGTCTTCCTCTCTTCCTCTTTTTTGTTTCTAAACAGCCAGCCGAGCAAAGGCAGGTCCCCCAGCAGAGGAATCTTGCTAATCCGTACCTGCTGGTTGGTCTGAAACAGCCCCCCGAGGACAACCGTATGGCCGTCCTCTGCAAGCACTGTATTCCGCACCAGCCGCTTATCGATACTCGGTCCGACCTCGGTGGGATCACCGACATTCTCGTTGGCCAGCGCAACGTCACTGATCTCCTGATAGACCTTGAGGCGGACCAGATCTCCCTCGGTCACCTGGGGGGTAAAACGGAGCGTCAGCGCCACATCCTGGCGCTCCACCGCATTCACGGCATTGCCGGCATTATCGGAGCCTTTGGAGGTGATGATCGGTACGTTGGAGCCGACCACGATTTCAGCTTCCTCGTTGTCAGACGTCAGCAACCGGGGAGCGGAAATGACATTGATGTCAGTATCGGTTTCGGAAAGGTTAAGCAGGACCGACAGGGCCGGCAGGGTGATCTCATTGCCATCCGCATCGATGGTCTTGATCGGGTTGAACATGCCCCCGGCAATCAGGCCGCTTACAGCCTGGGTCAGCAGACTCGGGACACTACTGTCACTGCCCGGAATCGGGGCCAGATCTGACAGTCCGACGGGACCGGTATTCAGGTTACTGGTGCCGAAGGAGACACTGTCATCACCAACATCCACCGCACCCTGCAACGAAACACCCAGGTCGAGCAGGGCATCCATTCCCAGTTCAAGAATCAGGGTTTCGACATACACCTGATTACGCTTGATATCCAGTTTGGCAATAATCTCCCTGATCGTCGTGTAATCCTTCGGAGTGGCATTGACCACCAGCGCATTGGTCGGCTTGTCGGCGGTGATGGTCACCGTGCCGATCGTCTCTTCGACAGGGGCCCCTGCTGCTGCCACTTTAGGCACCGTTTTCTGCCCGGACTTCAGCCCGGTCAGAATCTGGTTGAGGGTTTCGGCGAGGATCTCCGCTTCGGCATTTTCCAGGTAATAGACATGAATTCCGGCGCGGACCTGATCCGCCTTCTGGTCGATCCGGCCAATAAAATCCTTGATCTTGTCGATGAAGTCCTGGCTACCGACCAGAATCAGGCGATTGGTTCGCGCATAGGGAATAATCTGGCCATCATTGGACTCAGCCACCGTATTGGCTGCCGCACCCTTGGTCGTTCTGCGGGCGGCGCGGCGGGCAGCGAGGCGGGTGGTAATCGGCGATCCGAGAATCTTGGTGGCCACCTCGGCAGTCTCTTCTGCGTCGGCATAAACCAGATCGACAATCTCGATATTGTCGGCGTCTGAACCGGCGACATCAAGTTCCTTGACGATCTGATAGAGGCGTTCGGTGTTGGATGAACTGTCGGAAATGATCAGCGTATTGGTCGGCTCATAAGCGACCACATGGCTGGTTTTCGGTATCAGCGGACGCAGCACGGTATTCGCCAGAACACCGGCATCGACATTCTTCAAAGGGATTAACCGGGTGATGAACTGTTCGCCGAATTCGCCACCTGATTCGATCGGCAGGTTCTCTTCCTTGGCCCCCCGGGTCGGGACAATCTTGTTGACTGCGCCAGACGGAACAATGGTGAACCCCTTGATGTTCAGAACCGTTCGAAACAGGTTGTAGGCATCGTCCAGGCTCATCGGCTTGGGAGAAATGATGGTCACCTGCCCCTTGACCTGATCATCATATACAAAGTTGATCCCGGTCAGCTCACTGATCGTCTTGATCAGATCGACCAGCTCAACATTCTGAAAATCAAGGGTGATCCCCGCACCGTCTGCTACGCTTTTTTTCGGTTCGGCCGTCCACCCCTGGCTGCCGAACAGCAGCAGGCAGGTCAACAGCAATGTTACCAGTTTGCTCAATCGCATCACCACGATCCGACTCCTAGTCAATTGTATATTCAAACGTCTGTCTGCTGCCGTTGCGCAACAAACCGAGAGTAAGATTGTTTGCCTCGCGCACCTGCTGGAAAATCTGCAGGGCCTTTTCCGGACTGTTCAACTCCACCTCGTTGATCTGCACGAGCACATCCCCGACTTTCAGACCAAGCAGATCGAGAAACGTTCCCGACTGGATATTGACAATGGTAAAACCGATCGTTTCACCATTTTCGATTTTTGGCACCATGCGAGCTGTTTTCAGCAATGCATTCAGGTTGGAGCGCGCCTTATCCGCTTCCTCTCTGGGAATTTCCCAGCGGTTGTCACCGATCTCTACTATTTTATTCGTGCTTACCGATGCGACCCTGGGCCTCGACCGTGCTGTCGGTTTCTTCGGTCCCGTCTCTACAACCAGTCCCAGCTCGGTCTCTTGACCGTCAGTAGATGTCACCACAACCCGGTCCCGTTCGACCTTGGCCAAGCTCAGATTCCCCGGGAGCGAATCTCCCAGCCGGTAGACGTCCGTGTCTTTTCCTGCCTGGATAATCGCCAAGGGGTCTGGCCCGCCGGCAACGGTTCCGAGAAGTTTGAGGTTGGTCTGCACCGCTGGGGGCGGCGCACTTTTTGTCTCTTGCTGACCTTTAGGTGCCAAATCCTCAAGCGCCGCCGGAGATGCATTTGAATCGAAGAGATTCCTCTGCGTAATAACCTTGAAGTCCTCTACCCGGTAGGTTTTGACCCGGGTCGGCTCGCTTTGAACAACGGCTGGTTGATGATCAGTCGGTGCCAGGAATATACCGATCCAATCGGCAACCAACAGTCCCGTCAGAAGACCGAAACAGACCGTCAGCAACAATAACAAGCCATTCAGTGATTTCTGGAGATCAACAATCATTCATGATACCCGACAAAAAATACAACACGCTGAATTATGCAATATATCATAGTTTGCGGGTCCACCAAACTATTGAAATCAAACAATATCATTCCTGTCCACCGGGGAACAGTTTAACAGTCCGTCATCGATTAGTCTCCTTTCATATTTTTTACAAAAAAAGCCCCCCTGCAAATTTCTTTGCAGGGGGGCACTGAATTGATTTCATCAGAATAGAATCAGAACTCAAGCCGGATGCCGATTCGCACCGTTTCATCGAGGCGCACTTCGCCAAACTCCTCAAACTCAACCAGAATATTCTGGTAGGTGAGATTCAGGGCGGCTCGTGGCATGAAGGTAAAGAACAGACCCGCACGGGTCTCCAGATAATCTTCCGCATCCATGAAGGTGAAAACATCAGGCGAATAAAGCACTCCGGCAGTCAGACCGAGGCCCTGCATCCGGGGTGGGATATATCCCACCTGCAGACCGATGCCGATAGCCAGAAGGTCCTCAAAGTCTGTGTCTGCACCGGTCAGGTTGACACTCACTCCGGTCATCAACCCGGGGAAATTTCCCGGCACACCCTTGATTCCGGCACCGAGACCTCCGAGCACAACTTCAGATTCTTCGTTGTAAAGCAAACGCAGACCGGCCTCGGACTCGCCATAAGTTTCCCGGCTGAGCACATGGAGATAATCGATCTGGGCACTCTCGTCGTTGAATCCGATTCCGAGAGAACCGGCCCAGGCCATATTCACCCCGACCAAAAGGAGAAAAACAACTAAGACTGTTTTCTGTATCATCTTCTGCCTATCAATCGGCTAGACATCTATGCGCTGTTGCAGGATCGACTTTTTGCCCTTTCCCCCTTCAGCCATCGTCAAACTTTCGAGCAAAACCTCGCCACCAATCGCTGCTGTTTTCTTTACCAAATTTTCCGCTTCGATACCATCATGTTTGCGGAACGCCCGGATCAGTTTTTCATGCTCAGCAACCGAAATCGCCATCCGTCCGTCCACCGAAAGAGACGCCATGCGCAAGCGATTGAACTTCATCCCAAGCTGCTGGACCAGATCGTAGAGTTTTCTGTTTCCGGAGGCTTTGAGGAACAGCTCATGGAACTCATTATGCACCCGGAAAAAAGTTTTTACATCCCCCTCTTTTTCCAGCTTCTTGAGCCGTTCGTTGATCTGTTCCAGCTTGGCGATGTCCTTCTCTTCGAGACGGCTGGCAGCGAGCTCAGCGGCATAACCCTCGAGGATACTTTTGATCGCGTAGAACTCCTGGACATCCTGTTCCGAAAGAGCAGCGACAACCGCTCCTTTGCGTGGAATTACAGTCAGATACCCCTCTGACTCAAGCTGACGGAAAGCTTCGCGGATCGGCGTCCGGCTGATCCCGAACCGTTCCGCCAGATCCGGCTCCGCAACCTTTTCTCCAGGCTTGAGAGTCCCTTTTAATATCGCCTCGCGGATGGTTTCCAAAATCTTCTCGCGCAAGGTCTGATGACGTTCTATCGGTTTATTCTTCAAAATACATCTCCCCGTATACTGTATACAAACTTTTAGAATTGTATACAGTATACATATCTTGTCAACGCTTTTCTTGTGTTTTTCACATACCTTCAGTACAGGCCCGTTCAGCTCATCGTTCGCTTGTTTTTTGTGACGTTGCTCGCTATCATTTGTCCATTCTTTTCATGTGAGATGCCATGGATCCTCTTCATAAATTTCGCTATTCCCTGATCACCCTGATCGTGCTGATCGGGAGTGGCACCGCCGGCTATATGGCGATAGAAGGCTGGACGACTATTGAAGCCCTCTACATGACGATCATCACCCTGTCGACCATCGGCTTTCGTGAGGTCCATTCCCTTTCATTTGAGGGCCGGGTTTTCACCATCCTGCTCATTATCTTCGGTGCCGGCACGATTGCCTATACGATCGGAACCCTCATTCAGTTTATGGTTGAAGGACAGCTCCGCACCCTGCTCGGGAGAAAAAAAGTGGAAAAACAAATCAGTCGGCTGCATAGCCACTATATTGTTTGCGGTTACGGTCGGATCGGACGCCTGATCTGCCGTGATTTCAGAGCCAAGCCGGTCCCCTTCATCGTTATTGAGCAGGACCGCGAACTCTGCAATCAGATGGAAGACTCCGGCCTCCTTCACGTCTGTGGCGATGCAACCCAGGATGAAGTGTTGCTCCAGGCAGGGATAGACAAAGCAAAAGGATTGATTACCGCCGTTACCTCAGATTCAGCCAACGTTTTTATCACCCTGACCGGCAGAGAACTGAACCGCGATATGTTTATTCTGGCCCGCGCAAGCGATGAAAGCTCTGAATTGAAGCTCAAGCGCGCGGGCGCGAACAAGGTCATCTCGCCCTATATCATTGGAGCTTCGAGGATGGCCAATGCGGTATTACGCCCCTCGGTTGTCGACTTTATCGACATTGCCACCGGCAGTGAAAATCTTGAGCTACAGATCGAGGAAATCAAAATTACTGCGGGCTCCGTTCTTGCCGGACAGGCCCTGATCGATGCGGACGTGAGTAAGAATTTGGGGATCATTATTGTCGGGATCAACAAGGGGAATGGGCAGCCGATCTTCAACCCAGGGCCTGAGACCTGTATGGAGAGCGGTGATATCCTGATCACCCTGGGCAAACCACCGGCCATCAAAAACATGGAGCTGATTGCGTCCGGGCAGACCCGCCATGGATAACGTTCTCCACGTTCATCTGCCTTTACGGGCGCTGAAAAAGCGCCTGCGCTGGCTGCTCAGAAATCGCTTTCAGCCGGAGGTTGCCTGCCAGGGAAAAGAGCTGGATAAGCTCGACCATACAATCCTGCGCTTCCTCGGCAAGCGCCTGGCCGAAGAACAGTTGCGTCTTACCATCCATGCGCCATTTTTTGACCTCAACCCCGGTAGCCATGACCCCGCCATCGAAATGATCACCCGGCGCCGATTCCACCAGACCCTGGATGTTGCCGAATCTCTGCAGGCGTCCCTGGTCGTGTTTCACCCCGGCTTTGATCGCTGGCGCTATGACCGTCAACCGGAGCTCTGGCATGAGCAGAGCCGTAAGTTCTGGCCATCCCTGATCGAGCGCGCCGCAGAACTCAACTGCCAACTGGTTCTCGAGAATATCTTTGAAGACTCACCGGAGACGCTGGCGAGACTTCTAGACCAGCTCGACTCACCCTGGCTCGGCCACTGTTTCGACGTCGGCCACTGGAACCTGTTCTCGCCTGTCTCACTAAAGGAGTGGTTCACCAGATTGGGTCACCATACCCGACATATTCACCTGCACGACAACCGCGGGAAAGTAGATGAGCACCTGCCGATCGGCCAGGGCACCATCAACTTTAGCGAACTCTTTCAGCAGATTGACAGGTTACAGCCGGTTCCGAGTATGACCCTTGAAGCCCATACGCTCAGGGAGTTGACAAAATCACTTGCTGCTGTGCGGCCCTACCTCGACGCATTGAAGATATAAAAAAGAGCGGCCCAGTGGGCCGCTCTTTGAATCTAATCTTAGCTTGACGATACAGGTTAACGCACTTTTTTACCGGCCACCTGAATCCGGATCACTGCCCTTTCAAGTGCAGCTTCCATGACGGCAAAATTCTTATCTTCCTGGGAAAGCGTTTTCAACGCCTCCTCGGCGCGTCCGAGTGCTGCCTTGGCACGCTCCAGGTCGATCTCATCAGCCTTTTCTGCCGTATCAACCAGGACTGTTACAGTATCGTTCTCAACCTCAAGGTAGCCCCAGTTGACCGCCACGTGAAACAGGTCCCCGTCTTGACGATACGTCAGCTCGCCGACCTTCATGGTGGTCAGCAGCGGGGTGTGGCCGGGCAACAGGCCAAGCTCGCCTAGATAACCCGGAGCGGTAATCTCGTCAACTTCCTGAGATAAGACGCGCTTATAGGGTGTGACCATTTCCAGTTTCAGTTTTTCAGCCATTGTGTCTGTCCTTTATCCTTGTTCTCGGAAAAGCTCTCGACCTTAGGCCGCCATATTCTTGGCTTTTTCAATGGCTTCTTCAATGGTACCCACCAGATAGAAAGCCTGCTCAGGCAGTTTGTCGTGCTTACCATCGAGGATTTCCTGGAAGCCCTTGATCGTATCTTTCAGCTCAACGTACTTCCCGGGGGAACCGGTAAAGACTTCCGCCACGTGGAACGGCTGGGAAAGGAAACGCTGAATTTTCCGCGCACGGGCAACAACCAGTTTATCTTCCTCGGACAGCTCGTCCATACCGAGAATGGCGATGATATCCTGCAGATCCTTGTAGCGCTGCAGAACAAACTGGACATCACGAGCGACCTTGTAGTGCTCTTCGCCAATGACCTGGGGATCGAGAATCCGGCTGGTGGAATCGAGCGGGTCAACCGCAGGATAGATACCGAGTTCGGCAATCTGGCGCGAAAGAACCGTCGTCGCATCCAGGTGGGCAAATGCGGTCGCCGGTGCGGGGTCCGTCAGGTCATCGGCAGGAACGTAGATGGCCTGGACCGAAGTAATGGAGCCTTTGTCGGTGGTGGTAATCCGTTCCTGCAGCTCACCCATTTCTGTGGACAGGGTCGGTTGGTAACCAACCGCAGAAGGAATCCGGCCGAGCAGCGCCGAAACCTCGGAGCCGGCCTGGGTAAAGCGGAAGATATTATCGACAAACAGCAGAACGTCCTGGCCTTCTTCGTCACGGAAGTATTCGGCCACCGTCAGAGCCGACAGGGCGACGCGGGCACGGGCTCCCGGAGGCTCGTTCATCTGACCATAGATCAGAGCAGCCTTGTCAAGAACGCCGGACTCTTTCATCTCTTCCCAAAGGTCATTCCCCTCACGCGTCCGCTCACCGACTCCGGCAAAAACCGAGAAACCACCGTGCTGCTGGGCAACATTGTTGATCAGCTCCATAATCAGAACCGTCTTGCCAACACCGGCACCACCGAACAGACCGATCTTACCACCCCGGGAATAAGGAGCGAGCAGATCGACGACCTTGATGCCGGTCTCGAAGGCTTCAACCTTGGTCGACTGGCTGACAAAATCAGGAGCAGGGCGGTGAATGGCCCAGGCCAGTTCATTTTCGACCGGACCAGCCTCATCAACCGGCTCACCGACAACATTGAGAATCCGTCCCAGTGTCTTGGGGCCGACCGGCATCAAAATTTGATCACCGGTATCGAGGACCTCCTGACCGCGAACCAGACCATCGGTAGAATCCATGGCGATAGTCCGAACGGTGTTCTCACCGAGATGCTGGGCAACCTCGCAGACCAGATTCCATTCCTGATCATTGATAGCAGGGTTGCTCATTTTAACAGCGTAGAAGACTTCCGGCAGCTTGCCGGGCTCAAACTCGACGTCGACAACAGGGCCGATGACCTGGGTGATCTTTCCCTTGTTCATAATTGACCTTTCCTCCATTATCCTGCCGGAAAAAGTTCTATCCGTTTATTTATTTAAACTCAGTTACTTGATTGATTCAGCACCGGAGATGATTTCCATCAGCTCCTTGGTGATAGCTGCCTGACGTGCACGGTTATACTGCAGGGTCAGTTTGTCGATCATCTCAGCAGCATTGCGGCTGGCACTGTCCATGGCTGACATCCGAGCCCCCTGCTCCGAAGCATTCGACTCAAGCAGCGCACGGAAAAACTGAACTTCCACCATCTTTGGCAGAATATCCGCCAGCACCTCGCCACGGGTTGGCTCGTAGATATAATCGATCGCGTCCGCGGTATCCTCTTCAACCTCTTTGGGCTGAATCGGCAGGACCTGCTCAAGAGTTACAATCTGGACAATGGCACTCTGGAACGCATTGTAGAGAACAAAAACCGCATCGTAGGTCTCCGCTTGATAAGCATCAACAACCTCCTGACCGAGCAATGCTGCCGTTTTGTAGGTCGCTTCAGCCATGATATTCTCATGGACCTGCTTGATGTTCTCCGGCACACGACTTTTCAAAAATTCTTTGCCCTTGCGGCCGACAATGGTCAGATCAATGGCCTCAAACCCCTGCTCGTTTTCTTTGATGAAACGCTCGGCAGCCTTGGAAACGTTGGCGTTAAAACCACCGCACAAGCCCCGATCGGCGGTCATCAGAACCAGCAGAGCTCGCCCCTTGCCCCGTTGGCTGAGTAGCGGATGGGAATCCCCTTCCTCTCGCATGGCCAGATTGGACAGCACCGATTGTAGTTTCTCGGCATAGGGCCGGGCGGCAACTGCAGCTTCCTGAGCACGGCGCAGTTTTGCCGCAGCAACCATCTTCATTGCCTTGGTGATCTGCTGGGTATTCTTGACCGAGCCGATCCGTTTTTTTATGTCCTTAAGACTTGGCATCCGTTCAAACCTTCTGCAGGCTGGTTAGAATCAGGCAGCAAACTGACCCTTGAACTCGTCGAGGGCCTTCTTGATACGGGCCTCCAGATCGTCATCGATCTTGTTCTGCTCAGCGAGATCCTTGAGAACGTCGGAATGCTGCGCTTCAATGAACGTGAGCATCTCCTTCTCGTAACGCTGAACGGCAGCCGCCGGGTACTCATCAACATAACCGTTATTGGCGGCATAGATCGCCAGAACCTGAGTGGCAACCGGCATCGGCTGGTACTGGCCCTGTTTGAGGATTTCTACCAGACGCTCACCACGCTTCAGCTGTCGCTGGGTTGCTTCGTCAAGGTCGGAACCGAACTGGGCAAATGCCGCCATCTCACGATACTGAGCAAGTGCCAGACGCAGAGTACCGGCAACCTGCTTCATCGCCTTGACCTGGGCACTACCACCGACCCGTGAAACCGACAGACCAACGTTGATCGCCGGACGGACACCTGAGTAGAAGAGGTCCGTTTCGAGGAAGATCTGGCCATCGGTAATCGAAATAACGTTGGTCGGGATGTAAGCGGAGACGTCACCGGCCTGGGTTTCGATAATCGGCAGTGCGGTCAGAGAACCGGCGCCTTCGGCATCACTCAACTTCGCGGCACGCTCCAGCAACCGACTGTGCAGGTAGAAAACATCACCGGGGAAAGCTTCACGTCCCGGCGGACGGCGCAGCAGCAGAGAAAGCTGACGATAGGCGACAGCTTGCTTGGAGAGATCATCATAGATAATCAGCGCGTGCCGACCGCTGTCACGGAAGAACTCACCCATGGTGACACCGGTGTAGGGCGAGATGAACTGCAGCGGTGCCGGGTCGGAAGCTGTCGCGGCAACGACAATGGTGTAGTCCATTGCACCCTGCTGGCGGAGTTTCTCAACGACCTGAGCCACCGTGGAACGCTTCTGGCCGATCGCGACGTAGATACAGATAACGCCGTTGCCCTTCTGATTGATGATGGTATCGGTCGCGACCGCAGTCTTACCGGTCTGACGGTCACCGATGATCAGCTCACGCTGGCCACGGCCGATGGGAACCATCGAGTCGATCGCCTTGAGACCTGTCTGCATCGGCTCGTGAACCGATTTCCGGGCAACAATCCCGGGAGCCTTGATCTCAACCTGGCTGTAAGTGTCGGTCTGGATGTCGCCCTTGCCATCGATGGGAATACCGATACCGTTGACAACACGACCGACCAGGGCCTCACCGACCGGAACCTGAACGATCTGCTCGGTCCGCTTGACGGTATCGCCTTCCTTGATGTGCTCGGCATCACCGAGGATCGCTGCACCGACGTTGTCTTCCTCAAGGTTGAGGACCATCCCCATGGTGTTGCCGGGGAATTCCAGCAGCTCGCCGGACATGGCCTTGTCCAGACCATGAATACGGGCAATACCGTCACCAACCGAGATGATGGTTCCGGTTTCGCTGACTTCCACCTCACGGCCGAAATCTTCGATCTGCTTCCTGATAATCGCGCTAATTTCTTCTGCTCTGATTTCCATGATATTCAATCACCCCTTTGCTAAGGTATCTGTAATACGTTTCAGCTGGGTTTTCACACTACCGTCAAAAAGTTTGCCGCCCATCTCGGCCTGCAGGCCACCGATCAACGACTCATCAACATCTACACTTAAAACCACCTGCTTGCCTGTCTGCTTTTCCAGGCCCTGCTTGATCGCTTCTGTCCGCTCGGAACTCAGCTCTGCGGCAGAGGAAAGGCTGGCCCGGACCAGACCTGACAGATCGTCGGCAAACTTGCGGTAATTCGTCTGAATCTGTGGCAGATAAACGATACGACCTTTTTCCACCAGCAGTCCGAGGAAGCTTCTCATACCCTCGCTCAGCTTGAGCAATTCGGCAAGATCGCCCACAATGGCGGCTTTTTTCTCCACGGGAAATGTCGGGCTGTCGAGTAATAGACGCAGGACGTCTTCTCTCTGCATCACCGACACAACCTTCGCCAACTCTTCGGCATACGGCTCAACCTGCTGCTTTTCCACAGCCATGTTGAGCAACGCCTTGGCGTACCTTATGGAAATCGCACTGTTACTCAATGTAACTCTCCCACCTTCTTCATGTACTCGTCGATCAGACGGGTATCATCTTCCTTGGTGAAGTTTTTCTTCAGCAGATCCTCAGCCAGCTCCACTGCCAGCTGAACCGCTTCACGCTGCAATTCGGTGCGTGCCTTGGCGACTTCGAGAGCAGCCGCCTTTTCTGCATCCTGCTCGATCTTGATCGCCATTTCCTTGGCATGTTCGATGATTTTCTGTTTTTCCAGCTCACCTTCGCGGCGGATCCCGTTGCTGATCTGCTCGATCTCCTCGGTGGCCTGCGCCAGCTTCTGATCGTACTCGGCAAACTTTGCTTCGGCCTCTTCCTTGGCCCGCTTTGCGTCATCCAAGGCCTTTTCGATCCCTTCACGCCGACCTGCCAGCCCTTTTTTAATCGGCTTGGTCAACAGATAGACCAACAAGGCGACCATCAGCCCGAAGTTCAGACAGCGCCAGAGGAAGTCCTTGAGCAGCACGCCGCTGTCAGCATGACCGGCACCACCTGCCGCGGCGGCAACACCGGCAGTCAGACAGACTAGCGCCAATGCAGTTACGAGCACTTTATAATTGCGCATGTGAAACCCTTCCTAAACTTTTAAGCCAGTTCACGACCCAGAACTTTGCTCGCAATCTGACCGGCCATCCCTTCGGCCTCAGACTTGAGCATCTTGCCTGCTTCGGCGGCCTCACCAGCAACCTGTTCCTTGATCGCCTGCAGGCGAACCGTTGCCTTCTGCTGCGCCTCACCGAGAATGGTCGACTCTTCTGCCATTGCAACCTGCTTTAATTTCTGCCGCTCCAGACCTGCCGCAGTCTTTGCTTCGCTCAACTGCTCCTGGTAACGTGTCATCTTCGCTTCAATTTCACTCTGCAGGCTTTCGGCTTTTTCGTGCGAACCGTCAATCGTAGCACGGCGCTCCGCCAGCACCCTGAGCAGCGGCCGGTAAAGCAGCCTGTTCAGGATGATAAGCAGGATCATAAAATTCGCAAACTGTAGAATAAGAGTCCAGTCAAGACTGATCACTTGAGGTCACCTCTTCTGTGCCGGGGAAGTTGCGCCCGTCGGTATACTGTATACATTAATCGGGCACCAAAAAAATGGTCTTAGACCAAAGCAGGGCATTGCTAACACAAGGCCCCTATCTTGTCAAGATGTTTTGCTCTCTGGTGTTGATGCTTTTGCTCGGGAAGCGGCAGTCTTTTCCCCATGCGGTACTATTGTCCAGCCTTGTTTTCTTTGGGAGACGCTGTCGCCATAGAGACCTGCCCGTTGAACTGTACCTTCTCTTCTATTTTCAGCACCGGGGTGTCGATATTCCCCTCGACACAGGCTGGAGCCCTCAGATCAACAAGCGTTGTAGCCTGGATATTGCCCTTGAAGGTGCCGCTGAGAATCAGGGCTCCGACCCGGATATCACCCTCAACCTTTGCGGACTCGCCAACCACCAGCGTATCACTTGAATTGATCTCGCCAATAAAGAATCCATCCAGGCGGACCATCTCATCGAAACTGAGCTTGCCTTCAAAGCGACTGCCGGGTCCAAGGAATGCTTTAATATCCGCCTTGTCGATTGAAACTGGTTTTTTCATGGTCGATAGCTCCTGTTTTTTACGACTGAACATTCTGTTTTACCCACTCCCGTTCAGGGCGGACCTCAGTTGGTATTTAATAGCGGACACCGAAAAGATCGAGCAGCCGGTCCAACTCTTCTAGGTCATGATAGGTGATAAGGATCTGCCCGCCCTTCCCCTTCGGGGTCAGCTTGACATGGGTGCCCAGGGCCTGCTTCATCGCCCCCATCAAGCTTTCAAGGTTGGGGTCAAGCACCTTTTCCTGGGTTTTCTTTTGCGGCATCTCACCAAAGGTCTTAATCTTCTTGACCAGTTTTTCCGTCTCGCGTACCGACAGCCGCTTGCGGATAACCTCAGCGCCGGCCTCGAGCATGTCGTTTTCATCCTCCAGCGACAGCAAGGCACGGGCATGCCCCATCGACAGGCGATTGGTCAGCAGGTCGTCCTTGACCCGCTCCGGCAACTTGAGCAGACGGAGAGCGTTTGCTACGGTCGAGCGATTTTTCCCGACCCGCTTGGCAACCTCCTCCTGGGACAGGTCAAAGCTGTCCATCAGGTGCCGGTATGCGGCGGATTCTTCCATCGGGTTTAGGTCTTCCCGCTGAATATTTTCGATCAGCGCAACCTCGAGAGCCCAGTCCTCAGAGACATTCTGGATAACTACCGGCACCCTGTCGAGGCCGGCTTTCTGTGCCGCACGCCAACGCCGCTCACCGGCAATAATCTGGTAATGGTCGGCCATCTGTCGGACAACCAGAGGCTGAATCACGCCCTTTTCCTTGATTGACGCCACCAGCTCGGCCATCTTCTCATCATCAAAGACCTTGCGCGGCTGCTGACCATGCGGCTTCAATTCCTCTATCGGGCAGACAAAATATTTTTTGCCCCCCTCCTGGGCCGCGGAACTGAGAAGCGCGCCGATCCCCTTGCCAAGCGCTGGCCGTTTCGCCTTAGCCATAATGACCTCCCGTTGCAATAACCTCCCTGGCCAAGTCCATATACGCAAGAGCTCCGCGGGAGGAGATGTCATACAGGAGGACAGGCTGACCATAGCTGGGGGCTTCCGACAAACGAACATTCCTCGGTATCACGGTTTTGAAAACCTTGTCACCGAAGTGATTGCGAATTTCATCACTGACCTGATGACAGAGGTTGTTCCTGCCATCAAACATGGTCAACAGAATACCGCCGACTTCTAAGCCCGGGTTCAACTCACGCTGGACCAGGCGAACCGTCTGCATTAACTGGCCGAGCCCCTCCATCGCGTAAAACTCGCACTGCAGTGGAACCAGGACTCCATCAGCCGCTGTCAGCGAGTTGACCGTCAGCACACCAAGCGAAGGGGGGCAATCGACAATAATATATTCATAATTATCGGCGACCTCCTCCAATACCTGCTTGAGGCGAAATTCTCGTCGCTCACTGTTGATCAGTTCAATCTCAGCACCAATCAGGTTGGTATTCGACGGCAAAACATCAAGACAGTCGAGAGCAGTCCTATGAACAACCGCAGAAACCGGTTCCTCACCGATAAGAGCACTGTAAATAGTTGAAGTTACTTCTGTTTTGTCGACACCACAGCCACTACTGGCATTGGCCTGGGGGTCCATATCGACCAGCAGGGTGCGCTTTTCAGCCACAGCCAGAGAGGCTGACAGGTTTACCGCTGTCGTCGTTTTACCAACCCCACCCTTCTGGTTGGCCACCGTAATAATTTTTGCCATGCGATACGCTCCTGAGCTCGAAATGAGCACGAAACTTTAACACAAGCCGGACACTAAAAACAGACCATTAAATCTTTCCAGAATAAATGGTCAGGAAATGTGCAATCAACCGCCATGTTTATAGCGCCCGGAAGATCAGACAGGCTTTTTTGAGAGGACGACCAACTGACGTTCTGCGCCAGAGAACGGTAGCCCGTAGCGGTGGACCGTCGACACAACCAGCCCCAATCGTGCCATTGCTGCTTCGGCCGCACGGGCTTCATTCTCCCCCTCCGGTCCCTTCATTGCCAGAATCCGCCCCTCGCCATTCAACCAGGGTGCAGCCAGCCGGCCGATCGTCTCCAGGGAGGAAAAGGCGCGCGCGGTAACCAGGTCAAACCCTGATGTTCGTTTTATTTTCGAGGCCAGATTTTCGAGAAGCACATGGCAAGGGCAAAAGGACTCAAGGGTCAACAGTCGCTTCATGTGTCGCTTAAACTGTATCTTCTTGCCGACACTGTCGACGCTGACGACACCCAGGCTCGGCATGGCAATCTTCAGAGGAATCCCAGGCAACCCTGCGCCAGACCCCATATCGAGCAAAGAACTTTCGCCTTCGAGATAAGGGAGAAGCAACAGAGAGTCGAGCAAATGTTTTTCGGTCGCTTCCGCCGGGTCAACTATCGCCGTCAGGTTGATCTGTTGGTTCCAGCGCAACATTTCCGACAAAAACAGATCCAATTGCCGACACGTTTCAGCCCCGAGACGCAAGCCCGATCGCTTCAGACCCTCTTCCAGCAATGATTTCATTTAGCGCTTTTTTCGCAGATGGATATTCAACACCGCCAACGCCGCTGGCGTCACCCCCTGAATCCGGCCAGCCTGCCCCAAGGTTTCAGGTTGTACCTCTATCAGTTTTTCGCGCACCTCATTTGACAGTCCCTCGACCGTGGCAAAGTCCAGGGTTCCGGGAATTTTTACCTGCTCCAGTTCGCGAAAACGGGCAACCTGTTCCAATTGACGCTGAATATAGCCCTCATACTTGGTCGAGATCTCCAACTGCTCGAGGACCGCCGGGGCAAGCTTCGCCAGGTCGCCGTCAAGCTCCACCAACTGACCTATACCAATTTCAGGGCGCCGCAAAACGTCTTCAAACGAGACTCCGTTACGCAAACCATCCAAACCCAAGGAGGCTGTTGTCTCGCGATCAGAGGGTTTTATTTTCTGCTCAGCAAGGCGAGCCCCTCCCCGGAGAATCCCCTCCATCTTCTCCTGATAAACCTGCCAGCGCTGATCCGAGACCAGGCCGACACTTCGCCCTAACTCCGTCAATCGCTGGTCGGCGTTATCCTCCCGCAGCAACAGGCGGTATTCGGAGCGGGAAGTAAACATCCGGTATGGTTCAAGGGTCGGCTGGGTCACTAAGTCATCAACCATCACCCCGATATAGGCCTGGTCTCGGCCAATAGTAATCGGCGCACGGTCTGTCGCCTGCAGCGCAGCGTTGATCCCGGCCAGCAAACCCTGAGCAGCTGCTTCTTCATAGCCAGAGGTTCCGTTTATCTGTCCGGCATGGTAAAGACCAGAGATCTCACGTGCTTCCAGGGTCGGTCGGATCTGAGTCGGCTCAACAAAATCATACTCTATCGCATAGCCGGGCCGCATGATTTCAACACTCTCCAACCCAACCATGCTGCGATAGAAAAGCAGCTGCACGTCTGGAGGCAGAGAGGTCGACATCCCACTCGGGTAAACCTCATCACTGCAGCGACCCTCGGGCTCAAGAAAAGTCTGGTGGGCATTACGCTCCGGAAAGCGCACCACTTTGTCTTCGATTGAGGGACAATAGCGTGGCCCCACACCCTCAATAACACCCGAATAAAGCGGAGACCGGTCGAGACTGCTGCGAATAATGTCATGAGTCGCAGCATTGGTATAGGCAATATGGCAGGGCGCCTGCTCTATTTCAGGAGTTCCCGAAAGAAACGAAAATGGTCGGATATTGGTGTCCCCGTCCTGCCTCTCAAGCTTGCTAAAGTCGATTGATCGACCCGCCAAACGTGCCGGTGTACCCGTCTTCAGGCGACCGACAGTAAACCCCAGGTCGCGCAAACAATCTGACAGACCCAACGATGCCGGTTCACCTGCTCGACCGCCTGAATAGTTATTCAAGCCCACATGGATAAGGCCGCGCATAAACGTCCCCGTGGTCAACACAACGGCACCACCGTAAAAATCGACCCCCTCCCTGGTCTTCACCCCAACCGCTCGACCAGCTATCGTCTCTACCGAAACAACAACACCCTGCTTCAGGTCCAACAACGGCTCAGCCTCAAGGACCCTCTTCATCCGAGCACTGTAGGCCATACGATCCGCCTGGGCCCTGGTTGCACGAACAGCTGGGCCCTTCCTGGTATTCAAACGCCGAAACTGGATTGCGGTCGCATCAATATTTAAGGCCATCTCACCACCCAGCGCATCAACCTCGTGCACAAGGTGACCCTTGGCCAACCCTCCTATCGCTGGGTTACACGACATCATAGCCACCGTATCGAGTCCCATGGTCAACAGCAGGACATGACACCCCATTCGAGCGGCGGCAAGCGCAGCTTCGCAGCCTGCATGCCCGGCACCCACAACGATAACCTGATATTTTTTGCCGTAGTCAGCCAACCTGACACCACCTCAAAAATGTTTCACGTGAAACAAAAACTACTTTCCAATACAGAAATTAGAAAAAATATCGCCAAGGATATCCTCGGTGGATATCTCGCCAGAAATTGAAGACAAGGAATCAAGGGCGTCACGCAGGTCTAACGACAAAAATTCAAGAGATGCCCTGCTCTCCAGTGAGGCGGCAACACGCCGAAGAGACTCTCTACACTTGAGCAGCGCGTCGTTGTGGCGTTTTTCTGTAATAACGACAGACTCTCCCAGTTCAGTACCGTCCGCAGCAAAGTTGCGCGCCACCGCCTGACGCAAAAGATCAAGACCCTCTCCCGTCTTTGCTGACACGTCAATCCTGTGCATTTTTGCCAAGGAGGGGTCCAGCTCTGCGCGCCCGAGGTCGGACTTGGTGGCCACCAGGATGGTATCAACGTCGGCACAGGCCTGATAAGCCAGGAGATCCTCCTGGTGACAAGGCCTTGATCCATCGACCAACAACAGAACCAGATCTGCGGAGTGGATCTTGTCGCTTGCACGACGAACCCCCTCCAACTCAACAGGATCGACCGACGCCCTAAACCCTGCGGTATCAATCAGGCGAACAGGGATGCCGCCGATGGTCAGACCTTCCTCCAGAAGATCCCTGGTTGTGCCAGGAATATCAGTGACAATCGCCCGATCTTCACCCAACAAGGCATTTAAAAGAGAACTTTTCCCAGCATTCGGCCGTCCGATAAGCAGAATAGAGGCCCCCTCAACAAAGACCCGGCCGGTCTCGAACGTATCCAGAAGAACAGAAACTTCTTTAATGATTTCAGATATTTGTGATTTTATCCTGGTGGTGTCCTGGGTCGGGATATCTTCTTCCGGAAAATCGATCCAGGCCTCAACCAGGACAAGCTCTCGCCTGAGTTTTTCGGTGAAAAGATGGATCGCTCGGCTCAGTCGGCCTTCAACCTGGGAAAGCGCAAGAGCCCTCGCTGCATCAGAACGGGAATGGATCAGTCGGGCCACTGCCTCGGCTTGGGCCAAGTCAAGACGACCATTCATAAAGGCGCGATATGTGAACTCTCCTGGCTGCGCAAGGCGTAAACCATGCGACAAAAAAAGGTCAAGGATGGCCCGGACGATCTGTTGGCCGCCATGACACTGAACCTCAACAACCTCCTCGCATGTGTAACTGCGGGGAGGTTGCATATAAACGACCATCACCTCATCAACATTCCGGCCTGTGGAATCTACCAAAAAACCGTGATAAAGGTGGTGGGAAACGAGTTCTCTTACATGGCCACTGGGCCGGAAAAAACTCCGTACCGCGGCTAGGGACTCAGGGCCGGAGAGCCGAACAACAGCCAACCCACCTTCTCCTGGAGGGGTTGCCGGGGCAACAATAGTATCCGAGCAGTTCACTGCTAAAAACCTGCACAGGTTCAGGACGCCTTGCGCTTGATCAGATATTGCTGCGCAATGGTCAACACGTTATTGATCAGCCAGTAAATAACCAGGCCGGAAGGGAAATTGAGGAACAGAAAAGTAAAGACCACAGGCATCATCAACATGATTCGCGCCTGGGTCGGATCCATATTGGTTGGGGTCATCTTTTGCTGCAGAAACATGGTCCCCCCCATAATCAGCGGGGTAATATAATAAGGATCCTTTGCCGAAAGATCTGTGATCCAGAGCATAAAGGGTGCATGACGCAGCTCAATGGATCCCAACAACACCTGATACAGGGCGAAAAAAACCGGAATCTGGATCAGGATAGGAAGACAGCCCCCAAAAGGGTTAACCCTATTTTCTTTATAGAGAGCCATCATCTCTTGGTTGAGGCGCTGTTTGTCGCTGGAATATTTTTCCCGCAACTTAGTCATCTGAGGCTGCAGCTTCTGCATCGACTGCATCGAGGTGTAGCTTTTTTGGGTCAAAGGCCAGAAAAGGGCCTTGATACAGACCGTCAACAGAATAATGGCAAACCCCCAGTTACCGAGGTAGCCGTGAAAAAACTTAAGGACGATCATCAGGGGCTGTCCGATAATACTGAAAAACCCCAGATCTATCGCCTGATCGAAGCCAAACCCGATAACCTGCAGAATATCGTAATCCTTTGGGCCCAGATATGCGACATACTCAAAACCAGCACTTTCATTCGGTTCAAGGGTCATACCCGCCGAAGAAAACCGGTTTTCTACATATCCCTCACCCGCCTCCACATAAACCTTGCTGGCGGCGCCCCCCTGAGGGCTAACCAGCGAAACGAAATACTTGGTGGTAAAACCCGACCAGACCAGGCCTTTGCCATAAACCTTTGCCGAGGTCTGCAGGTCCTCAGGATCGTCCTCGACCACTTCCTCCCCAGACAGGGTTGTCGGTCCAACGAATTCACGCATGTCGCCGGCCATAGACTCATCCCAGGGGGTCATCAGCGACAAATCTAAAACTCCACGGGCCTGCTGTTCAGCGCGGTTGATCAGTTTTATTTTCAGGTCAACACGGTAGCTGTCGGGGTAAAACGTATAGGTCTTGTGAACCTCCAAACCGGCTGGAGTTTTGGCGACAAAAACGATGTCTTGGCTTTGATTACCACTGAGTCGGTATTCGGTACGGTTATCTTTAAGGGCATAAGACAGGTCCTCTGGAAGAAAGAGGCCCTCCTTGCCGGACGTCTTGAACATCGCCAAGCGAGCAGTATCGACATTTATGATAGCCACATTTTCGGCATCAGGAAGATTCTCGACCTTGTAATTTTTAAGAAAGGCCTGACGAAGCCGTGCACCGTTGGTGGTTAACTCAAACAGACAAAGATCAGACTCAACCTGAATTCTTTTATCTGCCAACGGCACAGGGAGCGGTTGACTGGCTTCGGCCGGCTCTTCTTCTTTGGCGGCAACGACGACAGGCTGTGCCACAGCTTCGCTCTCCGACTTTTCGACAGTCGCCTGCGGTGCAACCTCAGTCTGTGGCGGCGGGAAAAGCATGTTGTAACCCGACCAGACGAGAATTATCAGCGCAATAGCCAGGATAGTCCGGTTGTTTTCCATGTTCTAATGTTCCTGCTTTTCTGTGTGAGGTAAAGGATCTAAACCACCAGGGTGAAAAGGATGACACCTTAACAACCTTTTAATTGTCATATATCCACCCCTGATAAGACCAAAAGTCAGCAGAGCTTCCCGAGCATAACTGGAACAGGACGGGTAGAATCGACAGGACTGGGGAAATAGGGGAGAAATGAGATAACGGTAAATATCTATTAATATTAGCAGCGGTTTTACGGCCATAGGGAAATATCAACCCTTTTTTATAAGAATGTTCAACTCCTGCTCAATCATTCTTGCCGTAACCTGGCCTGAATTCTTTTTTGCTATCACGGAGAGAATAACGGGCGGATCAAAAAAATGGCGATGCCGCCGAAAATATTCTCTGAGCAGACGCTTTACCCGGTTACGACAGACAGCATTGCCAACCTTACGACTGACCGTCAAACCCAACCTGCAAAAGTTATCATCTGCAGGCATTTTTAAAAGAATAAAATGGGGTGTATGAATGCTACACCCCATCTTTCTTACGATGCCAAACTCTCTTGCCTTCCTCAAGCGAGCCGAGGGAGGAAAAGAATTTATACCTACTATCTGCAAAAAATTACTTCCGCGGTATAGCAGCACTTAATGACTTGCGACCACGTGACCGCCTTCTGTTTATCACCAGACGACCATTCTTGGTCTGCATCCGCTTCCGGAAACCGTGGGTTCTTTTTCTTTTAATCCGGCTGGGCTGGAATGTACGCTTAGACATTATCTGATCTCCTTCTTGATTTCTTCGTTTTGATAAAGAAGCACTTTTATACACAAAAATATCAGCAAGTCAAGATAAATAACGATATTTCATGGCGATACAGAATTAATCTCAACCTCCTTGTCAGAAAAAAACTGTGTAAGGATATCCTTCAGAATGCTTGCAAAAAAAAGGGTGGTTTGCTAATTTCTAGTGCTGACTTTTTTGCCTTCCGAAAACTCTTAAAAGACAATTCACAGCTGTTGGTATTTTGTGGATAAAATTAGGTGATTCAATGCAACATCTCTGGACAAAAACAGTGGATCTTCTGGAAAAAAGATTGAGTCCACATAATTTTTCAACATGGATAAAACCTCTCGTTTTTGTTGATATTGAAAAAGATATCGTAAATTTGGAAGTACCTAACCGTTTCATTTCTGACTGGGTAAAAGATAATTACAGATCATTGCTTGAAGAAACATTGTCAGATATAGGTGCTGCAAATTATAAAATTAAAATAAAAATAAATGAAAAAAGTACAAAAAACATTATTAAAAAAAATGAAAAAAAACAGGTAGAAAAAAAGAAAGTAATATCAAAAAAAGAAATTCCTGTGCAAGAAAACCATTTTCAGAATTTAAATAAAAAATATACTTTCGAAAGTTTTGTATCTGGACCATCAAATCAATTTGCCCATGCCGCCGCTATGGCCGTAGCAAACAATCCCGCAACAACATATAATCCTTTATTTATTTATGGCGGAGTTGGATTAGGTAAAACCCATATCGTTCATGCTATTGGAAATGAAATAATATCAAAAAATAAAAATATCAAAGTATGTTATTACTCCTCTGAAAAATTTATGAATGAACTTATTAATTCACTGAGATATGCCAAAATGGATGATTTCAGAAATAAGTTCAGATCAATGGATGTTCTTCTTATCGATGATATACAGTTTCTTGCGGGTAAAGAAAGAACTCAGGAAGAATTTTTTCATACATTTAATGCATTATATGAATCGCATAAACAAATAGTTGTAACCTCAGATAAATTTCCTAAAGAAATGCCTGGCCTTGAAGAAAGGTTACGGTCACGCTTTGAATGGGGTCTTATCGCCGATATTCAGGCTCCGGATATTGAAACCAAACAGGCTATTCTTAATATGAAAGCCGATCAGAACAGAATTAGCCTTCCGGAAGATGTGGCCTATTTCCTGTCCAATACGATCACCAGTAATGTTCGTGAACTTGAAGGGTATTTGATAAGAATTGGTGCTTATGCCAGTTTGACATCCACACCCATAACTCTGGATATGGCAAAAGAGGTGCTTAAGGACATTCTGGTTGAGCAAAACAAGGAAATTACGGTTGAAGCAATTCAAAAAACGGTCGCCAATTACTATCACATAAAAACATCAGATATAAAATCGTCTAAAAGACTAAAAAATCTGGTTTTACCTCGACAGATATCCATGTATATTTCTCGCAAAATGACATCTTCTTCTTTTCCAGAAATTGGTAGTAAATTCGGGGGTAAAGACCACTCGACCATAATCCACGCGATTAAGAAAATTGAGAAGAAAATGGAAGAGGATATCCAGTTAAAAGCAACCATAGAAAAATTGATGAATAATATGAAGCCGTAAAGTTGTTGATAAAATTATGAATATAAATAGGGTTAAAATAAAAAAAGAGACTTATCCACATTTTTATAAAGAAATGGATAATTTATAAACACCCTTGAAACATAAAAAAATTATTCTATTTCATATATTTATAGAATTATAAACATATAAACAGACTCTATTATTACTACTATTTTTTTAAAATAATAAATAATAATAAGTAAGCTGTGTGAATGGAGGCCCTGATGCAATTTACTATCGAACGAGAAACTTTCCTTAAAGCTTTAACCAGGGTTCAGGGAATAATTGAAAAAAGACACACTATACCCATATTAGCGAATGTTCTTATTGAAGCAGTTGATAATAATATTTTCTTTACAGCAACAGATCTTGAAGTAGGGGTAAGATCCTATTACACAGCAAATATAAAAAAAGAGGGAAGAGTAACAATTTCAGCCAAAAAAATATTTGAAATAATAAAAGAACTTCCTAATAAAGAAATTATATTTAATGTTAAAGAAAATTTTTGGGTAGAAATAAAATGCGGAAAATCAATTTTCAATTTAGTTGGTTTATCCCCGGATGAATTCCCAAAATATCCAGAAATAAACAATATAGATTTTAATAATATAGAGCCTGTAATTTTTAAAGAAATGATTGAAAAAACAATTTTTTCAATTTCTACTGATGAAACAAAATATAATTTAACAGGTATTTATTTCAAATCAGAAGAATCTAATATTTTAACAATGGTTTCCACCGATGGTCATAGATTGTCAATGATAAAAAAATCCTTGAAAAATAATCTCAATTCTAATTTTTCTAAAGGTTTCATATTACCTAAAAAGGGTATTTATGAAATAAAAAAACTAACAGAAGAAAATGATCAAGATTTTAAAATAGGTATATCTGATAATAATTTTGTTGTTAATTCAGGAAATGCCACTCTTGTTATGCGACTAGTTGATGGAGAATTTCCTGATTATAGCAGGGTCGTTCCACAGAAAATGGAAAATCCAGCCTCTATTAACAGAGAGGAATTTTTACATGCCTTGAGACGTATTTCTGTTCTTTCGAGTGAAAAATCAAAGGGTATAAAAATTAAGTTGGATAATAATATTTTAGAACTATCTTCTTCAAATCCGGATCTTGGAGATGCTCATGAAGAACTTGATATGTCATACAGCGGGCCTGAAATAACGATTGGATTTAATGCTAGATATATATTGGATATTCTTCAGGTCATGAATGATGAATTTATTCAATTACATTTAAAAGATAATCTGTCCCCTGGATTGATAGAAGCAGATAAAAATAAAGATTTCTTTTCAGTAATAATGCCTATGCGCTTATAAAATGTACATTGAAAAAATTAAAATAGAAAACTTTAGAAATATTATTAAAGAAGAAATTAAACCATCAAAGGGAATAAACTTAATTATTGGAAAAAATGCACAAGGAAAAACAAACTTTATTGAATCAATATATGTTTTAGCAAATTTAAAAAGTTTTAGAGGAAGAAAAATTTCAGAAGTAATCAATAGTAACTCTAAAAGAACTAAAATAAATATAATTGTAAAAAAAAATGAGGTATCAAATTACTTAGAATTTGAAATAGAAAATGATATAAAAAGTATTTTTTTGAATAAAAAAAAACCAAATAAAAATTCTGATAGTTTAGGATTTTTGGACACAGTTCTTTTTTACCCTGATGATATTTTCATTGTTAAAGGATCTCCTGCTTTAAGAAGAAGTTTACTTGATAGGGCAGTATTCCAGACGGACAACAAATATCTGTCTCTTTTTCAAAATTATTTACGTTGTCTGAGGCAGCGTAATGCCGCTTTGAAAAGAACGGATATTCCTGCGGATCTTTGGGATGATCAATTTACTGATTTGGCGACCAAAATAATTTTTTATCGACTGTCCTATATCGAAAGGATTAATGCAATTCTGGTAAAACTTTTCGCTGACGTTTACCCGTGCAAAGAATCCGTACAAATAAAATATCCGGTTTTGGCAGAAGATCCGGAAAGTTGTAAATTGAAGATGGCAGAAAGGTTGAAATCTAACAGGGGAAAAGAGCGTTTGTATGGGGCTACCTTGACAGGGCCTCATCGCGATGATCCTCAGTTTTTACTCAATGGAAAAGCTTTATCTCTGTACGGTTCCCAGGGCCAGCAGCGTTATTTTATGCTGGCTTTTAAAACGGCTCAGATAATTGACTTTAAACAGCACCGCGGTATCCGTCCGGTTTTGTTGTTGGACGATATGACCAGTGAGTTGGATGATGACCTAAAAAATTCTTTTTTTGAGTCATTGCTCAATCAGGCCGGGCAGGTCTTTGTGACCAGTACGGACACAGGTTTACTCAGTAATAAGCACTTTTCCGGTGCCAAATTTTATAAAGTTGAAAACGGTAAAATAGGCGAATTCAACGAAGCCACGAGGTATTAAATGTCAGAACAAAAGAATTATAAAGCAGACAGTATACAGGTTCTAGAGGGTCTGGAAGCTGTCCGTAAAAGACCCGCCATGTATATAGGCTCAACGGCGACCGAGGGTTTACATCATCTGGTTTATGAGGTTGTCGATAATGCCATAGATGAGGCTCTGGCCGGACATTGTGATGATGTGATCGTTACTATTCATGAGGACGACTCGGTTACGGTGCAGGACAACGGTCGCGGAATACCGGTCGATATGCATGAAAAGCAAAATAAATCGGCCGCCGAAGTGGTTATGACCGTATTACATGCCGGTGGTAAGTTTGATGATGACGGCGAAGGAGCTTACAAGGTTTCCGGGGGGTTGCATGGTGTCGGTGTCTCGGTCGTCAATGCGCTCTCCAGTCGCCTGGAATTGGAAATTCGTCGTGACGGTAAAGTCTATCGACAGAGCTATGAGCGGGGAATTCCGACTGCGCCATTGCGGGAAGATGGAGACACGATAAAGCGCGGGACTAAGATTACCTTCTGGCCCGATGCTGATGTCTTCGATACCACTGAGTTTTCTTTTGAAACCCTTGCACAGCGGTTGCGGGAACTGGCTTTTCTGAATGCCGGTGTCAAGATCTTTATCAGCGACGACCGGAGTGAAAAAAAACATGAATTTCTCTATGAAGGAGGGATTCGTTCCTTCGTCGAGTATCTCAACCGGGCAAAAACGTCATTACACGCTGCGCCGATCTATTTTCACGGTGAAAAAGGGGGCGTGGATGTAGAAATCGCGATTCAGTATAACGATGGGTATGACGAGAAAATCTTTACTTTTGCCAACAATATCAATACCCATGAAGGCGGCACCCACATGAGCGGTTTCCGGGCAGCACTGACCCGGACCATGAATGCCTATGCGACTGCCAATAGTCTGTTGAAAAATGTCAAGGTGGCCATCTCCGGGGATGATTTGCGCGAAGGGATCGCCGCGGTAATCTCGGTCAAACTGCCTGATCCCCAATTTGAGGGTCAAACCAAAACCAAACTCGGCAACTCCGAAGTCAAGAGCTATGTTGAAACCATGATGAACGAACAGCTCGCCACTTTTTTGGAGGAGAACCCACAAGTTGCCAAGCGGATACTGGAAAAAGGAATTGAAGCAGCGCGGGCCCGCGAAGCGGCCCGCAAGGCTCGTGATCTGACTCGCCGCAAAGGGGCTCTGGAGGGCTTATCTTTACCGGGTAAACTGGCGGACTGCCAGGAGAAGGACCCGGCGCTCTGTGAAATTTATCTGGTCGAGGGCGACTCTGCCGGCGGCAGCGCCAAGCAAGGCAGGGATCGGCGCTATCAGGCCATTTTGCCCCTCAAAGGCAAGATTCTCAATGTTGAAAAGGCGCGCTTTGACAAGCTGCTGACCTCCAACGAAATACGCACCCTGATCACAGCCATGGGGACCGGTATAGGCAAGGATGATTTTGATGTATCGAAGTTGCGTTATCACCGGATCATCATTATGACCGATGCGGATGTCGATGGATCACACATCCGGACTCTGTTGCTGACCTTCTTTTTCCGTCAGATGCCTGAAATTGTTGAACGCGGTCACCTGTATATCGCCCAGCCCCCGCTCTACAAGATAAAGCGCGGTAAAAAGGAAATCTACCTCAAGGACGATGATGCGTTGCTCGAATACTTGCTCGAAACCGGCACCGACGGGGTGTGCCTGGAAATGGACAACGGCAAAAAGGTTCTGCGCGGGAAACAGATTATCCCGACCCTGCGCAACATCCTTGAGTTTAATCAGTACTTCGACAAAATAGTTAATCGTGGGGTTCCAACGGAAGTCCTCCGCATGTTCCTGCGGGGTAAAATTCGCAACGGTTTTGCCGACAAAGCAGACCTTGAGCCGTTGGCAATCCGTTTGCGAGAAGTCGAACCGAATGCGAAATTTGAGGTGTTGGAAGACCCCGACCGTATTCTGGTCAGTTTTGGCAACCTGCATGCGCGGATAGATCGGCAAACAGTTGAAACCCTCTCGTCCCACGAGTATAAGTTGCTGCTGCAATCGTACCGACAGGTCGAGGATGTCTGCAAAAATTATTCGGCCGTTCTGCTTGAGGAGGGGAAGAAAGATGTGGTTATCGAGGATCGCAAGGAACTGCTCGAAACATTCCTCACCCGGGCGAAAAAAGGCCAGTATATCCAGAGATATAAAGGTCTCGGCGAGATGAACCCGGACCAGTTGTGGGAAACCACGATGGATGCGGAAAAACGGGTACTTTTACAGGTGACCATCGAGGATGCCGTCCAGGCCGACGAAATATTTACCGTGCTGATGGGAGATCAGGTTGAGCCGCGCCGCGAGTTTATCGAGCAAAATGCCCTCAACGTGGCCAACCTTGACGTTTGATATTTTGCTGATTCAATCAACCCCGCTTCCAGCCTGGAAGTTTTGGAGGAACGTAGATGCTGACAGAACAGAATAAAGTCACCGTTAACATAGAAGACGAAATGCGTAAATCCTATATGGATTATGCGATGAGCGTTATCGTCGGGCGGGCGCTACCGGATGTCCGGGACGGTCTCAAACCGGTACACCGGCGGATTCTTTTCGCCATGCACGACCTCGGCAACGACTACAACAAGCCGTATAAAAAATCGGCCCGCGTGGTCGGTGACGTAATCGGTAAGTACCACCCACACGGTGACTCTGCGGTTTACGACTCGATTGTCAGGATGGCACAGGATTTTTCCATGCGTCACCCGCTGGTCGACGGCCAGGGCAATTTCGGTTCGGTGGATGGGGATTCGGCTGCCGCCATGCGTTACACCGAAATCCGTATGGACAAGTTGTCTCATGAACTGCTGGCCGACATAGAGAAAGAGACGGTCGATTTCGGGCCCAACTACGACGAGTCACTGCAGGAACCACTGGTTCTGCCTTGCAAGTATCCCAATTTGCTGGTTAATGGGTCCGAGGGGATTGCGGTCGGCATGGCAACCAAGATTCCGCCGCACAACCTTGGCGAGGTTATCGATGGCTTGGTGGCGTTGATCGACGATCCTCGCCTGAGTATTGATGAACTGATCGATAAGGTCCCCGGTCCCGACTTCCCGACCGCCGGTTTTATCAATGGCAAAGAGGGGATCCGAGACGCCTACAGCAACGGCCGGGGGATCATTCAGATGCGGGCTCGGGCGCTGGTGGAGGTCGACCGTCGCAGTGGCCGGGAAGCGATCATTATTACCGAAATTCCCTACCAGGTTAACAAGGCAAGGCTGATCGAAAAAATAGCCGAACTGGTCAAGGAAAAGAAGATAGAAGGGATCAGCGACCTGCGTGACGAGTCGGATCGCGATGGGATGCGGATCTCCATTGAGCTGAAAAGGGACATGGTCCCCGGGGTAATCCTCAATCAGCTTTATAAAATGACCCCGATGCAATCCTCTTTCGGGATTATCATGCTGGCGATAGTTTCCGGCCAGCCTAAGGTCCTGACCCTGCGCGAGGTTCTCGATTCTTTTATCGATCACCGGCGCGAAATCGTGACCCGCCGCTGTATTTTTGAGCTGAAAAAGGCGGAAGCCAGGGCCCATATCCTGCAAGGGCTGAAGCTGGCGCTGGAAAACCTCGACGAGGTGATCCAGATCATCAAAGGGAGCGCGACCCCGGCAGAGGCGAAAGTGGGACTGATCGAACGCTTCAGCTTCTCTGAAATCCAGGCTCAGGCGATTCTTGATATGCGTCTGCATCGCCTGACCGGACTGGAGCAGAACAAGATCCTGGAAGAGCTGGCCCAGATCATGGAGCAGATCAAGCGCCTCAAAGAGATTCTCGCCAGCGAAGTCGAAATTCTCAATATCATCAAGCAGGAGCTGCTGGAGCTGAAAGATAAATTCGCCAACCCTCGACGGACTGAAATTATCGACAGAACCGCCGACCTGACCCTCGAAGATATGATTGTTGAAGAGGATATGGTCGTTACCGTTTCCCACAGCGGCTATATCAAGCGGAATGCGGTTTCCCTCTACCGTGCCCAGCGGCGCGGCGGCAAAGGGAAGACCGGGATGAAGACCAAGGACGAGGATTTTGTCGAGAACCTTTTTGTGGCCTCGACCCATTCCTATATCCTCATTTTTACCAGTTTCGGCAAGGTTTACTGGCTGAAGGTTCATGAAATTCCCCAGGGCGGCCGGGCTGCGCGAGGGAAAGCGATTGTCAATCTGCTGCAACTCGCGCCGGACGAAAAAGTCACAACCATTCTGCCGGTCAAGGAGTTTGTCGACGGCAAGTATATTATCACCGCGACCCGTAAAGGGACCGTTAAGAAGACCGATCTGATGGCCTACTCCAACCCGCGGCAGGGAGGTATCATCGCCTTGACGATCGATGACGGCGACAGTTTGATCGCTGCCCGACTGACCGATGGCGAGATGGATATCCTGCTGGCCAGCCGTCACGGCAAGTCGATCCGCTTCCCGGAAACGAATGCCCGGCCAATGGGGCGCACTGCTCGAGGTGTACGGGGCATTATGCTGGAGGGAGACGACTGCCTGATCGGCATGGAGGTGGTCAACGATTCAACGTCGGCAACCATGGTGACTGTGACCGAAAACGGTTTTGGCAAAAGGACCGACCTGTCTGCATACCGGGTACAGAGTCGTGGCGGGAAGGGGATTATTACGATCAAAACTTCAGAACGCAACGGCTCGGTGGTTGATATCCGCCTGGTTGATGACGAGACCGACCTGATGTTTGTCACCGACCGGGGCAAAATTCTCCGGACCAGGGCCGGCAATTTCCGTTCAATCGGTCGCAACACCCAGGGCGTCAGGTTGATGGTGCTCGAGAATGACGAACGGATTGTTTCGGTCGCCAAGCTGGCGGAGAAGGATGAGGCGGATGAACCTGGACAAGCTGAAGAAGGAGTTGAGGAGACAGGGTCCGGAGGCGCAGAGGAGTAGACGGCGCCAGGTCCACCTGTTTCTGCTGGCCCTGCTGGTTTGTCTTCTGTTGATTGCCTCTGTTTTCGCTTATCGGGTTTATCAACAGACGGTTCCCGGGCGGCTCTACAGCAAGGGGTTGACGTTGGAAAGCCAGGATCGACCGGAACAGGCTCTGGCCAGCTACCAGCGCCTGTTCCGTGGTTATTCTGATTCGCTGCTGGCTGCTGAGGCGTTGTTTCGCGCGGCCCGGATCTGTCGTTACGATTTGCGCCAGGACCAGCAGGCTCTCCTGTTCTTTTTGCAACTTGAGCATGACTATCCGGAGAGCGGCTACGTAATCCAGGCGCAAAGGGAAGCCGCAGACCTGACCAAGAATCGCCTGCATGATTTTGCCCATGCCGTCGTCATCTATCAAAGACTGCTTGATGGCGGTACGGACGACGGGGATCGCATTCTCTATGAAATCGCTGATTGTTACTTTCGCTTGAACAACTATTCTCAGGCTCGTATTGAACTTGACGCTCTGCTTGAGCGGTTCCCTGAGAGTTCTTTGCGGGCCGAAGTTCTTTATCGGCGAGCCAGCGCAGCTTTGCTGGAGGGAACGCCGGAAGTGGCGAGGGCAGGGTTTCGAGAGTTGGTCGAGCTGTTTCCGGGCACCACCTATGCAGCCGAGGCCCGGTTCAATTTGGCCGAGCTGCTGGAAGCAGAAGAACGGTTGCGGGATGCACTCAAGGCCTATCGAACGTTGTCGGACTACCCGCGGCCTGAGCTGGTGCAGGAAAAAATAGAACGGCTCGAAGCGCGGATTGCGAAAAAGAAGAAGGTTCTGTGATGAATCCTGATGCTATCGTTAATTCTATTTCTGTTATCGGTGCCGGCAGCTGGGGGACAACGCTCGCTAATCTTCTGGCGGAAAAGGGCTACCCCGTTACGCTCTGGGGGTATGAGTCCGACCTGGTAGAACGGATGCAGCGGAGGCACGAAAATGATCTTTACCTCCCCGGCTTCGCCCTTTCAGAAAACCTGACCTTTACCGACAGTCTGACTGAGGCGGTCACAGGAAAAAAACTGCTCCTGCTGGTTCCACCTTCGCAGGTGATGCGTCAGGTTGTCCGTCAATTTGCCGGGCAGCTGGATGACGAGGTGCTGATTGTTTCAGCAGCCAAAGGGATCGAAAATGAAAGCTTGATGCTGATGTCGCAAGTGCTGGAGGAGCTGTTACCGGTGTCCCTGCACCCGCGGCTCGCTTATCTTTCCGGCCCTTCTTTCGCCCGGGAAGTCTCAGCTCATATGCCCACCGCTGTCGTTGCTGCGGCGCGCAATGAACAGGTTGCGGTCACTGTTCAGCAGGTCTTCAATACGGAAAAGTTTCGGGTTTACACTCATACCGACATTATCGGAGTGGAACTGGGGGGGGCGATGAAGAACGTAATAGCCCTGGCAGCAGGCGTTGCGGACGGCCTCGGTTTCGGTCACAATACAAGGGCGGCCCTGATTACCCGTGGCCTGGCGGAGATGAACCGAATTGGCCTGGTCCTCGGAGGGACGTCAGAAACATTCGCCGGTCTGGCCGGGATGGGGGACCTGGTGTTGACCTGTACCGGCGATCTGTCGCGCAATCGCAGCGTCGGGATCGAGCTTGGCAAGGGGCGCAAGTTGAACGAGATTCTCTCTGGGATGCAGATGGTGGCGGAGGGTGTCAAGACGACCCTGTCTGCCTACCAGTTGGCCCAGAAGCTGGGGGTGGAGGCGCCGATTATCGAGCAGATGTATCAGATTCTTTATCAGGAGAAGGACCCTGCACAGGCGGTTACCGATCTGATGTTGCGTGACCTTAAGGCGGAGTCTCTCTGACATGCCGGAAACCGGCAGGAAAGGAAAAGGCCTGATGAAAAAGTTGTGGTTGGTGGCTCTCGTGGCTCTGATATTTGGTGGTCCCGCACTTGCGGCAGAGCGGGTGGTCATGGAAACCAGTCTTGGGACCATCATGCTGGAATTGGATGAAGAGAAGGCCCCGGTGACCGTCAAGAATTTCCTCGGGTATGTTGATCGTCAGTTTTATGATGGAACGATTTTTCACCGGGTCATCGACAACTTTATGATCCAGGGGGGGGGCTTTGAGCGGGGGTTGAAAAAGAAGAAAACCGATCCGGAAATTATCAATGAAGCGGATAATGGCCTTAAGAACGACAAAGGGACGATCGCCATGGCCCGGACCTCGGTGGTCGATAGTGCCACCAGCCAGTTTTTTATCAACCTGAAAAACAACGATTTTCTCAACCATCGCGGCAAAAGTTCCCAGACTTACGGGTACGCGGTCTTTGGCCGGGTTGTTGAAGGGATCGATGTTGTCGAAAAAATAGGCAAGGTGAGCACCATCAGAAGGGGTGGGCACCAGAACCTGCCAAAACCGGAGGTGGTGATCAAGACTATCCGGCGGGCGGAAAAAAAGTCGGAATAATAGGTTCCGCACCGACGTCGCTGAAACAGCCTGGACGGGGGGCAGATGTCTACTTTACGGGTAATGAGCTATCAGGTTAATTGTTGTACCGGCGGCAGGGGTGAGCCGACAACGGACCTGTGTGCCCGGGTTATTGCATCGCAGTCTCCCGACCTGGTTTTTCTCCAGCAGGTGGGCAGCCGTCGAGATCCCTGCCAGCTTTACCAGCTGGCAAACCTGCTCAATATGAAACCGTTCGGGCTTGGTCAGGAACGTGCCTGTTGTTTTCTCTCCCGTCATCCCCTGCGCAGTCTGCAGGACTATTCCCTCGGTGAAGATGGCAGTTGTCTGCGCGCGGACCTTGATTATTCAGGGCAGCGGCTGCACCTGTTCAATGTCAGTCTCGGTTTCAACCCCCTGCACCGAAAACAGCAGATCGATGCCCTGCTTGGAGAAGAGTTGCTTGGAAACCCCGCGCTCCCCTGTGCCGCACTGGTGGCCGGTGATTTTTCCTTGCCGCTCTGGGGGGCGGGCCAGATTCGTTTGGGCAGCTGCCTGACGCGGGCTCCGCAGCCGCTCTGGAGGGCCAATTTCCCGGCTGATTTCCCACTTTGGGGACGGGATCGATTCTATTTCAGAGGCGGTATTACCGCGTTGGCTGGTACCGTTGTCTCGACCCCGGAGGCGCGACGCGCCTCGACTCACCTACCTCTCGTGTTGACCGTTGAGCAGGCAGAAAATCGTAATTTTCTGCGCTTGAAAGAGGTCCCTCGCGGAAGGATGAAACCCGCAACGGGGTAGTTCTCTTCCGCAACCCGCCACCCTAAACCATTCCATTTTGAGGAAAAATGAGTTTAGCTGACCAGGCTCAAAATCTTTTCATGCGTTTACAGGAGCTGCATCCGGACGCCGAGTGTGCCCTGGTATACAACAGCCCGTGGCAATTGCTGGTGGCGACGATCCTGTCAGCGCAATGCACCGATAAAAGAGTCAACCTGGTGACAGAGGGCCTGTTTGTCCTTTTGCCCGGACCGAAAGAGATGGCCGCATGCCCTCAAGGACGGTTGGAGGCCCTGATCCGCTCTACCGGTTTCTTTCGCAACAAGGCCAGGAACCTGATCGCTTGTGCTGCAACCGTTTTGGAGCGTCATGCCGGACAGGTGCCGAGATCTCTGGAGGAACTGGTCGCTCTGCCCGGGGTTGGACGTAAAACCGCCAACGTGGTCCTCGGTAATGCTTTCGCTATCCCGGGAATGGTCGTTGATACCCATGTCAAGAGGCTGTCGCGCCGTTTTGGCTGGACCCGGCAGACCGATCCGGTAAAAATTGAACAGGAGTTGATGCGCCTGTTGCCCCGGCACTATTGGACTCAAGCTGGGCACATCCTGATTGCCCATGGTCGTGAATATTGCAAAGCACCAGTGCCCCATTGTAGCCGGTGCCCCCTGATAGACAGCTGCCCGCGTGTCGGGGTAGAAAGAAGTTATTGACAATATAATAAGAAATAATTAATAATCTTCCATTATGGGCTGATTAGAAGCGAGTTTTTGCTGAAGGGGGTCGGTTGAGATGAAGATCAAAGACCAGTATGGACTCTACACTGTCAAAGAACAGCTTGCCGTGAGTGATGAGCGCGTCTGCTGCCGAGCTGCGGATCCGTTCCTTGGTTCCGATGTTGTCCTGCAGCTGATTATGTTGCCGGATGCATTTGATGCACAGCAGCAGCAGACTTTCGAACAACAGCTCGAAAAACTCGCCGAACTTGATCATCCTGCCTTGGCCCCCATTTTCGATATCGGCCGCGAAGAGAACACCTGCTTCTATACGACGACCTTCTTTCCGCAGGGTCGTTTTTCCTCAAGTCAGCCCCTTCCCCTGAGCGAAAGAGAGGGGTTGCTAGTGATCAGGCAGCTTGCCGAGGGATTGGCTTATGCCCATAGTAAGGGGTTTGAACACGGAATGCTTGCCGCCGAAGAGGTCTTTGCGGATGAGCAGGGCAGGCCGGTCTTGACCAATTTCGGTATTACCGAATTGCTTGAATCTTTCTATGGTTCTGCCAGCGATATCTCTGCACCGAGTCAGACTCCGAGCCTGGCCCAGAAACAGTCCTCTTTTGGTCTTGGCGAACTCTTTCTGGCGCTGGTTCTGCCGCAAGATGACCAGTCGGTTTCGCTGGTCGACCTAGTCGTCAGGCTAAAGGGATATCGGGAAAAAGAGCTGATGTCGGCGTTGCTGGGGCTGTCACAAGAGGGTATCCCCAGTTACGATGAGCTGATCAGATCTATCGATATGATTCTCGACCCACCGGAAGAGCCTCTCCCTAAGGGCAGCTCGCAAGCCGCAGAGCGGGATGATTTTGATTACCCTCTGGAGCTTGACGAAATGATCCAGGAGGAAAGCGTTGCTGTCCCGGCCACTGTTGAAAATGCCAGTCCCCCTCAACAGTTGATAGAGGTCCCAGCCCCTGCCGGGGAAAAAACCGATAAGGAAAATATTCTGCAGCACGAGGAGCAGCTTCGTTTATATGCGCAATTAGAAGAGGCCGCTGCTGCGCAAAAACAGGCAGAACAGGAACTGGTAGCAACCCGGGAGATGTTTGAACAATGTCAGCAGCAGCTGAAAAAGACACAGATCGATAAAAATATCGCCCTGGAAATGCTGGATAATCAGCCGCAGCAGCGTCACCCCGCAGTCTGGCTGGTTGGCGGCTGCTTAGTCGGGATGGCTGCTGCCGGCAGCCTGGTCTACTTTCTGTTCAATGTCTGGATGGTGCCAGCGCAGGATCAGGTTGCACACAAGGTGAGCGTTGAGCGAATGCCGATTGTTGCAGCATCGACCACGGAGCAAAAAAAGGTTCGTCCAGTCACGCCGGAGCCAGTTGATGCACCTGTGACGAGCGTGACTCTGCCTGAGCAGAAAAAGGGAGCTGAGGAAAAGGCGGCAGGCGTTTCAAGCCAGTCTGTGCAGGCCGCAATCGTTTCTGTGGGAGGTGCCGAAAAAGGAGAAAAAGCCGCTGCGACCAAGATCGAATCGTTACCAAGCGACCCGATTCCGGAAACTGCCGCCGAGAACCCGCAGGTTTTACAGCAGGAACAGCCTGATGCTGCTAAGACAAACATTCAGGCCTTTCTCAAGGCCTGGGGGAAAGCCTGGAGCGATCAGGATATCTCCGCCTACTTCGCCCATTACAGCGGCGACTACCAGCCTGATGCCGCCCAGTCCCGGCAGGAGTGGCTCGAAGAACGGCAGCGGCGATTGAGCGGGCCAGCTTGGATTGAAATCGAACTGGACTTTCTTGATTTCAAGTTCTTGGGGGCTGATATGGCAGAAGTAAAACTCTTGCAGAAATACCGCTCAGACACCTACGGCGACAGGACAAGAAAATTACTCAGCCTGGTCCGGGAAAATAATCAGTGGAAAATCTGGATGGAACGGTCACTCAATTGAAGCCGGAATCACCAGTCAGAAAAGCAGCAGCAATTCAGGGCCTTGAAGTTTTCTTCAAGGCCCTGAACTGTTCCCACCCACGTATTCCGCGCTGCAAGAACATGGTTACATTGCTATAATAGGGCAGATGCTGAGCAAACCTCTTTCGCACCGCAGAAAGGAACGAATAAATGGGCAGAGATACTTTTAGCAGCCGGACCACACTGAAGCTGAAGAATGGAAGCTACCGTTATTGCAGTTTGCAGGCTGCGACGGACAATGGCCTGAAGATGGTCCACGGGTTGCCTAAAACCATCAAGATTCTGTTGGAAAACCTGTTACGTAAAGAGAACGGTAGCAATATAACCGCGCAAATGATTCAGGCAGTCGCCCAGTGGAGCCCGCACCAGAGTGTGGCTCCGGAAATCGATTTCAGTCCGGCACGGGTGTTGATGCAGGATTTCACCGGCGTACCCGCAGTTGTTGATCTTGCCGCAATGCGCGATGCAGTGCAGCAGCAGGGTGGCGATCCCGCTAAGATAAATCCGCAGATCCCGGTCGATCTGGTTATAGATCATTCGGTCATGGTCGACCATTATGCCAGCAATGACGCTTATGCCGCCAATGTGGCTGTTGAAATGGAACGCAATCGAGAGCGTTATGCGTTCCTGCGCTGGGGACAGGCGGCGTTCGACAACTTTCGAGTAGTCCCCCCCGGCACCGGCATTTGCCATCAGGTCAACTTGGAGTATCTGGCCCGCACCGTCTGGACCGACGAGTTGGATGGTGAACTCTGGGCCTATCCAGATACCCTGGTTGGGACCGACAGTCACACGACCATGATCAATGGCCTGGGAGTCCTTGGTTGGGGGGTTGGTGGTATCGAAGCGGAAGCGGCTATGCTCGATCAGCCTATTTCGATGCTGGTTCCAGAGGTGGTCGGGTTTAAGTTGTCCGGCACGCTTGGCGAGGGAATTACCGCGACAGATCTGGTTCTGACCGTGACGGAAATGCTGCGAAAGCATGGTGTGGTCGGGAAGTTTGTCGAGTTCTTCGGCCCAGGACTGGATCAGTTGCCGCTGGCAGATCGCGCAACGATTGCCAACATGGCTCCTGAGTATGGTGCCACCTGCGGCTTTTTTCCGGTTGATCAGGTCACGCTCGAATACCTGAAGCTGACCGGACGAGATGAGGCAACCCTCGAGCTGGTTGAAGCATACTGCAAGGCGCAGGGACTGTGGCGCTCCCCGGAGGACGCGGACCCTCAGTACAGCTCCGTTCTTGAGCTTGACTTGGGTCATATCGTACCCAGTCTGGCTGGCCCGAAACGGCCTCAGGACCGGGTCGCAATGAGTCAACTGCGAACTGCTCTAGAAGCGGCTCTGCCGGACGGGGAAGAGGATAAAAAAGCTGCAGTGGCCGGTAGTGACTATGCTCTGCAGCAGGGAGATGTGGTGATCGCGGCGATCACATCCTGTACCAATACCTCAAACCCGGCGGTGATGATGGCTGCCGGCCTGGTGGCGGAAAAAGCGGTAGCACTTGGCTTGGTCAGCAAACCTTGGGTCAAGACGTCGCTGGCTCCCGGATCGAAAGTGGTAACTGATTACCTGGCGGCAGCCGGGTTGCAACCCGCCTTGGATGCTCTCGGCTTTCAGGTGGTCGGTTACGGGTGTACCACCTGTATCGGCAACTCCGGCCCCCTCAACGGACCCATTGCTGATGCAATCAGAGAGCAGGACCTGACCGTCTCTTCGGTGCTCTCCGGAAACCGAAATTTTGAAGGCCGAATTCACCAGCAGGTCAAGGCCAACTGGCTGGCGTCTCCGCCGCTGGTTGTGGCTTATGCCCTGGCCGGGACCACCCGCATTGACCTCAGCACTGATCCCCTGGGTGAGGACAACAGCGGCAAACCGGTTTATTTGAAGGATATCTGGCCGAGCAATGCCGAAGTGGCGGAGAAGGTTGCGCTGGTCACTTCGCAGATGTTCAGCAAGGAGTATGCGGAGGTTTTTAGCGGCGATGAACACTGGCAGGCGTTGCCTGTTCCTGAAGGGCTGACCTACGCTTTGGACGATGGTTCGACCTATATTCGCCTGCCGAGCTTTTTCTCCGGACAAGCAGACCGTAACATGTTTTCCGGCTTTTCCGAGGCTCGGATTCTGGCCCTGCTGGGCGACAGTATCACAACTGATCATATCTCCCCGGCCGGTTCGTTCAAGGCGGACTCCCCGGCCGGTCAATACCTGACGGAGCGTGGGATTCGCGAAGAAGATTTTAATTCGTACGGCTCAAGGCGCGGCAACCACGAGGTGATGATGCGTGGTACCTTCGCCAATATCCGCCTGCGTAATCGCATGGTCCCGAAACTGGAAGGAGGTTTTACCCGCCATATCCCCAGCGGAGAAGAGATGAGCATCTTTGACGCAGCCCAGCGTTATGCTGCCAGCAATACTCCGCTGGTGATCATTGCCGGGCGTGAGTACGGTACCGGCTCCAGCCGGGACTGGGCGGCCAAAGGGTCTCTGTTGCTCGGCATCAAGGCGGTTATTGCCGAAGGGTATGAGCGGATCCACCGGTCGAACCTGATTGGGATGGGGGTTTTGCCGTTACAGTTCCCCCCAGGAACCTCTGCAGAGACCCTTCAGCTTGATGGCAGCGAGAGCGTCAACCTCGATTATTCCGGGCCACTGTCGCCGAAACAGCAGCTGCCCCTGACGTTACGCCGTGATAACGGGGAGACCCTGTCTGTTAATGTTCTCTCGCGCCTCGATACGCTTCAGGAGGTCGACTATTTCCTCGCCGGCGGTATCCTGAATCTTGTTCTGCGCCAGTTGATGGAGGGTTGATTAAGGACGGCAGTATGCATGCAGCAAAGAGCATTTCGCTGGTCCTCGGCAGTGGCGGTGCGCGGGGGATGGCGCATATCGGGGTGATCCAGGTTCTCGAAGAGAGAGGCTTTACGATCCGCTCGATTTCCGGTTCATCGGTCGGTGCTTTGGTGGGGGGGATTTATGCCGCCGGTGAGCTGGAGACCTATGCCAAGTGGGTCTGTGCTTTGGAACGTCTTGATGTTTTGCGGCTGCTGGATCTGTCGTTCAGCGGGACGGCCCTGTTCAAGGGTGAGCGGATCATCAATACCCTGAAGGAGCTCACCGGGGATCAGAACATCGAGGATCTGCCCATCTCCTATACCGCAGTGGCAACCGACCTTGAGAAGAGCAAAGAGGTCTGGTTGTCGCGCGGTCCCTTGTTTGACGCCATTCGCGCTTCGATTGCTTTCCCCACGGTTTTTTCCGCATTTTCCTGGCAAGGGAAGAAGCTGGTTGACGGGGGACTGCTGAATCCGATTCCGATCGCACCAACCTTGCGGGATATGACTGATTGCACGATCGCCGTGAGCTTAAGTGGCCCGTCACGCAGTATTCATCCGCCTCTCCCGGCCCCACCGGGTCGCAAGGAAATGAACCGCTATCACAAGATGGTAGTGGAATTTGTTGACAGCCTGCAGAAAAAAAACCACCGGGTCGCGGAAGATGAGGCGGGACTGTTCGATGTCATTTCCAAGAGCCTGGACGCCATGCAGAGCACTATTGCCAGTTTCAAGCTGGCCGCCTACTCGCCCGATATCGTCATTGAAATTCCGAAGGCGATCTGTACGATCTACGAATTTGAACGGGCCAAGGAGTTGATCGAGGTAGGTCGCGCAGAAACGGAACGGGTGCTTGATGGATTTACCCGTTAGCGGTGTCCGCTGGATCGACTGCCAGGACCAGGACGCAGTCAGAGGTCATGGTCCAGCGGATGTTGAAGTCAAAAAGTAAAGCACCGTACTCCTTGCCGTCTTGCTGCGTGCGGCGATAGGCGGGGCGGGGATCTGTCGCGAGAAGTTCGCTGATCTGCTGCTGCAGAAGGGGGTACTCTTTCTGTTGTTCAATCAGTTGATGCTGGGCAGATTCACTGAACCGGACGGTCGTGACGATGGCGGGTGGCTGATCCGCGTACCCACCGGTCGCCGCAGGGATGCTGTCCCCGTAGGGCAGATAAGGCTTAATGTCGAGAATCGGGGTCCCGTCGACAAGGTCAATCCCCCTGAGGTCAAGCACCGGACCGGTGTCGGTCTGCTGGATCGCGACAAGTTCGACTGCCGAGAGGCCGATGGGGTTGGGCCGGAAGGGTGAGCGGCTGGCAAAGACCCCGACCCGTTTGTTCCCACCCAGACGCGGCGGTCGAACCGTTGGTTGCCAGCCCTGCCCGAGGTTCTGGTGAAACAGGAAAATCAACCACAGGTGGCTGAACTGTTCCAGTCCGCGGACTGCTTCGGCACGGTTGTAGGGAGCGACCAGGTTCAGTTTGGCGTGGATTGATTTGACCAGTCCCGGCTGCCTGGGAACGATAAATTTTTCCCGGTAGGGGGAACACAGAAAGCCGATTGGTTGCAGATTGATCTCCATGGGATGCTCCGGAAGAACTTGAGAACAAACTAGCACAGAGGATCGAAAAACTCACCCTTGAGTCGCAACTTCAACCTTTTTTGCTCCGCCACCGCGACTGATGTAAATGCCAACGAAGACCAGTCCGGCCGCCAGCCATTGACCGGTGGTCAAGTGCTCACCGAGAATTGCCATGCCGAGCAGGACGCTGAAAACGGGAATCAGATTGACGAATGCTGCAGCCTTGCTGGCGGGAACCTTGCTGACCCCGAAATTGTAGAGCCCATAGGCTCCCAGGGTAATGAACGTCCCAAGGTAGACTACCGACAGCGCGGGGGTTGAGAACCATTGGGTGGGAAAACCGATCGCGGGGACCAGCAGGAAGGGGAAAAAGAACAGGCTGCCGAGAAAAGCCTGAAAGGCGGTCAGGAACAGGGGGGGGTAATTGCTGGTCAAGTGCTTGAGTGAGACAGTGTAGCCTGCTGCGCAGACCATGGCGAGAAATTCGCACAAGTTGCCCAGCAGGGGATTGGGGGCCATTTCAGTGGTTTCACTCGACAGGCTCAACCAGCAGGCACCGGCTATCGCCAGAGAAAAGCCGACCAGGGTCTGCCTGCTGACCCGTTCGCCAAGGAATACCCAGGCAAGAATGGCGACCAGCAGCGGGAGCATGGCAGTGATCATGCCCGCCTGGGCGGCGGAGGTGTTTTCCAGGGCTTTTGCTTCGAAAATAAAATAGAGGCAGGGCTCGCAGATGGCCATGGTCAGAAGATATTTGAAGTCCCGACGGCGCCATTTTATCTGACGGAAGCTGGGGATGAAGAGCAGAAAACAGAGACTGGCGACCAGCATGCGACCGAAGATGACCTGCATGGGATGGTAGCCTTGAAAGGCAATTTTCAGCGCAACGAACGAGCTCGACCAGAGCAGCATCGCGAAGAGCAGGCTGATTTGAGGTAAAAGCGATCTTTGCTCGAGCAAGGGTCTCTCCTGAAGAATGATCGAAACAAGCGGCCACCATAGTCCTCTTTATTCAAATCAGCCAGATAAAAATGGCTTGGCACAGGAGCCTTCTGTGCTTTATCCGCCGGGGAGGTGATGATGATTTGTGTGGCACATCGCGGGTCAAGCGGTGAGTACCCGGAAAATACCCTGCTCGCATTTCGCAGGGCGCTTGAGGCGGGGGCGACCTGGTTGGAGCTCGACGTTCACCTCTCCGCCGATGGTGAACTTATTGTGATACACGACGAAAGTCTGGAGCGGACCACTAACGGCAGTGGTCTGGTGGGGAACTTTTGTCTGCAGGAGCTGCGCAGGTTGGATGCTGGCCGGGGGGAAGCGATTCCGCTCCTGGCGGAAGTGCTGGCCCTGCTTGGCGAGAAGGATACCCTCAATATTGAACTGAAGGGGAAAGGGACCGGGAGCGTAACGGCAATGTTACTGAAGGAATGGTTGGAACGGGGGCAGATTAAGCCCGAGAATCTGCTGATCTCTTCCTTCTCTCCGGCGGAACTGTTCCATTTCAGGAGGGGAGTGTCGGAACTGCGCCTGGCGATCATCTGCGATCAACTGCCGGAGAACCTGTGGGGCCTTGCCGAGTCACTGCGGCTTTGGTCGTGCCACTTTGAACGTACACTGATTACCGATGAGATGGTTGCCGAGGCCCACCGACGCGGATTGCGGGTGCTGGCTTTTACTGTGAACCAACACTCTGAACTGCAGCGCCTGGAGAAACTCGGGGTAGACGGGGTCTTCACCGATTTCTTCGCGACCATCCTGATGAGACAGTGACTGCCAGACCTGGGCCAAATCTGAGTTGTTTTCGGCTAAGTTTTTTCAAAGCGACTGTAGTGCTCAACTGGTTCCGCCTTTGCCCTGGTTCTGCTGCAACTGAAAAGCCCCTGATCGGGATGATCAGGGGCTTTGTCTGGGTTCATTTTTTAACTTTCACCTGCTTCGGCGGTTGGTTATGGTAATCAGGACCTTTGTTGAGAGGGGGCGTGATCCATGCAGGTTTTTAACATTGTCCGCGGAGATCGCATCCATGTTGACACTCAGTTGTGATGCTGGATGCCAGATTGCTGAGCGGCTCAGAAAGATCGGGGTGCGGTTGGCAAACGATGATTTTTTCATGGGAGTTCCTCCTTTCATGGTTGTCAGATGGTAGAAAGACTGTCACTCCGTACATTTGGTTCCCACGACAGCTGGGTACCAGGGGGGTAAAGGTGGTGTTCCTGTGTGGCTAAACCCGGATTATTAAAGAGCCGGGTCGGTTGCTGTTGCTTCCGTAGCCCCCGATGGCACTTCCGGGCAACAAACTCATTTGAAGAGGTCCAGAAAATGGAGCGGATCAACTCCCGCAAGCCAAGAACATGAACCTATAATTGCACCACGTGAATTGTCTTTAAACTATCACCGGGAAGGTCATCTGGTCAAGGAGCGGAGGTCTTTTTATAGGGTCTCTTCAAGGTCGAGGCGGAAAAAGTCTCTTGCCTTCGGCTGTTGTTCATCATGGGCATAGCGGGTCGGGGCGGTTCCTGGGGCAAAAGCCTCAAAATAAGCCTGCTCATTATCTTCTTCCAGCAACAGGCCACTCTTGGTTTCGATCGGATAAAATTCAATACTGTCCGGGACAGGAAAGTTTTCAACCGGGTACTGCTGAACCGCTGCTTGCATAAAGCTGACCCAGGCGGGGGCGGCAGCTCGGGAGCCGGTCTCACTTTTGCCCAATGGCCGTTCCTGATCGTAGCCGGTCCAGGAGACGGCAGCCAACTGGGGAATGTAGCCGATATACCAGGCATCCTTCAAATCATTGGTGGTTCCGGTTTTACCGGCCGACGGCCGGCCGATGGCTCTGGCCCGCCAGCCGGTCCCCTCCTGAACGACACTTTCCATCACATTGGTTATCAGATACGCGGTCTCGGGAGAGATTACCCGCCGGGGTGGACGCCGGATCAGGCGTTGGTCGTCCGCCATACCGTCCGGGAAGTCCGCCGGATCGATCGATTCAAGGATGCGTCCGTCGCGGTCTAGGATTCTGGTGATGTAGGTCGGAGGTGCGAGGATGCCGCCGCTGGCAAAGACACTGTAAGCGGTTAACATCTCCAACGGAGTCACCGCTGTCGATCCAAGCGCCAGGGTCAGGTCACGGTTCAGTGGCGTCTCGATGCCCAGCTTGCGTGCATAGTTGGCCACGTAGCCGACCCCGATATCTTCAAGGATCTTGACGGTGACGACGTTGCGGGAATGGGCTAGTGCCTGCCGGAAGGTTGTCGGCCCGTAAAATTTTTCCTCATAGTTTTTGGGTTTCCATGCACTCTGCTTGCCCTCATCATCTTTCTCCTCATAGATCAGCGGGGTATCGAGAATAATGCTGGCGGGGCTGTAGCCCTTGTCGAGAGCTGCAGCATAGATTATCGGTTTGATCGCTGAGCCGGGCAGGCGCATTGCCTGTATGGCCCGGTTGAACTGACTGTTGGCAAAATCGTACCCGCCGACCATCGCTTTGATCTGGCCGTCGCTTGGACTCATGGCGATCAGCACGCCCTGGGCGAGTGGATCCTGTTCCAGGCGTAACTGCAAAGATTCATCCGCATCGATCTGGTGAATTTTCACCTTGATCACGGAGCCGATCGGCAGGCGGGTGGCCGTCCCATGATGCTTATTTCCGCTTGCCTGCTCATCTGTTGCGACAACCTGGAGCGGATGAGCCCACTTGGCAGTGTCAATGGGAATACTGCCCTCCAGCTCACCGACAAAGCAACGGATCTCCTCTTTGTTTCCATCGATGACCAGGGCGGGCAGGATACTGCCGACCTGCGGCGCTTCAATCTCCAGATCCTGTTGCAGCTCGTCAAGAAAGTCGGCCCACTGCTGTGGTGCCAGTAACTGTTCCGGGCCACGATAGCCTTGCCGTTTGTCGTGGTTGCGCAGGTTTTCCCGAACGGCCTCGCGCGCAGCCTGTTGCATTTTCAGATTCAGGCTGGTTTGAACCTGCAAGCCACCGGTATAGAGAACATCTGTTCCAAAGCGTTCCTCAAGGTAGCGACGAACCTGTTCGTTGAAATAAGCGGTCTCTTCCAGGTGGGTGTTCAGGCGTGGCCTGATCCTCACCTTTTCCTTCTCGGCCTGTTCGGCTTCCTGCCGGCTGATATAGCCCTCCTTGACCATGCGGCCAAGCACATAGCGTTGTCGCTCAACGGCCCGTTCATAATGACGGTAGGGAGAGTAGCGGCTTGGAGCCTGGGGCAGTCCGGCGAGAATAGCGCATTCGGCCAGGGTCAGCTCTTCAACATTTTTGTCGAAATAGTTTTCCGCGGCAGCTTCCACGCCGTAAGCGCGATGGCCGAGATAGATCTGGTTCAGGTAGAGATAGAGAATTTCCTCCTTGGTGAGGTGTTTTTCCATCCGCCATGCCAGGATGGCTTCCTTGAACTTGCGGGTGAAGGTACGCTCAGACGTCAACAATAATTTTTTAGCAACCTGCTGGGTAATGGTACTGCCCCCCTGGGCAATTCCGCCTGCTTTGACATTTTTAAACGCGGCGCGCACAATCGACTGGAAATCGATCCCCTGGTGTTTGAAAAATCCCGCATCTTCGGCGGCGACAAATGCCTGCAGCAGCTGGCGCGGCATCTGTTCAATATCGACCAGCACCCGCCGCTCCCGAGAGTATTCGGCGATAATAGTCCCATCGTCGCTGTAAATACGGGTGATCAACGGGGGGCGATAATCGGAGAGGGTCTCAACACGCGGAAGAGTGCTGGAGACGTAATAATAGGCTCCGACGAGACTGACTGTTCCCAGCAGGACGGAAGCGACCAGCGCGATGAGGAGAAAGGTCAGGCCCTGGCGCAGGGTCACATTTTTCAGAGAATATTTCATCGGGATAAAGGGTTTCTCCGACAGTTAAGTGTCACTGTTCATGTCTGCATGACTAACCACACCTTATAACATGGCCTTCGCGCCAGGAGCAATAATCCTGAACTGCGGTGACCCGACGATTTCTTCTGAAAATCGGCTAACCCGTGTCTGGTAGTGTTGAACTTTCCCAGGTCGGGGAGTAGGATAGCAGCACCTCTTTTGTTGGCAAGAGAGAGATTAAGGAGAGAGTATGATCCGACGCACAAAAATAGTCGCAACGGTCGGACCGGCCTGTGGCGACCGGCAGGGGCTCGAAGGGTTGCTGTCAGCGGGGGTTGATGTGTTCCGATTGAACTTTTCCCACGGCGAGCACCAGCAGAAACAACAGTGGATCAAAACGATCCGTGAGCTCTCCCGGCAACAGGCACGTGCCGTTTCCATTCTCGGTGATCTGCAGGGGCCGAAAATCCGCACCGGGAAGATGCGTTCAGGCGGGCAGGTTTTGACTCCGGGACAGGAGGTGGTCATTACCACCGAGCCGGTCGAGGGGGCAGATGGGGTGATACCGACCAGCTACGCCAACCTGCCCAATGATGTGGAGAGCGGAGACCGGATTCTGCTGGACGATGGGCAACTGGAACTGGAAGTGCTTCATAGCGCAGGAAAGAGGGTCCGCTGTAAGGTTCTGGTCGGCGGCCTGCTGCGCGACAGCAAGGGGATCAACCTGCCCGGAGTCAAGGTTTCCGTGCCGGCTATGACGGATAAGGACCGGGCTGATCTGCAGTTCTGTATCGATCAGCAGCTTGACTGGGTGGCGCTCTCATTCGTCAGGGATGCCGACGAGGTCAACCGATTGAAAGATATTCTGTATCAGAAAAAATCGGAACTGCGGGTCATCGCTAAAATTGAAAAACCAGAAGGGGTGGACAATTTTGACCGGATTCTCGAAGCGGCAGACGGCATCATGGTTGCCCGTGGTGATCTGGGGGTGGAGATCCTTTCCGAACGGGTCCCACTGATTCAGAAAAGAATTATCCGCAAGTGCAACCTGGCGGGAAAACCGGTGATTACCGCGACCCAGATGCTGGAGAGCATGATCCAGAATCCGCGCCCGACCCGGGCGGAAACGTCCGATGTTGCCAATGCCATTCTTGATGGCACTGATGCGGTGATGCTTTCCGGTGAAACAGCGTCCGGTGCCTATCCCCGTGAAGCCGTAGAGGTTATGGACCGAGTGGCCCGTGATGTCGAGACCGACCCGCAACTGCGGGAACGAACTTACGCCCTGATGCCCGAGGTTGACGGGTATCGAAATCTGCCTGAAGCGATCGGCCAGGCCGCCTGCCGGGTTGCCGAGAATGTCAATGCGGCGGCAATCCTGGCCTTTACCCAGACCGGTAGCACCGCAGCACTGGTGGCGAAATACCGACCGTCTCTGGCGGTTCTGGCGGTCACGCCGTCCCAGCAGGTTCGCCGGCGGTTGGCTCTCTACTCCGGTATCAGGTCGCTGCGGGTTGATATCGAGGGGAGCACCGAGGGCCAGATTACCTCGGTAGAGGAAGCGGTCCTCAACTCCGGCCTGTTGCAGCGGGGCGATGTGGTGGTGATTACCATGGGCAGTCCGGTGTCAGCTCCCGGGACCACTAATCTGCTTAAGGTTCATCGGCTGGGAACCGGCAATTTTTACGAAGTGCACTGAGTTGACCCGTCGACGTCAATGCGACTATGTTCAACGGAATGCCCATCGAGGAAGGAAATGGATGAAAAAAGCAGTTGTTCTCTATAGTGGCGGTCTTGATTCGACGACCTGCATGGCGATTGCCCGTGACGAGGGGTTTGACCCTTATGCCCTGAGCTTTGCCTACGGTCAGCGCCATTCAATCGAACTGGAGAAGGCGCGGGAGTATGCGCCGCTGATCGGTACCAAGGAGCATATGGTGGTCGATATCGACCTGCGCAAGATGGGAGGCAGTGCCCTGACCGCAGATATTGACGTGCCCAAGAATGGTTCGAGCGAAGCAGAGATCCCCATTACCTATGTCCCCGCGCGCAACACCATATTTCTTTCCTTTGCGCTTGGCTGGGCCGAAGTGTTGGGTGCAAGCGACATCTACATCGGGGTCAACGCGCTCGACTATTCAGGCTACCCCGACTGTCGACCTGCCTTTATCGAAGCCTTCCAGCGGATGGCGAATCTGGCGACCAGGGCAGGGGTCGAAGGGGAAAATCCGTACCGGATTCATGCGCCCCTGATTGATTTGAGCAAGGCCGCAATCATTCAGCGCGGACTGGCGCTGGGGGTCGATTACCGCCTGACCCACTCCTGCTATGATCCGGCTTCGGACGGGCGGTCATGCGGTCGTTGCGATTCCTGCCTGCTCCGGCTCAAGGGGTTTTCCGAGGCGGGTCTCACCGATCCGATCGACTACTCTCTCGGTTCCTAGACTTTGTCTTCTTCAGGGGGTGACAGCATGGGCCAGATGCCTGACATGCAGCAGAGCAGGGATACCCGCAACATCGCTATCGACAAGGTGGGCGTCAAGGATATCCGCTATCCGATCGTGGTTCAGGATAAACACCTCGAACACCAGCATACGGTGGCTCGGGTCAATATGTTTGTCGACCTGCCCCACCACTTCAAGGGAACCCACATGAGCCGCTTCATTGAAGTGCTCAACCTCTATCATGGTGAAATCAGCGTTGAGAACCTTGAAACGATTCTCACCGAAATGAAGCGGCGTCTTGAGGCTGGCAGGGCTCACCTGGAACTGGAGTTCCCGTATTTTATCGAAAAACGTGCCCCCGCGTCAGGGGCTCGCGGCCTGATGGAGTACCAGTGCCGGATGATCGGCAGTCTCGGTCAGCAGTTCGATTTTGTCCTCGAAGTGAGCGTGCCGGTCACGTCTCTCTGTCCCTGTTCAAAAGAGATCAGCGAACGGGGTGCCCACAATCAGCGCAGCCTGGTCAATGTCCAGATCCGCTACATGGACCATGTCTGGCTGGAAGATCTGATTGAGTGGGTCGAGGGTTGTGCCAGTGCGCCGGTCTATTCGCTGCTCAAGCGGGAGGACGAAAAAGCGGTGACCGAGCAGGCTTATGACAACCCGATGTTTGTCGAGGATATGGTTCGCGCGATTACCGAAAAACTGAAATCGGTCCCGGGAATAACCTGGTTCCGGGTGCAGTGTGAAAACTTCGAGTCAATCCATAATCATTCGGCCTATGCGCAGGTCGAATTCAATCGCTGAGCGGCCTGTGGATAAGTCTGTGGAAAAGGTGGATAACTTGCCGAGTCCTCGCAGAGTTCTGGGTGTTTTTGCCAAGGAACCCGTTCAGGGGGAGGTAAAAACGCGACTGTCTCCTCCGCTCACTGCTGAGCAGGCGGCTGAGTTGTATCAGATCGCGCTGGGTGAAACCGTCGCCGAGATGCGCCAAGGTCCGTTCGATCTGGTGATCTGCTATGCCGGTGGCGAGGATTACTTTCGCAATACCTTCAGCGACGTTCCCTTATACCAGCAGCATGGTAAGAATCTGGGTGTCCGGATGGCCAATGCCCTGCAGCATTTTTTCCGGCAGAGCTATCAGCAAGCTGTGTTGATCGGCAGCGACAGTCCCGACCTGCCGCTGGGGCTGGTGGCCCAAGCCTTCGCCGCTCTTGAACACCACTCCCTGGCTCTTGCGCCCGCGCATGACGGAGGCTATGCACTTATCGGTGAGACCTGCCATCATCCGCAGCTGTTTGTCGATATGCCGTGGAGTTCTCCCGAGCTGCTGGAAACCACCCGTCAGCGTGCTACGGCGGCAGGCATCGACTATCAGCTGTTGCCGCCCTGGGATGACCTGGATGATGTTGCTGCTCTGAGACGTTTTCTGCAGCGCTCTCCCGCAACACGGACGGCAGCATATCTGCGCAGTCTTGCGGTTGCTGAAGGGTTGTCCGCACAGCCCTGAAAATGGCACTGTACGGTTGACTTGCCGTCTGGGCTGCCGGATAATTCACCCTTTGGGGAATACGTGTTTTGTTGGTCTTGCCTCTTGCAGGCCCGTAGATATAAAACCTTTGCCGATATGACGATAAGAGGAGAATTGTTTTGGATTTAGTCCTTCAAGCTGGTCCGGTGGTCAAGCTGGTTCTGCTGGTGCTGGTTTATTTCTCACTGGTCTCCTGGGCGATCATTTTTTACAAGGTTCGGGTCATCCAGCTGGCGATCAAGGAATCAGACCGGTTTCTCGATTTTTTCTGGTCCAAGAAGCGTTTTGACATTATCGGCCAGGGAGTCCGTGATTTCACCAATTCACCTCTGGCGATCCTGTTTCGTGAGGGTTACCATGAGCTGCTTCAGTTCAAAAAGCGGGCAGCGGCGGGATCAGAGGAGGGAGAGATGTTGGCCGATCTGGGCGGACTCGGGAATGTCTCCCGCGCGTTGCGCCGGGCCACGACCCAGGAAACCCATCGGCTGGAAAAATACCTGACCTTTCTTGCCACCACCGGGTCCACGGCCCCGTTCATCGGGTTGTTCGGTACCGTCTGGGGGATCATGGATGCGTTTCACGGCATCGGTCAGACCGGCAGCGCCTCGCTGGCGGTCGTCGCCCCTGGCATTTCCGAAGCCCTGGTCGCGACCGCAATCGGCTTGGCAGCGGCGATTCCAGCGGTTATGGGCTATAACCACTTCCTCAACAAGGTCAACGTTCTGATCGGCGAGATGGATAACTTCAGCCAGGAATTCCTCAATATCGTCGATCGCATGGAGCGGGGGAAATAGATGGAAGTCGGACGCCCAGGCGGTGGCAGCCGCAGCACCCTGTCGCAGATCAATGTGACCCCGTTCGTTGATGTCATGCTGGTTCTGCTGGTCATCTTCATGGTCACTGCTCCAATGATGGATCAGGGTGTTGAGGTCGATCTTCCCGAAGTCGCTGAAGCTCCAAGTCTGCCGGTGAAAAAGGAGCCAATGGTCGTCACGGTGGAAAAGAGCGGAAAAATATCGATCGGCAAGACGGAAATCCAGCAAGTGGCAAAATTGGGGCCGGTCTTACAGCAGGCCCTGAAGGGAAAGACGGACCAGGAAGTCTTTCTCGAGGCCGACCAGAAAGTTCCCTATGGACGGGTGGTAGAAGTCATGGCAGCAATCAAAAGGGCTGGAGTTGAAAAATTGGGGATGGTGACCCGCGTTCCCGAGGAATAACCCAGCCTGATGAAGTTATCCAAGAAACAGAACTGGCAGCGGTTGCATTCCCGCTTTGAACCGGGTTTCATGCGGATGTTGCTGCTCTCGGTAGCGATCCACGTTCTGCTGCCGGCGTTCTATACCGGTTTGCTCTATTTTTCTCCGCCGAAGGAGAAGCCGCCTGTATACCGGGTGAATCTGGTGAATAAACCGGTTAAGAACCCACAGGCAGGACGCCCTGAAGCCAGCCAGAAAAAGCAAGAGACGGTTAAAAAGACCCAGCCGAAAGCATCACCAAAACCCGTCGTCAAGCCGAAACCGAAACCGGCTCCCAAACCAAAACCGAAGCCGGTTGTGAAACCAAAACCGAAACCAGTTGCGAAACCAAAACCGAAACCGGCTCCCAAACCGACGGTGAGCAAAGCCGACGAACAGAGTTTGGCGCAGAAGATTGATGCGATGCGCAGGCAGAAGGAGCGGGAAGACCGCATCGCCAAGTTGAAAGAGGACTTAGCTCGGGAGCGCGATAAAGTTGTCTCGCCGGTGGTGGACGCCCCGGTTGGTGAAATAACCGGCAAAGGTGACGAAGAAGGGATCGCCTTCGCATCGTACGTCAAGGCGTATATCACCGAACAGTGGCGTTATTCTCCCTACCTGGGAAATAACCTGAATTTGGAAGCGGTCTGGGTCCTGGTCTACAGTGCCGAAGGGCAACTGGTACACAAAAAAGTCATCGCAAAATCAGGCAACCGTGCATTTGATGACTCGCTGCTGAGGGCGATTCTCAAATCCCAGGATTTGGGCCGTGAACTGGGTGAAAAAACCGAATTTGAAGTGACTTTTAATCTGAGGGAAATGCAGAACTGATGAAAAATGGAAGATTATTTCTGGTTATCGTAGCACTCCTGTTGACAAGCCTTTCGTCTGCCTGGGCTGTGAAGATTGAAATCAGTGCCCCGGGAGAGCAGGAAATTCCATTGGCGCTGACCTCTTTTCTGCCGATGGGGCCAATCAAACCTGAAATTGCGCAGGAGATTGACGCGGTTCTGGAGGCGGATCTCAGCCTGTCCGGGCTGTTCAGTCTGGTGGATCGTGGCGCATTCCTGTCGGATGCAGAGAGCTTAGGGTTGAGCAGCGTGCAGGTCGATTTCGCTCAATGGAAACTGCTTGGTGCCGAGGCGGTCATCAAGGGGGGCTACCGGGTCGAGGGAGACAGACTGATTATCGAGGCCCGTCTGTTTGATGTGGTCGCGCGGCGAATGCTGACCGGGAGGCGCTATATCGGCAAACTCGACGAGGCCCGCCGGATCGCCCATACCTTTGCCGACCAGGTGTTGCTCAGCCTGACGGGAACCAAGGGGCCGTTTTCGAGTCGGATTGCCTATATCTCCAACCGGACCGGGAAAAAGGAACTGTACCTGATGGAGGTCGACGGCCATGCCCCGGTCCGGCTGACCAGCCACCGAAAGATTGTTCTCAATCCGGACTTTTCACCGGTCGGGAAGGAACTGCTGTTTACCTCCTATAAGAATGGCAATCCGGACCTGTTCCGCAAGGAGATCTATACCGGTCGCGAATCCCGGCTGTCGCACCGGAAAGGGCTCAATATCGGTGGCCGTTACAGCCCAGATGGCCGCGAGGTCGCTGTGACCCTCTCCAAGGACAAGAACTCCGAGTTGTACCTGCTGGGCACCGACGGAACAATTCACAAGCGTTTGACCAACCACTGGGGGATTGATGTCGATCCGAGCTGGAGTCCGGCCGGCAATGAAATCGCCTTTGTCTCTGACCGGCGCGGCAATCCGCATGTCTATATCGTCAAACTGGACAGTTTGGAGGTCAGAAGGCTGACCTTTGACGGTAAATACAATGCAACCCCGGCCTGGAGCCCGGACGGAAAGCGGATTGCTTTCTCGCGTCTGGAAGATAAGCGTTTTGATATCTACACGATTAAGCCGGATGGAACTGACCAGCGACGACTGACGTTCGGTCCCGGGAACAAAGAACATCCCCGCTGGAGTCCGGATGGCCGTTTCCTGGTTTATTCTCTGGACCATAACAACGAGAAATCGATCTATCTGATGCGTGCCGACGGCACCGGTACCCGGCGGATTTCAGCTCCGGGTGGTGATGACAGCCACCCGGCCTGGTCCGGGCACTGGTAGGTGGGAAGAACAGTTGTTTTTATATGAGCTTTTTGTATAATGGTCCGATATTTTTAACGAGAAAGATCAAACACAACGTCTGATTTTTTGCTATCGCGCAAGCGAAAGGAGTGGAGCATTATGCAAAGTATGACCCTGACACGGATGTTTATTCTGTTCGCGCTGGTTACCCTGCTGGCGACCGGGTGTGCCAAGAAAGCGGCTATGGACGATTCCCAGGCGGCCGGTGGTACCCAGGCGGTGGAAGAAACCCAGATGCAAGAGCAGCAGATTTCATCCGTTGAAGAACAGGCCGTTTCCGATGTCGCTGTTGCGGAGACCGAGCCGGCGATGATGGAAGCAGAAACCCTGGTGCGCAAGCTGACCCGGATTCATTTCGAATACGATCAGTATGTTCTGACCAAGGCCGCCCAGGATACCCTCTATGCCAATGCTCAGCTGTTGAAAGCTGCACCTGCTCTCAAGGTTGTCGTGGAAGGGCACTGTGATGAGCGCGGTTCCGATGAGTATAACCTGGCGTTGGGGGAAAAGCGTGCCCTTGCCACCCGGAACTACTTGATTTCCCTCGGAGTGCCGATGGACCAGCTCAGCACCATTTCCTACGGTGAGGAAGTCCCTCTCGACATGGGTGGAACTGAAGAGGCCTGGTCCAAGAACCGTCGGGCGGAATTTACCCTGCAGCGCTAATTGATGATTCCAACGGAAAAGGGTCGTGCAGAGGTGTGCGGCCCTTTTTTTTCGTGGTAAGGAGGAATAATGAAGCCGATTCAGTTGCTGACAGTACCGCTTTTGTTGCTGGTGTTGGCAGGTTGTCTGCCCCCCAGCCAGAGCCAGTTGCGTATGGAAATGGATCTTGAGGAGATGAAGCGGCGACTGGCTCAGGTGGAACAGGGGAATGCTGAAATTCTGCAGGACGGGGGCGGCCCTTCGCGGCAACAGATAGAAGCTCTCAGCCGCCAGCAGGCGGAACTGCAGTCCGGGCTAGATACGCTACGGGTTGAGTTTCAGTCGATCTATGGACGACTGGATGATCTGGCCCGTGAGAATCAGCAGCGTGGTGATGATTTTGGTCTGGTTCGCGAAGACCTGGGAATGCAGGTGAGCGCTCTTGAGGAGCGGACCATGAAGCTCGAACAGCGGCTTGAGCAACAGCAGAAAGCGGCTGTGGTGCAACAGCCTGCTGAGCAGGTTGCTTCTGCGTCGTCAACGGCCAAGATCGCCTCCTCGGCGGACAGTGCTGAGCAGTTATACAAGCAGGGTCTTGATAAAATTCGCAATCAGCAGCAATATGCCGCCGGGCGGCAGCAGCTCGAAGGGTTTATCAAGCAGTATCCGAAGCATGACCTGCTGGTCAATGCCGTCTACTGGATTGGTGAAGCCCTCTACGGCGAAAAAGAATATGAACGGGCTATTCTGCAGTTTCAGGATGTGATTCAACGTTACCCTAATCACCCGAAAGCCGCTTCAGCGATGTTCAAGCAGGCTTTCTCCTTTAAAAGCCTGGGCGACAATCGTAATGCCCTCACCACGTTCCAGAAGGTGATTAACACCTTCCCGAAATCCCCCGAAGCAGAGAACGCCAAGCAGCAGATCGAAGCCCTCTCCAAAGGATAACAGGCCGGCCATAGCATAGCGAAACGGGGGTGCTTCACTGAAGCACCCCCGTTTTTTTCCGGCAGCGGTCTTTCTGCTTTTTCCCCCTTGAAATCTTTCTGCTCTTGCCTTGTCTGGGGACTGTGCAGTGATAAAATTCTAGTGTAAGGGGCCAAGGCCAGAGGGAAAGGGGGTAGCGCCATGAAAGGGTTGGCGTGGGGTCTGATGCTGATATTTCTCCTGGGCGCATGTGCTACGGGCGCTGAACAGGCTCGGATGCAATCCCTGTTCGATAAGTATGATCACCATTGTCGGGAACATGCGCGGGAGCTTGCCGGTGAGGCCGATGAAGCAGCACGCTATGAGGAGTGCATGACCTATTACATCAAAACGGACGAAGATTGTCCGATCTGTACCCTTGATTCACATTTAACGAAAGCAAAGCAATAAAGACTCAGTCTGCCCTGGCCCCTCCACAACAGAGACTGCCGAGGCGTTTCGGCGATGTGATGATAAAGCCCTCAAGCGAGGGCTTTTGCTGTTAGGGAGTTACTCCAGATCAAGTCGGCGGAAGGCGGAGAGCACATCATTCTGGCTGAGGATGCCAAGCAGTTTTTTGGGCTCGTCCGGGTCAATAACCGGAAAGTAGCTGATATTCCTCTTTTTCTGCAAAGTTTTCAGTGCTTCGCGAAGCGGTGTGTCGGGCGGAATGGCGTGGTGGCTTGAGGAGACCAGGTCGCTGGCGACCAGCAGATTCGATAATGACGGGTCGAACAGCAGGTTGCGGATTTCCGTGTAGTTGATGATGCCGACGAAGTCATGTTCGTCGTTTACCACCGGGAACCGATCATAGCGGCTATGGGCGATGATGTGTAATAGCTCTTGGAAGGGAGTGGCGTGATGGATGGTTTCCACGTTGCGGCGCATGATATGGCGGACCAGGATATCTCCCGGATTGTCCACATTGTGACCGGCCGGCAATCCGAGTGACGAGCGGAAATGGTGGGCGACACTGTGCAGCCCCTCCATCGCTCCCTGTGGCGCCCGTTTGCGCAACAGCGAGAGGATCGGTACTTCGCCCGCCTTGACCAGGCCGTGACGAACGGTCAGCGGACCGAACAGCTCGAAGACAACCACTGAACCGAGAACTATCGTCTGGATCAAGGGGCCACCCTCCGGCCACTTATGGGCCAGAGTCGAGGCCAGCCCGATCGCCATTCCCGCCTGAGCCAGCAGGGTCATGCCGACCCACCTCTGTTCGCGACGGCCGAATCTGCCGAGTCGGGCGCCGAGTCGGGCGCCGAGCAGCTTGCCTGCGGTGCGCGAGATGACGTAGGCAACACCGAGCAGTCCGATATGGCCCAGGGTTTCGATGTGCAGGTTGGCACCGGCCAGGACAAAGAAGACAACATACAACGGATAGTCGATCTGGCTCAGCGACGTGACAAGTCGGGTCCAACGCGGCGAACTGTTGGCCAGGACCATGCCGAGAGCCATGCAGGCCAGCAGCGGCTCTATGCCGAAGGCACGACAGATGGCAGCGACGGCGGTCACGCCACCGAGCAGCAGAATTTTATGCTCGCTGACCAGTTCCATCCGCTGAGCCCAGACCGACATCGCAAAGCCGATACAGCCACCGACCAGAATGGGTGTGAGCGTGCTATGCAGCAGTCCGCTGAACTGTGCGTCGGGGGTCACCAGCAGGTGAACTGCGATGCCGAAGCAGAGGACCGAGGCCAGGTTGTTCATCCCGACCAGGGTAAGAACCGAGGAGGTCACCGGTCCTTCCGCTTCATATTCACGAATGACCATCAGAGTTGCGGCAGGTGCGGTGGCGACACCGATAATCCCGGCGAAGATACCGAAGTAGGTTGAAGTCTGCAGCAGGCTCAACGAACCGACCGTGGTCTGTAATAACAGCAGGTTGACGGCAAAGACGGAAAAGCCGACACAGAGGGTGGTGACCAGTATTTCGCCGAGCGAAAAGACAGCGATCCGGTGTTTCCAGCGGCGCAGGTTTTCGGTCCGCAGCTGCCCGCCGATATTCATCAGGATCAGCGCGAGAGCCACATCGGAAATCAGCCGCAATTCGCCCAGGGCATAATGGGTGACCAGGTGAGGGAAGCCGAACAGGTCAGCAAAGGAAGGACCGACCAGCAGACCGGCCAGCAGGTAGCCGGTGACCCGCGGAATCCGACATAAGCTGGCAAACCGGCCGCCGAGTAACGCACCGATCAGAATGACAGCAAGGGCGCTGATAATGTGAAAAAAATTATCCTGCATAGGCAGTATGTCGATCTGGAAATGGAAGAAACGGACTGTTGTCGGAGGGGTGGGGGGGCCACCGGCCACTCTCCAGTCCGGAGCTTCTACCGAGCGCAAACATCTCTTTTCATAAAAGCATAGAAACAGGCAAAGGTCAAAACTAAGTCAAGCGGTCTGACTGATTTCTTGCCGAAAAAAAAGGCCCCCGAAAAAACGGGAGCCTCTCTTTTTACCTATGAAAGCATATGCTTACATGGCACCACCCATCGGGTCGCCCTTGTAGCCGAGAGCCTGCCAGTCAAGGCGACCGCTGTCGCCGTGGCAATCGAGACACTGGAGAGCTTCTTCTTTTGGTGATACCTGGTGGTTCAGGCGCCAGTACATGACGGTTTCGGCGAAGCCGTATTCGCCGCTGTAGGGCAGGCCGGAGGCCTTCATGCCGATTTCCGCGGCCTTGTTCCAGTCGAACGTTTTCCAGAAGCCGTCCTCACCGACCAGGTGAGCGGTAATCAGGATGTTGTTCTTGCTGTCGTAGATCTGCTTGCCGCGCATGACCTTGAAGGGGTAAACTTTGGCTCCGCTATCCGCTCTAGTCGCTATCGGGGCAGCCATGATCAGCGGCTTGCTCGGGTCGAATTTTTCACCGCGGATATATGCCTGGTTTTTGCCGTCGGTATACCAGGCATATTCCGGGGACAGATTCATGCCATACTTCATGTCACCCTTTTTGGTGACATAGGTATGCTTGCCGTACTCATCGGTGACTTCCTCGCGAGACTGATCACCGGCGGTCGACCAGTCCCACCAGATTTTGGTGGCGCGTTCTTTGGAGTAGGTCGGGATGTGGCAGGTCTGGCAGGCGACTTTGTCAACATGGGCATTGAGCCGTGACTCTGTATGCGGCGCGTCGTGACATTCGGAGCAGTCGAGTTCGCTTATGCCGACCGGCGAAACTCCCATGGAATTCCCTGGAATTTCATGGTTTTTGGTGACGTGGCAGGTCTGGCAGACGAAGTCGTTGCCATCGGCGGCCATGTGGATATCGGTCGACTTTTCCGGGTAGAACATGGAGCCATCAAGATCGCCGTGCTTGACCGCATCCCCGCCGCCGCCGAAGAAGTGGCAGGCACCGCAGTTTTCCCGCATCGGCAGTCCGACGTTCTGGGCAACTTGCAGCAGGTTGACTTTCTCCTTCGGGATGCCGCCACCGCTGGTTGCCTTGGCGTAGGTGCCGGTAGTGTCATGGCATACCAGACAGTCAACGTTCGACTTGTTGCTGAAGTCGTAGGTGTTGGCGTCGCTCATGCCGTATCCGGCATGGCAGCGTGCGCAGGAGTCTTCATTGGAAGCAACGCTGGTGCAGTAGTTATTCAGGGCGTTCCGCTTGCCGCGTTGATAGATCTTGCCGTCTATCTCCTGCTCGAGACTCCAGTTCCAGTGACTGGTCTTCATGAAATCGGTCGCAGCATCTTCATGGCACTCAAGGCATTTCTGGGTCGCTTCGGTGCCGCTGTTGATCGGACCTTCGATGCGGTCTTTGTGCGTACTTGCGAGGACGAGAGTCGGCAGGGCCAGCAGGACCATTACCAGCAGGATTGTAAGATTCCGTTTCAAGTGCATTTTTTTCTCCACGTATAAATCTAAAGTTTGCGGCGACCCTGTATTCAGTCGCGGCCTGTTTCAGCGTGACAGTTTAACAGATGAGGAACGTCTTTCACTAAACAGTCAGACATATATATATTTAGATGTTTTTGGTCAAAAGGAAAGAGGAGATGTCTCCTCTTTCCTTGGGGGTCTAACCTAGAACTTGACGGTCAAAGACGCATAACCATCCCATGCTGTATCTGCAACGGGAAGCAGTGAAACAGCTGTACCATCCAGTACGTCATCAACCTTCTGAGGAGTTCCAACAGGGGAGCCGCTGCCGGTGTACTCGTAGTCATAGTACAGGCCGCCGACTTTAATGAACATGTTCGGGTTGATGTCGAAGATATAGTACGCTTCGCCAACATGACCGCGGGTGGCCAGCTTGCTGCCGATCACGTCATCCTGCGCCTGGGTAAACGGTGCCCAGTACTCGGAACCGTAGTTGTACTCGAGACCGACCTTGCCACCCGGGGAAGGAATCTGGATGCCGACATAGACGCCGTAACCGTCCTGGTTGGAATCGTCAGCGACTTTGTTGGTCGGCATCGGCATGATTTGATCTTCAGTTCCGTCGCCATCTGTATCAATGGCAGTCGCAACGTACAGGTTGTCGCTGCCCATGCCGCCGAACAGACCGGCATCGCCGTTCGGGCGCAGCTGGGTATAAGCGAGCGAGGCGAAGTAATTGACGCCGTTCTCTTCCTGGCGGACGTAACCGAGGCCGCCGAGGAGGATGTCGCCGATAACGGTGCTGGGCTGATAACGGACCTGGAAGTTCATGTTCGGGAAGTTCTGCGCGTCCTGGTTGATGGTCGGGGCGAACAGGGGCATCAGTTGAGACGGGAAAGCAAATTCACCCTTGAAGCCGTCAACCACGTCCATGGCACCGAAGGCGGTCAGCTGCAGGAAGTTGGTGCCGTCGTTGAGGATATCGAAGTTGATTCCGCCGAGGTGCGTGTCCTTGGTGGCGAAGTCGTTGGTGTTGTAAAGTTCGCCGTTGCCATACTGGGATTCGAAACCCTGTCCGTAGCAGAAGCGAACCGTCTGGCCTTCGATGCCGGTCAGTTTGCTCAGTTTGTACCCGGCGGTGATGCCGTCAAAGTTGAAATGCACCAGATGCCCTGAAGGGGTGCCGCCGCGCATCTCGTTCTCGCGGAATTGACTGGGCGGGCCGTAGGTCGAGGGGCGCCGGCCGATCGACAGGTAGAAGTCGGAACCGCCAATGTCTTTCCAGTCGAAGTAGGCGCGCTCAACCCGCAGCCAGTCGCCGCTGGTGTTGCCACCGTTGGTGCCGTCCATGGTAAAAGCGTCCCAGGAATCGAACACTTTGATACCGGTGGAGTCGCCCCAGTTCTTGTACATGGAGAGGCGGCCGGAGAAGTTGACGTTCTTCCACACTTCTGCCTTCATGCCGAGACGCAGGCGGGTGGTGTAGAGAATGTCGTTGTTGAGGTCGCCCTTGCCAGCACTTTCCCCGAGATCGAGACCGAGCATCGAGAAGGCGCCAACAGCCGGAAGAGTGTTGTTTTGAACTCCCTGCATGAAAGCCATCAGATGCTGGGGATAGGTGGCCGCAAAGTTGGCCAGTGGTGTCCCTGCGACCGGCTGTCCAGTGCTCGGATCAAGAGCGAGGATATTTCCAGCGAAAACATCGTCGCGGAACTGGAACAGGTCAACCGAAACCCCCGGGTTCCAGGTGATGTCCTGGTAGTGAACGGAGTCTACCTTGGTGCGCATATCACCGTACCATTCGATCCGGTCTTTGGCGGTATGGGTCTCGTTCTTCTCGACGATGTCATACATTTCATCGAGTTCGTTGGACAGATCCTCGATTTTCAGCTGCAGGTCCTCAAGGGTCGGAGCTGCCATGGCAGTCGCTGGCAGAAGAAGCATCCCGACCAGCAGAAGAATAAAAAGATTACGCATTAACTTGCCTCCTAGAAAAGGGTAAACGCTTTAGATTAACCGCAGGTTTCCGGCTGATCGGAATCAGAAGCGTGGTCATACAGGAACTGGTTGATGTCCAGCAGGTCTTTTTCAGAGAGCCCTTCCCATGCTTTCGGGTCATGCTTGGCTTTTTTGAACATCCGGTCCCATTGGGACATAGTCTTGGACAGCGGGGTTACGTTGCCGCCCTCGGCGCCTTCACTGTGGCAGGCTTTACAGCTCTTCTTGAACAGGTACTTCCCTTTGCGGGAGTTGCCGCCTTCGATCGCCAGGGCAGACGTTGCGACAAAGGCCAGGATCAGGGCAATGGCTAACAGTTTGTACAGTTTCATGATTTTCTCCTTGCTCGCTCGCGGAGTCGCGAGACTGTGTTGTCTTGAGCGACATCAAGATTAATAGAGTAAATCTTGATCCGGTCAGTGGGTTAATAGCACTTTTTGAGTGTTAGTGCAAGCAAATTAAGAAATTCTATCCACGTGATTGAGGTATAAATATATTTGAACATATGAATATGTCAATCAAAATGTGTGCCAGTTTGTGCTGATGGCTAACTGGCTGAAAAGACTTGCCGACCATTTTAGTTGTATATCTTGTCATGAAACGAATTGTTACACAAGTTGTTCTGTCAATAGTCTAAGTGCCCTACAGGGCGGGTGATTTTGGATAAAATTATCTTTTCGGTCCAGACGAAACATAATGTTTCGTGGAACATTATGTTTCGTCTGGACCGACCTTTGCGACCCTGTCATCAGGTGGATTCGTATTTTATCGGAGTTGTAGAAGGGATTTTGGGTGATTTTATTCTGTCAGGCCCAGTAATTTCATTCGCCGCCACAGCGTTGTTCTGCTGATGCCAAGGGCGGTCGCAGTCTCTCTTTTGTTCCACCGGTGCTGTTTCAGCGCGCGGATTATTTCGTTCTCTTCGCCCTGTTCTTCGTGCGAGCTGCTTTCATCGGTTGCGGGCAGAAGATCTCTGAGAGCTGCTGGCAGAAAGCGCCTTTCAATCCGGCCAGTGGTGCTGGTGACATAGGCATGTTCGATGGCATTTTCCAGTTCGCGAACATTGCCGGGCCAATCGTGAGCCATCAACAGAGACATGGCGCGGCTTGAAATTTCCTGGATCCGTTCTCCATGAGCGTTGAATTTCTGGATGAAGGTTTCCGTGAGCAGCGGGATGTCCTCTTTCCGCTGGCGCAAGGGAGGCAGGTGAATCGGCACGACACAGAGCCGATAGTAAAGGTCTTCGCGGAAGCAGTTGTTCTGGACTTCCTGAAACAGGTTCTTGTTGGTCGCTGCAATCACCCGCACATCGGTTTTAATTGTCTGGATTCCGCCCACCCGCTCAAATTCTTTCTCCTGTAGAACCCGGAGCAGTTTTGCCTGGAGGGCGACCGAAGTGTCGCCAATCTCATCAAGAAAAAGGGTGCCGCCATCTGCCAGTTCAAAGCGGCCCGGGCGGTCCTTGATCGCTCCGGTAAAGGCGCCCTTGTCATGACCGAACAGTTCGCTTTCCAACAGACTTTCGGTGAGTGAGGCGCAGTTGACCCTGACAAAAGGTCCTTTCTTTCGCTCTGAACGGTAATGGATAGCCCGGGCGATGAGTTCCTTGCCCGTTCCGCTTTCTCCCTGGATCAGTACGGTGGAGTCGGTTGCGGAGACGGTGCTGACCTGCTCGAATATTTCCAGCATTTTTTTGCTTTTGCCGACAAACTCGCCAAACGTATGGACATTTCCGAGCTGTGCTTTGAGCTTTTCGATCTCGCTGCGATCACGAATGATTCCAACACAGCCGTTGATATTGCCCTCAGCATCGCGCAGCAGGTCGGAAGAGATGAACGCTGGGATCGCTTCCCCTTTCTTGCTCTGCAAGGTCGCCGTGCAGTTCTGAACCGGTTTTTGATGATTGAGAGTCCAGCGCAGGGGGCAGTCGGTTTCACACACGCTGGTCTGGAAGATTTCGCGGCAATAACGGCCGAGGACGTCTTCCTCCCGATAGCCGGTCATTTTTTCCAGGCTTCGGGAGAAACTGGTAATGCGCATTTCCGGGTTGATCGTGTAGATGCCGTCGGCAATAGAATTCACCAGAGCCCTGGACCGTTCCATCTCCGCAATCAGCATCTCCTGCTTGCTCTGCAGCTGGGTCGACAGGTCCTTAATCAAAGGCGCCTCGCGGAAACTTTCAAGCACGGCAACGCATTGCCCGCTGCCGTCATGCAGTGGGGTCAGCTCGACCAGCAGGGGGAGTTCGTTGATGGATCCTTCGGCCTGAAGGGTGCGGGAGCCGCTCCAGGAGGTGACCACTTCGGCAAGCGGGCAGGATTCGTCACAGATTGAAAACCCGGTGACTTCGCTGCAGGGAACACCGATCAGCTGCGCTTCATCCCTGTTCAATAACGAGCAGGCACGTGCGTTTGCGGCCAGGACAATTCCGTCCAGGTCGAGGATCAGGCCGGCCTGGGGTAGCTGGTCAAACAGGCTGCGGTCGGTGAGAAATGGGAGCGACATATGGTCCCCTGAAAAATTTAGATATATGAATATTTATCTTATAGCGATCCGGGCCGGCCGTCAATGGGACTGTTTTGCCGACAGGCGCTGCGGGAATTATTCTTGCGGCGCGGGAAAGGCTTAGAAATAATTCTTAAACAAAGAGCAGGTCAATTTATTTCTGATCATTTGGTTTATCGGGGTCTGCGACCTGGCGATGTTCCTTGCTGTCGCGCAACAGCCATAGAGAAAAAAAGAGCAGGACCAGCAGCAACAGGCTAAAGCTGCCTGGAAACCAGAGCATGGAATCAACAAAAACCTGATTTTTTAATGTTTCATCGGCGAGCTGGGGCTGCTGCTGCAAGGTCCGTTCGCGTAAGACCGACAGCAGTAAGGAATAGAGCAGCCCGATCAGGCCATACCCAAGGTTGAAGAACAACCCCTTGAAGCTGAGCACAGTGGCGCGCTGTTCAGAGTCCGTGGCACGGTTGAGATAGTGGCTGACGAAAAAGCCAAGGAAGTACATGTTACCGAACAGCAGCAGGGCAGGGAGAATTCCCCAGATCGGCCAGAAGAAGGACATACCGCTCATTCCCAGGATAGCCAGCAAGGAGACCATGACAAGGTTGAATGATGGACTGCGGTGATCACTCAGCCGTCTGGCCACGCTCGGTATGACGAAGCCGAGCAGTGCCACTCCCGAATAAAGCACCCCGAACCAGGCTTCGGGCACATCAATCAGCCGATAGTACTGGCTGGCCATGGTCAGCAGCATGCGGATAATACTGTCGAAGAGTAGCCCGGCCAGAATCACGCAGAGCACAAACGGTGTGCGAAAGATCCAGCGGCCGGCCTCCAGTGTGAGACGAAGTGCATTGTTTGCCTGCTCGAAGGAGCCGGAGTGAAGGAGGTGACGATCTTCCCGCATCAGCAAGGTCGTCAAAAGGGTCAACCCCGCGGTGACTAGGGTCAGATAAATCGGGATGCGCAGCGTTGTTTCACGGGTGACTTGAAGGCCCATGCCAATTGCGTCGGTTATTTTCTGCAGCATGTTCGGGTCGTAGAGGACGCCGCCCAGAGTCATGGCGATGACAAAGCCGGCCGACTGAAACTGGATCTGCCGCTCAAGCACCCGTCCCCAGTCGTTGATATCCCCTTCCCGCTTCAAGCTGTCATAGGCGAGGGCCTCATCTGCACCACTTGCCGCAGCCTCCGCCATACAACTCAAAATCCGGTTAAGCACAAAAACCCAGAACAGCAAGGTCAGATTGCTACGTGGGACAAAAGCCCAGAGGGCAATCTCTATCACCATCAGTAACCCGGCAAAGACCAGCAGGTTGCGCCGGCCGATAGTATCGGCGAGTGCTCCGGACGGCACTTCACAGAGGACAATGGTCGCTGCCCAGACAGCGTTCAGGATCGCGAACTGCGAGAGGGTCAGGCCGAAGTCGAGAAACAGGATGGAAAAGATCGGATAGTAAAAGCGGGCGTTAAACAGAACCCGAAAGGCAATGAACAGCCGGACGTTGGAAACAGAAAAGGGCGAAACCGCTGGCTGAGACATAGGCTCCCGGACGGTTGTCTGCGGCATGATTGCCAGATTCTTCATTCTAGCATGGATACCACCCCGGTCAGGGCTCACCTGCAAAGATTCAGGTTTTCCGATCCAGGCTGCGGTCGGGTTGCGCCATCTTTGGGGTGTCGCGGCAGAGGTGCTTGGGATCACTGAGGAATCCTCATGAGCTCCCAGCGGGAAAGAATGAAAGAAATCAACCGGGGATAAGGAGTGCACTCTGCAGTTTAACCCTCAAATACCCTTTGGAGCACTTGATATGAGATGTCCAGTAAAACCAAAAATAATCATGATTTCAACCAGACACACCTTCTGATACGCTGTAAGATATGACCTTCGCCCACGATTGCTGTCGGTCGCGACCGTCTTCGCTTGGCTTACATCCGTTGTAAAAGGATCGAACATATGAAGACTGATAGCGATCAGAGAATCGCAGAGGAAATATTTCAAATCGTTGATCTGAAGGGAAAAAAGGTCCTTGAAGTTGGCTGTTGAAACGGACGTATTTCATCACTTTTAGCCCCCCAAATTGAGGACTTCGTTGCAATCGACCCCGATCAATTAAGGATTGATGAAGCAGAGGGTAGAGGTCTTGGTGTCAAGTTTTGTGTCGGCTCTGGAGAGGACCTTAATTTCTTCAACAATGTATTCGATGTGATTATCTTTACTCTGTCTTTACATCACCAGAACAGTGTAAAAGCACTTAATGAAGCAAAAAGAGTATTAAAGAAAGGTGGTTCGATTCTGGTGGTAGAACCAGTTGTTGAAGGAGAGATTGAAAAACTATTCTCTTTTCTGATAAACGAAAATCAGGCAAAACTCGATGCGCAACAAGCCATTAATGAAAGCGGCTTGCGCATAGACCGGTCTCAAAATTTTACTGCAGAGTGGCGCTTTGACGACATTGCAGAGCTGCAAAAATCACTTTTTGACTATTATGAGATGGAATACGACATTCAGGGCGCCGAGAAAATTTTAACTGTAGTCGGCGAGAAAGCGGGCAGAACTCCTATCGTTATAGAAGACCTTATGAACATACAATTGCTATCAGAGCCTGAAGGGAATTGATAGGTATAGAAATTTTTCCTATATGACACCACATATCAGACATAACAATGGCCAACCAGAAATATCGGGTTGGCCATTGTTTTATTAATTCTTATAAGTTGTTTAATAATGGACTGTTGAATCAATCTTAGGGTTAATTGGACACGAGTGCAGATCATAATTAGGGCAAAAAAAGCCCCGTGACCTAGGAGGGGACCACGGGGCAATATGTTTGGGAGGTATTACTTGGGAATCTTTGTCAATCGTTTCAACGTTTCGCCTGCCACAACAAAACGTTGATGATCTATATATGACTAAAATAGTCAGATATGTCAATAGAAAAAAATGACTCTTTGAATCTTATTTCACCTTCGAATGTCGAAGACAGTCGCCTGAACCGCTTGACTCATACCTTTCGATCCAGGCTCCGGTACTGAATCGCTTCCGCCAGGTGCAAGGTTTCGATGGTTTTACTGTCGGCCAGATCGGCGATGGTGCGGGCGAGTTTGAGGATCCGGGTGTAGCTGCGCGCGGACAGGCCCAGCCGGTCGGTGACCTGTTCCAACAATTTCTCGCCAGCAGCGTTCAACTTACAGAATTTCTGGATATGCCGAGCCTGCATCTGCGCGTTGGCATACAAACCGTGAGATGCCAGCCGCTGACGTTGAATGGTGCGTGCCCGGTTAACCCGTGCACGGATCTGCGCACTCGATTCGGCCGGTTCGGGATCGGTCAGATCCTTGTGCGGAACGCGGGGCACCTCGACATGCAGATCGATGCGGTCGAGCAGCGGCCCGGAGAGGCGGCTACGGTAGCGTTGAATCATCGGCGGGGTGCAGTTGCAGTGGTGCAGGGGGTCGCCGAGGAATCCGCAAGGGCATGGATTCATCGCGGCCACCATCATGAAGTCAGCGGGATAGGTCAGACTGAGGGCTGCCCGGCTGATATTGACCTGACCGTCTTCGAGCGGTTGACGCAGCATCTCCAGCACATTTTTCTTGAATTCCGGCAGTTCATCGAGAAACAGGACACCGTTATGTGCCAGGGAGACTTCTCCGGGGCGCGGATAGCTGCCACCGCCAATCAGGCCGGCATCGGATATCGTATGGTGCGGGTTGCGAAACGGTCGGATATTGACCAGCGCGTTCTGCCGCGAGAGCAGGCCGAAGACGGAGTGAATTTTGGTGGTTTCCAGGGCCTCTTCAAAGGAGAGTTCGGGCAGGATGGTCGGCAGGCGCCGCGCCAACATTGTCTTACCGCTGCCCGGAGGCCCATTCATCAGAAGATTATGGGCTCCGCTGGCGGCAACTTCCAGGGCCCGCTTGACGTTCTCCTGGCCACGGGCTTCGCTGAAGTCATCACCGGGCATCTGCGCTGGCCCTGCCTGCAGAGGCGGACAGGAGGTGTAAGGGCTTTTGTTGATTTCACCGTTGAGTAGGGCGACCACTTCACCTAGATCCTTGACCGGATAAATGTCCGGGCCGTTGGCTACAGCTCCTTCTTCGGCATTTTCAGCAGGAAGGATCAATCGCTGCTTGTCCCAACTGCCGGCAGAAGCTGCAATCGGTAGTACACCGCGGACCGGCTTGATGCGACCGTCTAGGCTCAGTTCCCCCAGCAGCACATAGTTGTCCAGGGATCTGCTTTCAATCAGACCTGAAGCACAGAGCAGGCCGATGGCTATCGGCAGGTCGAAGGCCGCTCCGTCTTTTTTGATGTCGGCTGGGGCAAGATTGATGGTGATACGGCGCGGGGGGAAGTCGTAACCGGAATTTTTTATCGCCGATTTGACCCGGTCTTTACTCTCTTTGACCGCCCCCTCCGGCAGGCCGACAGTGGAGAACTGGGGCAGTCCCTGGGCGATATCGACCTCGACTTCAACCGGATAGGCTTCGATGCCTATCAGGGCACCGGACGTGACTTTAGCGAGCATGGAATCCCCCCTCCATGATGCAATGGCCGATCAAAACCTGTTCATCTGTTATGCGATGCTTGCTGTGCGGTGGCCGATGACGTTTTGCCGGACCTTATTTCTCGCCGCTGCGCACGCTATAGTTCAACCTTTTTTGATCGCCCTCAACCGTCTGCCATGGACAGACTCAAAACCGGTAGCAGGCCCCAGAAGTGGTTATGATTTCTGACGTAGCGAATCGATATGCTGTTCCGCCTTGAGGGCGGCCACCGCACCGTCGCCGACCGCGGTGGAAATCTGTTTCAGGATGGTGGTCCGACAGTCGCCGGCGGCATAAATCCCCGGAATGTTGGTACAGGTGTCCTCGCCGGACTTGATATAGCCGGTTTCATCAAGCTCCAGCAAGTCTTTGACGAATTCTGTGGTGGGGTCAACCCCGACAGCAACGAACATCCCTGCCACCTCGACCTCGCGCAGTTCATTGGTTTTGAGGTTGCGCAGCACCATGCCGGTCAATCCAGTGTTGTCCGAGACCAGGCTGTCGACGACGCTGTCCCAGGCCATCTCGATCTTTTCGTCGGCAAGGATGCGGGTCTGGAGGATTTTGGTTGCGCGCATCTGATCACGGCGATGCACCATGATCACCTTGCTGCCGAAGCGCTTGAGGAACAGTGCCTCTTCAGCAGCGGTGTCTCCGCCGCCGATGACGGCAATCGGAACATTGCGGAAAAAAGCTCCGTCGCAGGTCGCGCAATAGGAGACGCCACGGCCGACCAGTTCCCTTTCGCCGGGCAGTTCCAGCTTTTTTGGCACCACGCCGGTGGCAATGATCACGACCGAACAGAGAATTTCCTTGCCGTCAACCACGACCCGCTTGGTATCTCCCAGGTCTTCAATCTTTTCGACGTCGCCGGTGGTGGTTTCAAGGCCGAACTCCACGCAATGTTCCTGAAATTTTACCATCAGTTCGGGGCCATCAATTCCACCTGGGTAGCCGGGCCAGTTTTCCACTCTGGTGGTGGTCATCACCTGCCCGCCCATGATCATTTTTTCCACCAGCAGGGTTTTCAGTTCAGCACGTGACGCATAGAGGCCAGCCGTCATGCCCGCTGGTCCGCCGCCGATAATCACGACATCGTAGTCGGTCTGTTTCATCCGTTATGACTCCTTAAAGGAACGTTCTTGTTAACCGTTAACTCTTAACATATCATAGGTGAAAATGAAACCGGATCGAGACGCTTCTTTGTTTTTTCCGGTTTATGATTAAGGAGAGATTTGATGATCAAATTAGTCCGCTGGCTGGTCTGGCTGCTGGTTTCACTTATAGTTCTGTCGTTGTTGGACCAGGCCCTGATCAGGGTGCCGATGCAGGTTCCGGTCCTCACCCAGTTCCAGGAGTTTTATATCGATTTTCGTGGTCGACTGCTGGGTCTGGTCGATGGAGGGTCAGAGACGCCTTCAATCGACAAGATGATCGACCGCTCGAAAGAGATGGGGCGCACCGACAAGCCCTCCCCGGGTGCTGCGCCCCGCTACCTCTATGTCGACGACTCCGGCGCGCTGCAATTTGCCGACAGCCTGGAGGCGGTGCCGCCGCAATTTCGTAAGGATGCCCAGCCGATGGAGCAATAGCTTGGGCTCTGTGTGGATCAGGGGGTGCCGTAGATATCATCGCGGCGGTCAGCGAGGATGTTGATCTGCTGACGATATGTCTCCATCTCGGCAAAATCAAATGTCGCCACCAGTTCAGTATCTTCCTCGTCGGCCTCGGCGAGGATGTTGCCCAGGGGTGAGATCAGCTGGCTCATGCCGAAAAAATCAAGCTTGCCCTGAATCCGGCAGCAGTTGGCGGCGACAATAAAAAGCTGGTTTTCGATTGCCCTGGCGCGCAGCAGGGTGCGCCAGTGTTCCTGGCGGGGCTTGGGCCATTCCGCGGGGATGCAGATTATTTCGGCGCCGGCCAGCGCCAGTTTGCGGAAGAGCTCAGGGAAACGCAGGTCATAACAGATGGCAATGCCGAGCCGTCCGACAGACGTGTCAGCCACCAGTGAGGCGTTTCCTGCCCCGAGAAAGCGATCTTCGCTCATGGTTGAGAAAAGATGCAGTTTGCGATATTTCCCCAACAGCTCGCCTCTGTCGATCAGGTAGGCGGTATTGTAGATTGTGCCGTGCTCTAGCTCCGGGAGGCTGCCGACGCTCACCAGGTCGAGGGTTCGGCACTTTTCTTGTATTGTCTCCAGTACGCGCGGTGTTTGTTTGGCAAGATCGGTCAGGTTTCGATAATCGTAGCCACAGCTCCACATTTCCGGCAATACTGCCAGCTGTGCACCGCGATCTGCGACACGTTGCAATGCTCCGGTTGCTTTATCGAGATTGGCATTAATGTCGCCAAGGGAGATATTGAACTGAACTGCAGATCCGCACAATTTTTTCATATTTTCTCCAAGAAACAAAATATTGTTTTATTTTAAAATCCCCCTTATTGGGTCATTTGCAGGGAATTAACAGCTTTATAGGTTGATATCGTAAAAAAATAGAACAGTGGAGTATGTTGACCTTCGCGTGTTGCTCATGCTAGATATGTGATGCTCTGCGAGCCCGGGATGCCAAACCACCCTTGAGCGGATGACATCTGAATGGCACTAAGGTCTCTGCATTCTTTTCGACCTTGTCGCAGCAAGCTGCATAGAGATTACGCATTTTTGAGGTCGTAGTAAAGCCGACTTCTGTGTGGCTTTTTTGTTCTTATTTGTTACTCTACTGTATCGAACGCCATACATATACAGATATACAGCATTTTTATAAGCTGGGGTTGTTGCTGATGAAAGCAAAAATTGCCACTTTTACCATTATGTTGATCTTCTGGGTGATCATGTCCGGAATGTTCGACGCGTTTCACTTCTCTTTAGGCGTCCTTTGTTGCATGTTGGTTGCTTATATCAGCTCTGACCTGCTGTTTCTGGATAAGGGACAGCCCTGGCTACGAGAACTGGCCGGAATGCTGCTTTATCTTCCATATCTGTTCTGGCAAATCGTCATCGCCAATCTGCAGGTTGCCTACATCGCTCTGCACCCACGCATGCTGGACAAGATTGACCCGCATCTTTTCCGATTCGATTCAAGCCTGAAAAGACCGATCTCCAAAGTTGCTCTGGCTCAATCGATTACTCTGACCCCTGGGACCATTACCGTTAATATCCACGACAACCAGTTTGCTGTCTATGCCCTGACCAAAGAAGCGGCAGAGGCATTGCCGGGGGAAATGGAGCGTCGGGTTGCCAAGGCACTGGAGTTCGAATAAATGGTTGAACATTTCTTCCTTGGCTCATCAATCTTTCTGATCCTGTTGATTCTGATCAGCCTGATCCGGGTGGTCGGCGGCCCAACGGTGGGTGATCGGATCCTTGGCGGCAACGTTGTCGGCACCAAGACAACGGTTCTGCTGTTGTTGATCGGCATTCTCTACGAGGATCTGGGGATGTTTGTTGACATCGCAATCGCATACGCACTGCTGAATTTTATCGCGACCCTCGGAGCAACCAAATATTTCCTGAGGCGGGGCGGGGTCGACAAGATGTTGGACGATGTGATCACGCGGCATGAGGATGCTAGCGCAGACGCATCCAAGGGAGGTTCGTCGTGACCATAGTCGTGAGCATTTTTATCCTCGGGGGGCTGTTTTTTTTCGCCATCGGGGTGCTGGGTATCCTGCGATTCCCCGACTTTTATTCCCGCCTTCACGCTGCCGGCAAGTCGGACTCACTGGCGGCCGTGCTGGTTATTGCCGGTGTGGCTCTTTACAACCTGCAGGACCTTAGCCTGGACAATCTGCTGGTCAGCCTCAAGATTATGTTGATCGCTGTGTTTATCTATGTTGCCAGTCCCACGGCAACTCACGCCCTGACCAAAACGGCTTTGATTCTCGGTTTTGAACCCTGGGAGAAGGGGAATAAGAGACGATGATTTGGACTCTGGACCTTCTGATCCTGCTGTTGGTGGTGATCTGCGCCATTGCTGCGATCAGCGTGAAGGATCTGCTCAGTGCCACCATTATCTTCGGTGTGTACAGTTTCTTGATGTGCCTGCTCTGGGCTGAAATGGGCGCGGTCGATGTGGCCTTTACCGAAGCCACGGTCGGGGCCGGGGTCAGTACGGTCCTGTTTATCGCGGCAATTCTGCACACCTCGAGAAGGAGCAAGGATTGAAAGCGCTGGCGTTACTTGCAACCCTGATCACCGGATCCATCCTGCTTTACGGAACCATGGATTTTCCCGCCTGGGGTGATCCTCAGGATCCTGCTGCCGTCTACCTGTCTCCGTACTACATCGAAAATGCGGTTAGGGAGACCCATGTTCCTAATCTTGTGACCGCGATCCTTGGTGATTATCGGGGCTATGACACCATGTTCGAGACGGTGGTTATCTATTGCGCCGGGATGGTTGTGGTCAGCGTGTTGCGCAGAAGCAAGAATGATCGTCCGGAGAACAAGACATGAAACTGCTACGCGAGCGGACGGAGAAACAGCGGCTCGGTGAAAGCCTGATCATCCAGACATCAGTGCGGCTGATGGTTCCATTTGTGCAGCTGTTTGGCCTCTACGTCATTGTCCATGGTCACTACAGCCCCGGAGGCGGATTTCAGGGCGGGGTCATCCTCGGCTCCTCTTTTGTCATGTTGGCGCTGGCGTTCGATCAGAAATCCTCGTTGAGGCTGATGTCGGAACGGGCCAATGCCATCCTCGGCAACACCGGTGCCATTATTTTTGTCGGAGTGGGGGCTCTTTGCGCGATCTGCGGCGGGCTGTTTCTCGACTACAGTGCCCTTGATGTGCTGATTCCGCTGGGTCCGGTTGAGTGGCGCTCTTTTGGTATTTTTCTGGTGGAAGTCGGCGTCGGTCTGGCCGTTATGAGTATCATGGTTTCACTGTTCTGGGATCTCGGCTCAGCAGGCAAAATGGATGAGGGGCTGTAAAGATGGAAGATCTTCTGGTGTTGATCGTCGCAAAAGTTAACTACTGGGCCTATGTCATTCTGATGATGATCGGCTTCTACGCCATGATCGGCAAACGGAATCTGGTCAAAAAACTGATCGGAATGAATATTTTCCAGACCGCGATTATCCTCATGTTCGTCTCGTCCGGGGTCAAGCATGGCGCAAAAATACCGATTCTCAACAAATATGAAGTCCTCGAAAAGGGTGTCGACGTGGCCGGTGTGGTCAATCCTCTGCCGCACGTCCTGATGCTGACGGCGATTGTTGTCTCGGTCAGTGTCACTGGTGTGGCACTGGCAATCCTGCTGCGCATTTACCGTGAGTACGGAACCCTTGAGGAAGATGAAATACTGGAGAAACTCGGCAAATGAGTAGTCCCTCGAATCTGCATATGTATGTGATGGCTGCTCCACTGCTGACGGCCTTTTTTTTGAATCTGCTCGGGCGGATTTCCAGGGCTTATGTGGCCCCCATGGTGCTCGGTTCGCTGACTTTTTCCAGCGTTGCGTCGCTGTTTTTAATGGGAAGGGTGATCAGTTCCGGCGGCTACAGCTACACGGTTGGTAACTGGGTTCCTCCCTTCGGTATCGAGTTGGTTGTCGATCATCTTTCGGCACTGATGCTGGTGTTGATTTCGTTCGTGGCGCTTGTTGCTTCGGTCTCGGCGCTCAAGTCGGTCGAGCAGGAACTGCCGGGGAAGGAACATCTCTTTTTTACCCTCTGCCTGATCATGATCTCAGGCCTGATGGGGCTGGTTCTCACCGCTGATGCGTTTAACCTTTACGTTCTGCTGGAGATTACCTCGATTACCACCTACGGTTTGATCGCCATGGGGAAAGGGCGGGCTCCTCTGGCCAGCTTCAACTACATCATCATGGGTTCGATCGGTGCCTGCTTCTATCTGCTCGGAGTCGGGTATCTCTACCTGATGACCGGGACGTTGAATATGGCCGATATGGCCCGCATCTTGCCGACCATCGATGGGGGTGCGGCGGTGCCCACCGCGTTGGGCTTTATTCTCGTCGGCCTGTGGGTCAAGATGGCTTTTTTCCCACTGCATGGCTGGTTGCCGAATGCCTACTCGCTGGCGCCAACCGGAGCTGGTCTGATTGCTGCTCCGCTGATGACCAAGGTCACCATTTATCTGATGGTGCGGGTGATGTTCTCGATCTTCTCCTTCGACTACCTGTTTCTGCAGAACCCGCTGGTGCAGTCGGGGATTGTCTGGGTGGCGGCGATCGCCATTATTTGTGCGTCGGGATTGGCCCTGGCGCAGAAGGATCTGCGCCGGATGCTGACCTACATTATTGTTGCCGAGGTCGGGTACATGGTCGGAGGGGCATGGCTGGCCAACAGTATCGGCATGACCGGCGCAATCTTGCACATCGTCAATGATGCCCTGATGACCCTTTGCCTGTTTCTGGCCGTTGCAGCCATCCTTTACCGGATCGGCAGCCTCGAGTTAGACAAACTACAGGGCATTTTCCGCAAAATGCCGATCACCATGGCGGCTTTTACCGTCGGTGCCTTCGCCATGATCGGCGTCCCACCGACGGCCGGTTTCTTTAGCAAGTGGTACCTGCTGTTGGGCGGCATTGAGGCGGATCAGTGGGGCTATGTGGTTGCCCTGTTGTTCAGTTCACTGGTCAATGCGGTGCTGTTCTTCCGCATTATCGAAATCGGTTATTTCTTCAAAGACGGCGAGCATCACGGGCACGAAAAACGGCACGAAGCACCTTTGATCATGCAGGCGCCACTGGTGATCAGCGCTGTCGCATTGATCGTTATCGGCCTGGGGTCCGGGCCACTGGTCGAAATGATTATCAAGCTGGCATTGCCAGGCGGATTTTAACCTGACAGGGCAATCTCCACTATGAGCTACCAAACTTCCATCTGGCCCCTGGCTGCGGTCCTGATCTCCCTGATCGGATCAATTCCGATCATGCTATCGGGGCGGACACCGAACCTGCGCGAAAGCTGGACCCTGATGGCCGCATTCGGCAAGGTGGTGATCGTTGCGTCCATGCTGCCTGCTGTTCTGAATGGTGGCGGCTTCGAGTTCACCATTGCTGAAGTCATTCCCGGGGTGCCGCTGGCCCTGCGGGTAGATGCGATGGGTATGTTCTTCGCCCTGGTTGCCTCGATTCTCTGGTTTTTCACTTCGCTCTATTCCATCGGTTACATGCGGAGCCTCAAGGAGCACGCGCAGACCCGCTATTTCGCTTCCTTTGCCGTGGCAATTTCAGCGACACTCGGCGTCGCTTTTTCAGCCAACCTGCTGACCCTTTATCTTTTCTATGAAATGCTGTCGCTTTCGACCTACCCTCTGGTTACGCATGAGCAGAATGCTGAATCACGCAAGTCGGGACGCAAATACCTGACCTACATCCTCGGCACTTCAATCGGTTTTGCCCTGCCGGCGATGCTGATCGTTTATTCACTGACCGGAACTCTTGATTTCAAGATCGGTGGGGTCCTCGCCGGGAGCGGCGCATCTCCTCAGCTATTGGCTCTGGTTCTGGTCCTGTTCCTGTTCGGCTTTGCCAAGTCCGGACTGATGCCATTTCACGGCTGGCTGCCGGCAGCAATGGTTGCACCGACGCCGGTCAGTTCGTTCCTGCATGGTGTGGCCGTTGTCAAGGTCGGAGTGTTTTCAATCCTGCGGGTCATCTTTCATATCTTTGGCCCTGAGCAATTGCTGGCCGTTAACCTCGGCTGGGTCATTTGTACGCTGGCATCAACGACCATTCTGGTTGCGTCATTGGTGGCCCTGACTCAGGATAATCTGAAGCGACGCCTGGCTTATTCGACCATTGGCCAACTCTCCTACATGATTCTCGGGGCAGGAATGCTGTCCGCTGCCGGGATGACCGGTGGTCTGCTGCATATTGCCATGCATGCGTTCGGTAAAATCACTCTATTCTTCTGTGCCGGGGCGATCTTTGTTGCGGCGGGAAAAAAATATATCAGCCAGATGGATGGCCTCGGGCGGCGGATGCCGATTACCTACCTGGCGTTCATGTTCGGTTCGCTCAGTATTATCGGCATGCCCCCGCTGGGCGGCTTTATCAGTAAGTGGAATCTTGTGATCGGTGCGGTGAGCAGTGATCAGCTGATCCTCTTGCTGGTCTTGCTGGTCAGTTCGTTGCTTAACGCAGCCTACTTTCTGCCCATTGTCTATCGGGGATTTTTTGCCAAGGCAGCTGACCCGGTATTTGATGAAGGAGTCAAGGAAGCACCGCTTTTCTGTCTGGTGCCGCTATCGATGACCGCCTGTGCTTCGCTGGCATTGTTCTTTTATCCGGATATATTCCTCAAATTGGCCCAGTTGGCCCTGTTCCCCTAGGGCGAGGTGCGTTATGGACACTGAAAAAAACAATAAGAAACCAGAAGTCTGGAACTGGTTCGATCATCCGCAGAATATCAGGCGTTTGAAGATCGGTTTCTATATTGTGCTGGTGTTGCTGGTGCTGCCCGATCTGTTCATGCACAAACATACTCTGTTCTCTTCCGTCGAAGCTTGGCCCGGATTTTATGCTTTTTTCGGGTTTGTTGCCTGCGTCGTAATCATCCTGGTGTCCAAGCTGCTTGGCTTCGCCCTGAAGAAACCCGAGGATTACTATGATCGCTAGCCTGCACCCCTCGCTACTGTTTTTCGTCGGGGCGGCGCTGCTCTGGCTGTTGCCGTTGATTGGGCGGCGGATTCTGATCCTGGTGGTTCCGGCGGCCGCGTTTCTGGTCATCACCCAACTCGACTCTGGCACGTTCGGGGCCTATCAGATGTTCGGCTTCGACCTCAACCTGTTGCGGGTCGATAGGCTGAGCAAGGCGTTCGGCTATGTTTTTACCATCAATGCCTTCGCCTGTTTCCTGTTTGCCCTGCACCTCAAGGGCCGTTATGAACATACTGCGGCACTGGCCTATATCGGCGCCGCGCTCGGGGCGGTGTTCGCTGGCGACCTGATCTCCCTCTACCTGTTCTGGGAGGTCATGGCGATTACCTCGACCTTCCTGGTCTTGGCGCGCAGGACCGAGCGTGCTTACGGTGCCGCGTTCCGTTACGTGATGGTGCATATCTTCGGCGGACTTTGTCTGCTGGCCGGGATCCTGTTGCAGGTCAACGCTACCGGCTCGGTGGCCTTTGAAGGATTCAGTCTGCACGGCATGCCGACCTACTTGATCCTGATCGGGTTCCTGGTCAATGCGGCGGCGCCGCCGATGAACGCATGGCTGTCTGACGCCTATCCGGAGGCGACCGTCACCGGCGGAGTGATCATGACCGCCTACACGACCAAAACCGCCGTCTACACCCTGATCCGCGGGTTTGCCGGCTGGGAAATTCTGATGGTGGTCGGCTGCACCATGGCCATCTACGGGATTATCTGGGCGATTCTCGAGAATGACATGCGCCGCATTCTCGCCTATTCGATCATGAACCAGGTCGGTTTCATGATCTGCGGCATCGGCATCGGTACCGCTATGGCTTTAAATGGTGCCGTTGCGCACGCGTTTGCCCATATCATCTATAAAGCACTGCTCTGGATGAGCGCCGGTGCAGTCCTCTACATGGTCGGCAAGAGTAAATGTACCGATCTCGGCGGACTTTACAAGACGATGCCGCTGACCATGATTTTCGGCACCATTGGCGCCCTGGCGATCTCCAGTTTCCCTTTCCTCTCCGGCTACACGACCAAGCCGATGATTATCGAGGCTGGGGTCCATGAGGGGTTCTTCTGGGTCTGGTTGATCCTCGAAATTGCTTCCGCCGGGGTGTTCCTGCATGCGGGAATCAAGTTCCCCTATTTTGTCTTCTTCGCCAAGGATAACGGCCTGCGACCGGGGGAACCGCCCAGGCACATGTTGGTGGCAATGGCGTTCCTTGCCTTTGTCTGCATCTTTCTCGGGGTCTATCCGCAGCCGCTCTACGACATTCTCCCGTTCGGGGCCGTTGATTTCCACGCCTATACCTTTGAACATACCCTCAACCAGTTCCAGCTGCTGATGTTCTCGGCCCTGGCATTCTTCTTACTGCTGCCGCTGCTTAAACGGACCGAGACAATTTCCATCGATACCGACTGGGTCTACCGCAAGGGCGGCCGCCTGTTTGTCACGGCGTGCGACAGATTTTTTAACGGGCTCAACGATTTCGGCGACCGGGTTTTCGTTCAGCAGCTCCCGGCCGCTCTCACCCGGTTCTTCAGTGACCCGGCGCGCAGTATACAGCAGCACGGAGCCCGGCTTCTCGCGGAGGCAACCGGCGACGAGCAGCCGCTGGCCAAACGGCAGACTGAAATTGAACACCGGACTAAACATCTGGCCTACCCGATCGGAGCCAGCGTTTTTCTGGCCGTTGTTTTTCTGGCGGTCATGTCCCTCCTCTTTTTTCTCTAGATCGGTATCCGCTTGGGATACCGGGGGGAGCTCTTCACCCGGTGAGTTCTCTGTATCTACATCTTCCTTTCTGCCGCAGCAAATGTCCCTATTGCGATTTCTATTCGCAGGTTGGCAGCGCTGAGCAACTAAACGAATATGTCGATCTGCTGATTCTTGACATGCAGGTTCTGGCTGAGGTGCGCCCCCTTACCGGCTCGCTGCAGACAATTTTTTTTGGCGGGGGGACTCCCTCGTTGTTGACTGTTGAGCAGGTCGACCGGTTGTTGCAGCAGAGCGACAGGCTTTTTCGCATCGACACAAACTGTGAAATTTCTCTGGAGGCGAATCCGGGTACGGTTGATGAGGGACGTTTGCGCGGCTATCGCTCGGCAGGAATCAATCGTCTTTCACTGGGGGTGCAATCGCTCTGCGATCATCAGTTGCAACTGCTCGGTCGGGGCCATACCGTTGCCGATGTGCGCGACAGTGTGGCGCTAGCGCAGGATGTCGGTTTTGCCAACATGAATCTGGATCTGATGTTCGCCCGTCCGGAGCTGACCTGTGAGCAGCTGCAGGGCGAACTGGATGACCTGCTGGCCTTGCGGCCACAGCATATCTCCCTCTATGGGCTGAGCTATGAGAGTGGCACCCGTTTTGCCGAACTTCGAACGCGCCGGGAGCTGGTCGAAGCGAGTGACGAGGAATATGCAGAGCAGTATGGGCTGATCCATGATCGGCTTGTTGAGGCAGGGTTTGAGCACTATGAGGTTTCAAATTTTGCATTACCCGGTTTTCGCTGCAGACATAACCAAGTCTATTGGCGCAGGGAAGCCTGCTTGTCGGTCGGCTGCGGGGGGCACAGCTTTGTTGCGACCGGCTGGGGGGAACGCTGGGCGGTCCCTGCCGACCTGAATCGCTATCGACGCTGCCTGATTGACCATCGGGACCCGGCACAGCGGCTGGAGACGTTTGACCGTCAGGGCGCCATGGTCGAGACCCTTTATCTGGCTCTGCGGACCAGTGATGGCGTCGATTGTCGACTCTTCGCAGAGACCTTTGGAGGCCTTCCCGAGGAACTCTTTCCGGAGGCCTTTCAGCGGCTGGACAATCATCTATGTCGTGCCGACAACCGCTGGTTTTTCAAGCCGTCCAGCTGGCTGATTTATGATCATCTGATCAGCGCCTTTTTCTGACCCGCCGGACCAGTCTAGCGATTTTCTGCTGGTGACATTCTGAACCTATTCCGCCCTCTATTTTCAACTCTTACCCCTCTTGACAAAGGCGTTGCCCATTGCTACTGTGTGATTGTTAGCACTCGCCGACATGGAGTGCTAACAGCGGGCCGGGTCAACGCGGCCGATTTTTTTGGAGAATGAAGAGTGGCAGAGGAACTTAACCAGCGCGGTCAGGATATTCTCGAAGCGATTGTCGAAGACTATATCGCCTCCGCAGAGCCAGTTGGCAGTCGGTCCATTACCCGCCGCCATGCGATGGATCTGTCTCCGGCCACGGTGCGCAACGTCATGGCCGATCTGGAGGACATGGGTTTTCTCTGCTCGCCACATACGTCAGCGGGGCGAATCCCGACCAGCAAGGGTTTTCATTATTACATCGATACCCTCCTGGAAGTGCGTGACCTGAGTGCACTGGAAAAGCAGCGCTTGAGTAAGAGCTACCAGTTCCAGGGTCTGCAGATGGAAGATGTCATGCAGGAAGTGGGCAGGGTCCTCTCCGGTATCTCCAGTTATACCGGACTGGTGATGGCACCCAAGTTCTCTTCAACGGTTTTTCGCCATATCGAATTCGTCAAGTTGTCGCATGGCCGGCTGCTGGTGATTTTTGTTTCCGAGACCGGGCTGGTCCAGAACAAGGTGATTGAGGCTGAGGTTGATTGGAGCGCGCAGGAACTCGAGCGGATGACCAACTATCTCAACCATACCTTGCCCGGGATGTCGATTCAGGAAATTCGCACCCGCCTGGCGGATGAGTTGCAACTTGAAAAAGCACGTTTTGACCAGCTGCAGGAACAGGCAATGTCTCTCTCCAAGGCGGCACTGATGGACGAGATTGAAGAGAAGGTGTTTATTTCTGGGACCTCCAGGATGCTGGAACAGCCTGAATTTTCCACCCCGGGGAAAATGAAAAAAATCTTTCATACCCTGGAAAGCAAGGAGCATCTGGTCAAGTTGCTTGACCAGGCCCAGGCGGCGGACGGGGTGCAGATTTTTATTGGCAGCCAGACCGAGCACGATGCAATTGAAGGCTGCAGCCTGATCAGTTCCCCCTTCTCCGGAAAAAAAGGTGCGGTGGGGACTCTCGGGGTGATCGGACCTGTGCGGATGGATTATTCACATGTCATACCGATCGTTGATTTTACTGCCCAGCTGGTGAGTCGTATCCTCAAGCGGGAAGCAGAATAAGGAGTTTTAAACAGTGGCAAAAAAGAAACAGGAGACCCAGAAGAAAAAATCCCCAGAGAACCTCAGCAGTGAGGTTTCAGGAGCTGACGCCCTGCTCGAAACCTCCGCCGAGTTGGAGGCGGAGGGGGAGCCCGAAGCCGAATCTGATCATACTGTAATAGAGCAGTTACAACAGGAGCTGGACCTCAGTCGGGAAGAAGCGCGCAATCACCATGAACTCTATCTCCGGGCCATGGCCGATATGGAGAACCTGCGCAAGCGCAGCCAGCGGGAAAAGGAAGACCTGGCAAAGTTTGGTAACGAGACGATTTTGCGGGAAATTCTGCCGGTGGTTGATAATCTGGAGCGAGCTCTGGAGCACGCGGTTCAGGACAAGACCAATGACGGGCTGCTGGCAGGGGTGCAGATGACCCTCGACCAGTTCGGCAAAGTCTTGGAAAAATTCAACGTTGCCCCTATCGAGTCGGTCGGACAGGTCTTCGACCCTGCACTGCACCAGGCCATGGGACAGCAGGAAACCGAAGATTTCCCCGCGAATACGGTTTCTCAGGAGATGCAGAAGGGATATTTGTTGAACGAGCGGCTGTTACGGCCTGCGCTGGTGATGGTTGCCAAGGCACCTGCCGCGGCGGACCCTGAGAGCGCCGGCGAAGAGAAGCTGGACACGGAATAATTCACATCGAGACGGATCGACACCTGATAAAAGGATAAACAAGGAGGATAATAGACTATGGGAAAAATCATCGGAATTGACTTGGGTACCACGAACTCCTGTGTCTCTGTTATGGAGGGCGGGGAACCGGTCGTTATTGCCAACTCTGAAGGGGCACGGACGACGCCGTCAATGATTGCTTTCACCGAAAATGGTGAGCGGGTGACTGGACAGCAGGCGAAGCGGCAGGCGGTGACCAATCCGGAAAACACCCTGTTCGCGATCAAGCGCCTGATCGGTCGCAAGTACAAATCTGAGGCGGTGCAGAAGGATATCGAAATCAGCCCGTTCAAGATCATCGAGGCAGACAACGGCGATGCCTGGGTGGAAGCGCGCGGCAAGCAGTACAGTGCCCCGGAGATTTCCGCGATGATTCTGCAGAAGATGAAGCAGACCGCCGAGGACTACCTTGGTGAACCGGTCACTGATGCAGTCATCACCGTGCCGGCCTACTTCAACGACTCGCAACGCCAGGCGACCAAGGATGCCGGCAAAATTTCAGGGCTCAACGTGCAGCGGATCATCAACGAGCCGACGGCGGCCGCTCTGGCTTACGGACTGGACAAAAAGCACGAAATGACCATCGCCGTCTTTGATCTGGGTGGCGGTACTTTTGATATCTCGATCCTGGAACTTGGCGACGGGGTGTTCGAGGTCAAGTCGACCAACGGCGACACTTTTCTCGGTGGCGAGGATTTTGATCAGCGGATCATCGACTATGTCGCCGATGAATTTCTCAAGGAGCAGGGCATCGATCTGCGGAATGATAAAATGGCTTTGCAGCGTCTCAAAGAGGGGGCAGAAAAAGCCAAGATCGAACTCTCTTCATCGATGGAAACCGATATCAATCTGCCATTCATCACCGCAGATCAAACCGGCCCCAAGCACCTCAACATAAAGCTGTCCCGCTCCAAGCTGGAGAGCATCTGTGCTGACCTGATTGCCCGCTTGGTGACTCCCTGCAAGACCGCGATCAAGGATGCTGGCATTACCGCAGGGGAGATCAATGAAGTTCTGCTGGTCGGTGGCATGACCCGGATGCCGGTGGTGCAGGAGAAAGTGCAGGAGATCTTCGGTAAGGCGCCCAGCAAAGGGGTCAATCCTGATGAAGTGGTCGCTATCGGTGCCGCCATCCAGGGCGGGGTTCTGGCCGGTGATGTCAAGGACGTCTTGCTGCTTGACGTAACCCCTCTCTCGTTGGGGATCGAGACCCTCGGCGGGGTGATGACCAAGCTGATCGAAAAGAACACCACGGTTCCCTGCAAAAAGAGCCAGGTGTTCTCCACCGCGGCTGATAACCAGCCTGCCGTATCAGTTCATGTCCTGCAGGGTGAACGGGAGATGGCGGCCGACAATAAGACCATCGGTAATTTTGAGTTGGTCGGGATTCCCACCGCGCCGCGGGGCGTGCCTCAGATCGAGGTCACCTTCGATATCGATGCCAACGGGATTCTGCATGTTTCGGCCAAGGACCTGGGGACCGGCAAGGAACAGTCGATCCAGATTACCGCGTCCAGCGGCCTGTCCGACGAAGAGATCGAGCGGATGGTCAAGGAAGCAGAGACCCATGCCTCTGAAGATCAGAAGAAGCGCGAGCTGATCGAAGCGCGGAACCAGGCGGATGGTCTGATCTATACCACCGAGAAATCGCTCAAGGAACATGGTGAAAAGATCGACAGTGCGACCAAGAAACAGATCGAAGAGGCCCTTGATGAATTGAAAAAAGCCCTGGAAGGGGAGGATTCACAAGAGATTCAGAAGAAGAGCGAGGCTCTAGCGCAGGCATCTCACAAGCTGGCCGAGGTGATGTATGCTCAAGCCCAGGCTGAGGGCCAGGCTGGTGAAAAGACCGGCGAAGACGCTGGCGATGATGTCGTCGATGCGGAGTTCGAGGACGTCGAAGAAGAGAAGAAGTAATCTGTTGATTATATAAATTTAGGGAGTCGGCACCGATCGGTGCCGATTGCCGTTTTAGCAGGGGCGGTCAGATTGTCTAAACGTGACTACTACGAGGTTCTTGAGGTTAACCGCAACGCCAGTGAGACGGAAATCAAAAAGGCGTATCGTCGGTTGGCTGTCCAGCACCATCCGGATAAAAATCCCGGAGATAAGAAGGCGGAGGAGAAGTTCAAGGAGCTGACCGAAGCCTATGCGGTTCTGTCCGACCCCCAGAAACGGGCGACCTACGACCAGTTCGGCCATGCCGGAATGAACGGTACCGGTGGCTTCTCCGGGGGCGGGTTCGATTTCGGCGGGTCTCCGTTTGAGGACATCTTCGGCGACATCTTCGGCGACATCTTCGGCGGCGGCGGTCGTCGCAGCAGCCGTGGCCATCGCGGCGATGACCTGCGCTACAACTTGACGATCTCCTTTGAAGATGCGGCCTTCGGGGCCGAGAAGAAACTGAAACTGCCCCGCCACCAGCCCTGTGAAAGCTGCTCCGGTTCCGGTGCCCGGGCAGGGACCCAGCCGCAGACCTGTGCCACCTGCCGTGGTGCCGGGCAGGTCCGCTATCAGCAGGGGTTCTTTACCATGACCCGGCCGTGCCCTGATTGCAGCGGCGAAGGAAAGATTATTCAGGACCCCTGCCCCGATTGTCGTGGAACCGGGCGGGTTAAGCAGCAACGTTCGATCTCCCTGAAAATTCCTGCCGGGGTTGAGACCGGCAGCCGGCTCAAGCTGAGCAATGAAGGTGAAGCTGGCAGTCACGGCGGCCCTCCCGGAGACCTGTATGTTGTCATCAGCGTTGAAGATCATCCTATCTTTCAACGTGAAGGGCAGGAAGTCATCTGTGAAGTTCCCATCTCCTTTGTCCAGGCGACCCTCGGTTGTGAACTTGAGGTGCCGACCCTGGACGGCAAGGTCAAGCTGAAGGTTCCGGCCGGCACCCAGACCGGGAAAGTTCTGCGTCTTTCCGGCAAAGGCATTGCCTCGCTGCAGGGCTACGGACGTGGCGACCAGCTGGTCATTCTGCGGGTGGAGGTCCCGACCCGGCTCAATGCACGGCAAAAAGAGCTTCTGGAAGAGTTTGCCCGGGAGGGTGGTGAAGATATTCATCCCCTCGGCAAAGGTTTTTTTGATAAAGTGAAGGAACTTTTCGGGTAGACCCTTTTCAGTCACTTCAGAGGCGGGATGGTGGAATGAAACGGATTTGCAGTCTGATGGTCGCTCTGGTTCTGGTATCGATCCCCGCGGTCCCCGCTCTGTCGCAGGCGGGAACCGCTGTGGGTCTCTATGGAGAAATTCGTCAATACGGTGGCGCGGAAGAAGCGTTCAGTCGTGGCGAAAAGAGCTTTCAGGCGGGGGATTACGACCAGGCCCTGTCGCTGCTGCGAAACTTCGTGCTGCGCTACCACAGTTCGCCTCAGATCCCTCAGGCTTACACCTATCTCGGCCGGATTTTTGTTGATAAGCAGCAGTATACCGATGCCCTGCTCTATCTGGAGCGCATTCCACCGGCTCAGCAGAGCCCGCAAGCGCGCTTGCTGATCGGCTACAGCCTTGTCTTCACCGGCGAACTGGAAGCCGGTCGGCAGCAATTGGTGGCGCTGCTTGACGAACCGTCCCTCAGCGGTCAGGAGGACGCCTGGCGGCTTTATTACGGTCTTGCTCTGGCCCTTTTGCGGCAGGAGCAGTATCTCTCCTCACTGATCTTTTTCGACCTAGCCGTCCCCTATACCGATGAGCCGAACCTTGTTCTGGATGAGGTTCACCTGATCTTACAGCAGTATCTCAGCGAGAGTGACCTGGAAGAGGCTGCCTTCATGCTGCACGATCGGCCGATCGGTCTGGATGCGCGCCTGCAACTGGCACGCATCAGCCTTACCCGGCAGGACGACGAGCAGGCGCGTCGACATCTGCAGATCATTCTTGCCTCCTCGGTCGAGTTTCCATTCCGGGACGATGCCGCCCGGTTGATGGACCGGTTCAGCGAAAGCAGTTGGTTGCAGCAGGATGCAATCGGTGTCCTGCTCCCGTTGAGCGGGCGCTACAGCGCTTTTGGCGAGCTGGTCAAGCGCAGCATGGATCTGGCTCTCGAGCTGCACAATGCGACCCAGACCCCGCTCCGTTTTCTTTACCGGGACAGTCTTGGAGAACCCGATGCAGCGCGACGGATGACCGCAGAGTTGGCCAATGAAGAGCGGGTGATGGCAATCGCCGGGCCACTGGCCGGAGCCGCTGCGATTGTTGCAGCGGACCAGGCACAGCAGAATAAAACGCCGCTTCTTTCACTCTCCCAGCGGACCAATTTACCATGGATCGGCGATTATGTTTTCCGCAACTCCCTGACCAGTCGCCATCAGGTTCGTGCTCTGGCCCGATACGCCATCGAGGAGCGGGGGATGACCTCGTTCGGCATCCTCTATCCTGAGAACCGGCTCGGCCGGGAGATGGCCGAACTGTTCACCGATGAAGTCCTCAGATTTGGCGGGCTGGTGACCGATGAGCAGAGCTACGCCGAGGATGCAACCGACTTCAGGCAGCAGGTCAAGCTGCTCATGGGGCAGGACCCAGATGAGCGGGACGAGGTTCAGTTGCAGCCGTTGACCGAAGAGGAGGTTCTTGAGGACCTGTTTGACCCCGAACTGCCGGATTATCCCGCGGTCACTTTCGATGCCCTGTTTATTCCCGACTATGCCGACCGCATCGGCCTGATCGCACCACAGCTGGCCTTTTACGGGATCGAAGATTTACCGTTGCTGGGGATCAACGGCTGGAATTCGCCGGAACTGATCCGGCTGGCCGGTAACTTTGTTAAAAATGCAGTCTTTGTCGACGGGTTTTTTCCGGCCAGTGATTATCCTTTTGTCCGTGAATTTGTCGATCTTTACCTGGAAAAGTACGGGGAGGAACCTTCAATTCTGGAAGCGCAGGCCTTTGATGTTGCCAATATCCTGCTCGATCTTGCTGCACGGCCCGATATCCTCAACCGCGAAGCGTTCAGAAATGCCCTGGCGAACTTGCAGAACTATCCGGGTGTGACCGGCGCGACCAGTTTCGACTTTGTCGGCGAAGCGGACAAGATTCTATTTCTCCTGAAGGTCGAGCGGGGCAGGATTGTCCAACTGGATTGAACTATTGCGAGTCCTGTGTTGTAAAAGCCCCTGGTCACTTGTCTGTGTTCAGGGGCTTTTAAGCTTCGGGGGCTCTCTTGGCCATGTCCCTGCCTGGAGTTCAGGCATTGCAATTTTGCGACATTCGGTGTCCAGGCAAAAATCACTCGTCCAGTTTGATTCTGTCCGCCAATTGTCCCTGTTGATAAACGGGCCAGCTGAAGCGGTTGTGCACCCTTCCCTCCCGTTATCGTCACGTGTCATCTGATCCATCATAAGGAGCGGTCGGTTTTATGGATTTTGTTTTACAGGCATGGGGCGGGGGATTCTACCTGCTGAACAAGATCTTCTTTGCCATTGCCGAAGGGAGAAGCGAGAGTGCCAAACGCAGGCTGAGAATGTTCGGTTGGTCAATTTACATACTCGGAGTTCCGGCATGGGTCATCATTCTTGTCAGCCGGCATGACTGGATAGCCGCGTCGATCGAGGCCGGTGGCGTTCCGGCAATGCTCTTCGGTTTGTTCAATGTCTATAAAAATAGTGCTGAACCCTGTAAACTCTTCGCTTCGCTCGCCGCATTTTTCACTTACGCAGCTTTGATTTCTGGCGTCAGTTATAGTCTGCATGATTACGGTGGTATCACCTCGTTGTCCCAAATGCTGGAAATAGGGGTCATGATCGGCTTCTTGCTGGGAAGTTACCTGCTGGCACAAAAGAATCCTAAGGGGTGGCTGTTTTTCATGCTGATGAATGTCAGTATGGCGTCCTTGATGCTGTTGCAGGACAAACCCTTGCTGACTATTCAGCAGATCGTTTCTCTCTGTTTTGTCATCTATGGCTACAAGCTTGCGGTAAAGACATCCCGTTACCGGGTCCGGTGACTTCCCGAACTGCAACAAGAGCGAACAACTGAAAGCCATAGGTTTGGTTGTTGCCGTGGCCGGCGGGTCATCGGCACTTTGCGGAAATAAATTACAAGGTAGGCTATACTTTTCAGATCAGGGCCATCTTCAGAGGCTGAAATTGACCTTCACTCAAGGAGTCCCTCATGAAGCATGTTGTTGTAACCGGAGCCAATCGTGGGATAGGACTTGAATTGGCGCGACATTATCAGGCTGAAGGCTGGCGGGTCACTGGCGTCTGCCGCGAAACCTCGCCGGACCTTGATGGGATCGCAACAATAGTCATTGACGGCATTGATGTCACCAGCAAAGAGAGTATTGATCGGCTGGTTGCCGCTCTGGAAGGGCAAACGATCGACCTGCTGATCAACAACGCCGGTATTTTGCTGGACGAGACTCTCGGTTCCATCGATTTTGACTCTCTCCGACTTCAGATGGAGGTCAACGCATTTGCGCCCTTGAGGATCAGCGAAGCCTTGTTGTCCAACTTCCAGGCGGGGAGCAAAATTGCCAATATCACCAGTCGTATGGGTTCCATAGCCGATAACGACTCAGGAGGGCGTTATGGTTATCGGGCCTCCAAGGCCGCGTTTAATGCCTTGGGCCGATCCATGGCTATCGATTTGAAAGAGCGTGGCATTGCCGTGGCGCAACTGCATCCAGGGTATGTAAAAACCCGGATGGTCAATTTCGGCGGCTTGATCTCTCCGCAAGAAGCCGTTGCCGGACTGGTCAAACGGATTGATGATCTCAACCTCGCAAACTCCGGCTCTTTTTGGCACAGCAATGGGGAAGAGTTGCCCTGGTGAACCGAACTCGCCACAAACGTTCACCCATGACAATGGCCTACCCAGAAATCGGATAGGCCATTCTTGTTTTGGGGGGAGAACAGGGCATACTTGAAAAAACCGCGGTATAGGAAGCTCACTCTGCCAGCTGCAGGAGGACCCGGGTGAATATCCCTAACGTACTCAGTCTGTTGCGGATCTTTATGGTCGCTCCCTTTCTGATTGCCGTTATTTATCGTCAGTTTGCTTTTGCCCTGGTCCTTTTTGTCATTGCCGGCCTCTCTGATTTTTTCGATGGTTACCTGGCCCGCCGATTGGGCCAGAAGTCAGTACTCGGTACCTTTCTCGACCCGCTTGGGGATAAGCTCCTCACTACCGTTGCCTTCATCTCTCTCAGCCTGCAGGGTCTGCTGCCTCCATGGCTTGCGGTGACCGTTGTTGCCAAAGACCTCTATATCGTACTCGGGGCCGGGATTCTCCATTTCTCAGGCAACCTCTCAGTTGCTATTCCCAGTTTCTGGGGCAAGCTGTCAACCCTCTTGCAGCTCGTTGCAGTCTGTGCGGCCCTCTCCTCGGCCTTGTGGACGATCAGTCACGGCCTGCTGGCCTGGCTTTATGTGGTTTCAGGGGTGATTACGATCATCGCATTTTTTCATTATATCTGGTGCGGAATCCAGGTCTTCTCTGAAGCTCCTGTCCCGGATAAAGACGCCTAGCCTGCCTGTTTGTCGCAATGCTTTCCCACGGTAGAGATAAAAAGAGCGATTTTCGGGATAGGCAGAGGAGCAAGAACATATTGGCCTTCAGGGTTAGTGGCAATCCTTTACGGGACTGTTCTCTCCGGCCAGCGATGACGAAAGAGCGAAAATAAGGTCAGCATCTCATTCGACGAAAATTGCCGAATACCAATTCTGTACGTCCTGCTCAGATTTGAGGGTGTCCAGAGGGAGACCGAACTGTTTGACGGTTGCAAAGACATCGATGCCGACACTGTGGAATGCTGGCCTGGCTTGCTCCGGCGCAACGCAGGGCTTGCCCTTGAAGCCTGCACATTCAGGACAAATCGCACAATCGCTCATGGAAAAAGCGAAATAATGTCCGGCCAAAAAAGCTTCCCGCTCCAGCGTAAAGGAAATCTCCTGAGAGACTTTTTTGCTGGTCGAATGGATGATACAGCCCCATGAGTAGCGTTGTAAAATTCTCTCATACTCCCATGGTGTCAAAGAGCCTGGAGCTGATGGGCAGGTGTGTCCCTTTCCCCAGTCCTCGCAGCCGTACATGCACTTTAGCAGGGTGCGAGGATCGAAGATAATCTGCTCAAGACGAAAGATGGGTGCCTCATCTGCTCCCAGTTCCAGGGCTCTGGCTGTCATTTGTTCCGGCGTCATGGTCACTCCTTGTGGTTAAACTGGTCGGCGCGTTTATTGATGTTGGCAGGCCAAACAGTGCAAGCGGTGTCGCTGATTAGCATAGCGCAAAACAGAAGACAACCGTCCCTCCTTTTATTTCGTCGATATTTTTTAGTTCTATGGGTTAAGAAAATGCTCGCTCAGGGGAAACACCGGTTCAAACCGCAGTGCAAATATTGTCAACCGGTTAATCCCTGCTATAAGTGATGTTGTGACTGTTGGGAAAATTTTGAGCCAAAAAGGAAAGGTTCAGGGTTGGACGAGTGAGGTGCAGATGAAGAGATGTAACAGAATCCGGAACGTGTTGCTCTGCGTACTGGCTTTACTGGTGGGCGCCGTGGCTGCCTGCAGTGGCAACGGGGGGAGCGACAATAAAGCGCCGACTCTGCTCGAAGGGCCGAAGGCGGTCATCCTGAATGACGAACTGTCCCAACCCTGGGGTCTTGCTTTTCTCCCCGATGGCCGCATGTTGGTGACCGAAAAGGCTGGCCGCATGGTCATCCTGAGTACAGACGGCAGGGCTATCGAACAGCAGGTGAGTGGAGTTCCGCCGGTTCGCTCATCCGGGCAGGGTGGCTTACTCGATATTGTCCTGGACCCGGATTTTGTCACCGAACCATGGGTCTACTGGAGCTATGCGGAACTGGGGAGCGAGGGTCTCGCAGGCACGGCCGTTGCCCGTGGTCGCCTGGTCGGCAGTTCCCTGCAGGGCGTGAAAGTGATCTATCGTCAGCAGCCCAAGGTCAGCGGTAGCGGGCATTTTGGTTCACGGTTGGTTTTCCGCAGTGACAAGACGCTCTTCGTGACTCTTGGCGACCGGCAGAAAGGAATTCCGGCACAGGATCTTGCGACGACGCTGGGGAAGGTGATTCGCATCAACCGTGACGGCAGTCTTCCGGTCGATAATCCGGTGATCGATGGTGCGCGACCTGAGATCTGGAGCTATGGACATCGCAATCCGCAGGGTGCGGCGGTGCGCCCCGGAACAGACGAGCTGTGGCTTGTCGAGCATGGGCCTCAGGGCGGCGATGAACTCAACCAGATCATCCCCGGCGGAAACTTTGGCTGGCCGCTGGTGAGCTACGGCTGTAATTACGGCGACCCGATCGGTGACGCCTGCCGGATTGGCGGCGGTACTCATGCGCCGCAGTTTGTCGAGCCGATTAGCTATTGGGTTCCCACTTCAGTTGCGCCTGCCGGAATGATCTTCTATACGGGAAAGGGCTTTCCGCAATGGCAGGGAAACGTCTTGTTCGGTTCGTTGGCCGGCAAAGCGCTCTGGCGGGTGGAACTGAGCGGAACCAGAGAGGTGGCCCGGGAGCCTCTGCTGGGCGAGCTGAGAGAGAGGATCCGTGATGTGGAGCAGGGTCCGGATGGCTGGCTTTATGTTCTCACGGACAGCGGAAAACTGATACAGCTGCGGAATTGAGCCCGGGATGGCTGCAGATGCCGACCTAGGATGCCCCCTCTCTCGCATTGAGCAGAGTGGTGGAATAGCGCTCCACTAGAACTTCGAATGCCGCAGAGTCCTCATTGTAATACTTCAGTTGACCGGTTGCGATGTTGTAATACCAGCCGTGCAGGTGCAGCAGCCCGTTAGCGACGCGTTCCCTGACCCAGGGAAAGGTCAGCAGGTTCTTCAGTGAAATGAGGATAGCTTCTTTTTCGCAGGCACGGGCCTGCTTTTCAGGTGACTCATCGGCATAGTCGCGGAGGACTTTATCTCGCGCCGGAGCGGCGATATTGACCCATTTTCCGATAAATTCCCCCACTTCCTTGCCTTTGGCCATTTCCATCAGTCCACCGATGCCGCCGCAACCGGAATGCCCCATGATAATAATATTTTCCACTTCGAGGAAGCAGACCGCGTACTCCAGGGCGGAACTGACTCCGTGGTAGCCGGCGTCCAGCTTGTATGGTGGGACCAGATTGGCGACATTGCGGACCATGAACAGATCCCCCGGTGCACAGTCGGTCAGCAGCGCCGGGTCAACCCGCGAATCGCTGCAACCGATCAGCAGGGTTTTAGGGTTCTGGCCACTTTTCAGTTCGTTGGCCAGGTCCGGATTTTAACCGTAGTGAATGCGCTGAAACCTGGCAACACCGTCGATAAATTTGTTGATATCGTTCATCCGATTCCTCCCATTTTCGAACGCTATTCTAACAGAAAAAGCAGGTGATGACGAATCCGGGGGTATTCGATTGCGTCTGTGAGAAACTCATCTGATTATTCCTGAAATACGGCAACGCTCCCCGTAAAGCGGTCGAAGATGAAAAAAAGGCGCCCTGTGGGCAACAGGACGCAATTGGAGAGACATAGTGGAGATGCTGTTTTATTACCGGTTTGTAACAATAAAGGAGGCAACTCCGTGTTCTTCTATACCTTTGCCACCGCTGCCGGGTCAAGTTAAAATTTACCTTAGGTAAATTTTTTTACTTCAAGTAAAACGTTATTTTTGTTTCCGCAGAGGCCCCCCGAGAATGCAGTTAGCGTAGCGGGGAAGATTCTGCTATGATGCGGCGGGTTAATTGATAACGGTTTTCAGACGCGCGAGGAAGCTATGTCCAGCAGTTTTGGGACCCTTTATCGGGTCTCGACCTTTGGTGAATCACATTGTGCCGGTGTCGGAGCAATTGTTGACGGCGTGCCGCCACGAATGGCTCTGGCTGAGGCGGATATTCAAAAACAGTTGGATCGGCGACGTCCCGGGCAGAGCAAGTTGGCGACCGACCGGGATGAAGCGGACCAGGTGCAAATTCTTTCCGGTGTTGAAAATGGGTTAACGCTCGGTAGCCCGATCGGTTTGCTGGTTCACAACAAGGATCAGCGTCCCGGTGACTATGGTTCGATGAGTGATATTCCGCGACCCTCTCATGCGGACTATACCTACCGGGCCAAGTATGGCATCCATGCGTCGAGTGGTGGTGGGCGCTCAAGTGCCCGGGAAACCATCGGTCGGGTGGCCGCCGGAGCGATCGCAGACAAATTTTTACGCGAAGAATATGGCATTGAGATCGTCGCCTGGGTCAGCACGGTGGGCGCCGTCGATGCGCCGGATGTCGATATCGAACAGGTGACGCGCGACCAGGTTGATCTCAACCCGGTGCGTTGTCCCGATCTGAATGCCGCCAAGGGAATGGCAGAAGAAATTCTGGCGGCGCGACAGGACAAGGACTCTGTTGGCGGTATTCTCACCTGCGTCTGCAGAAACCTGCCCGCCGGACTCGGGGAGCCAGCCTTTGACCGGCTGGAGGCGCGGTTGGCTCAGGCCATGCTCTCGATCCCTGCTTCGAAAGGTTTTGAGATCGGTTCGGGATTTTCCGGTTCGCGGATGCGCGGATCTCAGCACAACGATCCGTTTGTCATGAAGGGTGACCGACTGGGAACCCTCAGCAATCGCAGCGGCGGTGTTCAGGGCGGGATCTCCAATGGTGAGCCGGTTTATTTCCGGGTCGCGTTCAAACCTCCCGCGACCATCGGCCGGGAGCAGCTGACAGTTGACTACCAGGGACGGGAAGTCACCCTGGAAGCCAAGGGGCGGCATGACCCTGCAGTCGTGCCCCGCGCGGTACCCATTGTTGAATCGATGGCGGCCCTGGTCCTTGCCGACCTGGCCCTGATTCAGCGAATGCGCGCCTGAACAGACTATTTAACTCATAGCAGAAAGGAACTCCCTGATATGTTTAAGTTGCAGAAAATACTCTTGACCCTGCTCATGCTGGCCCTTGCTTCGCCGCTTTCTGCGGCGACTGTTGATGTTAAAACATTGAAGACCCTCTCGTTGACTGCAGCGCCGCGCGATGTGGCCGCAACCGCTGATGGAAAGCGGATTTACGTACTCAGTCAAGGAGGTTCCGTCCAGATCTATTCGGTGTCCGGCCAACTTATCGGGGACTTCCCGGTGGGAGCCGATGTCACCGGAATTACACCCCAGGGCCCGGACCTGCTGATCCTGGAGAAACCGGGCCGTCAGGAATTGACTCTGGTTTCACTGGAGATGAGCGAAGAGATCGATATCAGCAATTCACCGAGTCTCGGGCCGGCAGATGCCCCGGTGTCCATCGTGGTTTTCGACGATTTTGAGTGCCCATACTGTGCTAAAGCGGTCCCGTTACTGAAGCAGGTCCAGCAGGCCTATCCACAACAGTCGAAACTGGTTTTTAAGAACTTTCCGCTGAAGATGCACCGGAACGCAGAAGCTGCAGCCATCGCCGGTCTGGCGGCCGATCGCCAGGGCAAGTTCTGGCCTTACCATGATTTGCTGTTTGAACATTTCAATCGCCTCAACCCGCAGAAAATCAGTGAGCTGGCGAAACAGGCCGGGCTGGATGTGAACCAGTTCGAAAAGGACCGCAAGGACCCGGCCCTGATGCGTCAGGTCCAGGCCGACATCAGCCAGGGACGCAGCATCGGCGTGCGTGGAACTCCGACCCTCTTTATCAACGGACGTCGTGTCCAACAGCGGAGTTTCGACGAGATGAGCCGGATGATTGAAGAGGAACTGAAGGCCCTCAAGTAAGCGGAGGAGATTATGGCGGGTCCGGTGAGGGTGAGCTTTGTCGGGACCGGCGATGCTTTCGGCAGCGGCGGGCGTTTGCAGACCTGCATCCACGTCGCCGGCCCCGGGGCAAGCTATCTGCTCGACTGCGGCTGCTCCAGCCTGGTCGGGCTGCGCCGCTCCGGCATCGCTCCGGAACAGATCGATACGGTGATCATCAGTCATCTGCACGGCGATCACTTCGGCGGCATCCCCTTTCTGCTGCTTGATGGTCAGTACCTGTCAAAACGGACCAGCCCGTTGGCGATCATCGGGCCACAGGGGTTGCAAAAGCAGGTTGCCGCGGCCCTTGCTGCCCTCTATCCCGGGACTCTCGAAGATGGCGTCGCTTTTCCTGTGACCTATCAGGAGCTGCAACCGGGGCAAACGCTTTGTCATGGGGATCTGAAAATCCGGGCCTGGAGAATGCAGCATGGTGGCAGCGACCGTGCGCTCGGCGTGCAGGTGGATGGATGCGGCAAGCGGATCGCGTATACCGGAGATACCGAGTGGAACGAGAATCTGCCGCTGCTGGCCGCGGGGGCGGATCTGCTGATTTGTGAGTGTTTTCAGTATGACCAGCCGACCGCCTCCCACCTCGACTACATGACCCTGCTGGAAAAGCGGGGGCAGCTCGATTGTCGGCAGATTGTTCTGACTCATGCCGGTGATGCTGTTCTGCAGCGGCAGGACGCGCTGGAGTTCCCGCTGGCAGATGATGGCTTCGTTCTGGACCTGTAGTACCCCCCCCTGAAAACAAAGAATGTATTCTTTCGCTGTCTTGACTTTGAACGGCATTCTTTTTACGCTTTAAGTATCCACCTCAAACCAGGGAGATGCTTATGAGTGATCGCGATGATTGTCTTCAGGCGGAAGGGCACCACCTTCATGTGTGTGCGTTGAAGGTCAAGGAGATGCATGCGGAAATAGAAAAGTTGTATCAGGACCCACACTTTGTCTGCACCAACTGCGGAGCAAAGGTACACAAGGCGGAAAATGTCTGCGCGCCGAGATCGTTGGATTGAGAACCAAAGCTGATAGGACAACGAACGGGGCTGCATTTGCAGCCCCGTTTGTTTTTCCCGAAAGCGGAACGCCGATGAAGAGATGGTTATTTCACCTCGGACTCATGGCCCTGTTGCTGCTGCTGGCAGCGGAGCCATTGCTCGCCGGGCATACCGGCTTTAATCCCCAGCGCGGCAGATTGCTGGTGGCCGGCGACGCGATGAGAGACCCGCGCTTTGCCGAAAGTGTGATTCTGCTGATTCAGCATAATCAGTCCGGGTCTGTCGGTCTGGTCATGAACAATCGCAGCGATTTGACGCTGCATGAGTTTCCGGATGAGCGTGCTGCCGGGATGCGGCATATCTATTTTGGCGGGCCGGTTGAGCCCTTCAATACCTCGGTTCTGGTCTTTGGTCAAGAGCCTCCCGGCGAAGCCCGGGAAATTCTCTCAGGTGTTTATCTGACCAGCCTCGCTGAGTTGGATCGGTTGCTGTCACAGGGAAAGGCCGTGCGGTTCCGGGTTTTTCTCGGCTATGCCGGATGGGCTCCGGGACAGCTGGAGATGGAGCTTGCCCATGGTGCCTGGCAGGTGCACTCTGCCGATGGCGAGTTTCTCTCCCGGGACAACGTGGAACAGCTTTGGCAGCACTTTCAGCAGAGTGGTCCGGTGATCAGCCTGTAACCGTTTTGCGCTGAGGCAGGGAGGGTGGACCTCCCCCATTAATCAAGATACCTGGCGCCGAACAGGGCTTCCAGGGTCAGCACCAGCGCCGGATCTGCGCGATAGGAATTCTCCCTGGCAAAGAGCAGCTGCGGTTTAAGCTCCAGAAACAACCAGCCGCGGTGGATGTCGCGACGATAGCGCAGACTACTGAAATAGGACAGATCCCTCAGGTTAGGACGGGTTTCGGCACTGGTCCCTACCTCAAAAGCCAGCGATTGCCGCCGATCCAGTATATGGGTCAGCAGAAGCCTTTGCCCAAGAAACTGATTGCCCGGAAACTCCTCGCGCCAGAGAACTGAGGAGGTTGAACGGAAGAAGTAGTCCTCGCCGAAACCTCGTTCAAGATCAAGTTCCCATTCATTTTCCCAGCCCTGCCGACTGAAAAATCCGACTTCAACCGTCCCGCGTGAGAGCCAGGTCTTGCCGAGCGGCTGGGTTCGTCGGAAGCGCAGCTTGACAAAGGACTCGATCGGGTCGGAAAATTTCAGCCCGGGGCGGATGCTCAAGTTCCATTTCCGCTTCTCTTTGATGATAAATTGCAGGGTGGCCGCAACCTCGGCATCTGCAATTTCGTCAACTGGTTTTGTCCCTGTTGTGATCCGACTGAACTCCTCACCGGTATCTTTTTTATCGCTGCTTTCGATCACCAGGTTAAACTTTTCGGTCAACTGTGGCAGGTCGATTTTTGCTCTGAACTTGCCATCAAAGTCGAATTTCCCGCCCCGCAGGTAGATAACACTGCCGCGAGTCTGCAGGTAGGTCCCGCTGGATTCTTCATAAATACTGTCCTCGCCGAAAAAACTGTCAATCTTGCGGGCAAGATTTTCGACTCTGGTCGATAAAAAGGAATGGGTCACGTTGGCGCCGGTGACTCCCGGAAGCTTAAGTTCCGGGTCAGAAGGTTTTTCAACGGTGCTGTCAGTTGCGGCACTGATTTGTCCGGCATGGACCGGCAGGTCCCCGGTGAGGTGGAAAAGCAGCAGGAAGGTGGCAGTCAGTGCGACGCGTCGCTGAGTCAGGGACGGCTTGGCAGGAGGATCTCTATGGGTCCGGACCTGGCGACCCATCAGCTGGTCTGCTCCTCCTCCCCCAGGTCAAGCAGGGAGTAGAGCTTTTCCGTGCGTGGCAAGGCGAGGCCCTGATCTGTTGCCCGCGGCAGGTGAAATTCGTCGTGAATGGAATGGAAGTCTCTACGCAGCGGAAAGGAGACCTTATGTCCCGCACGCTGAAGCATCGCTCCGTAGTAATGGCCGAGGGCGCCAGCGCCAAAGACTCCTATGTGCAGCATCTATTGCTCCTTGTCTCGTTTCGACTCAGAAGCGGAGCCGGGCCAGAAGGAACGGCCGGTCTCCCTGCCAGCCGAGCTGCAGACCGAAGTGTTGGCGCATCTCACCCTTGTACTTGGCCTGCTGTCGCTGGTTGAATTTGTGGGCATTGTTGACGGCATTATAGATATTGCCAGTATACCAGCCACTCTCAAAGAACAGCAGAATGCCGCCGACCGCGTAGTTGTCGTTCTCAAAGGCTTCAATCGCCCCGTAGATGAACGCTGCATTAAGGCAAAATGCCAGGGCCGCCTGTTTGTATCGTTCGGTGTAGGCCTGCCCGGCCCCGGGCAGGATCGCAGACAGAAAACCTGCCAGAAAGGGGGATTTCTTTGGCAGTTGCTGATAGTCCTCTAGCGCCGCAGCAAGTTGTTCGGCGCGTTCCGGAGACAGCCTGGCAAAGCTTAGGCCGGCCTGCTCAACCTGGTGTTCTTCCAGTAGGGTCCAGCCAATCCGGTAATGGGCATGGTCTAAAGTGGCGCGATCTTCGGTGGATTTTGCCAGGGACAGGTAGCGCTCGCGAGCCAGACTGTAGTCGTTACGCTCAAAGGCAATGTCCGCATAGTCGCGCCGTGCGGCCTCCGCCTCCCGACTGTCGGGGCTGGTTTCGATCAGCGCCTGCAGGACCAGGTCTGCCTGCAGCCAGCGTTTGCCGGCGATGAGGCTGCGAGCGATCGAGAGACGGGCACGGTTGCTGTCCGGGGACTGTGGATAATTATGCAGGAAGCGCTTGTATTCAGTAATCGCCCGGTAGTGATCGCCCTCGGCCGCAAGGCTGTCGGCAAAAGAAAGCGGACTGTCCTGCTGCGCATGAGCGGACCAGGGCAGAGCCAGGGCGAGCAGGAAGAAGACAGTCGAAAGAAACGTTTTCATGGTCAGAATATCGATGGCTGGCAGGTTGTTGTCTGCGGCAAACCTTAGCATAGGAAAGATAACCTCGCTATTAAAAAGCATTTTTTGCGCAGCCGGTGAGGGCAAAACCGGACCAACTCGTTGACGCGGAGGGGCGTTTGTGATACTCTAAAAAGCTCAGCATAAAGGAGTGAAATTTTGTTTAAAAAAGGTGATATGGCGGTTTATCCGACACAGGGTGTCGGGGTGATCGAGAAGATCGAATCCCGGGAGTTCTCCGGACATACCCAGAATTTTTATGTACTGCGAATCGTCGACAGCGACATGACCATCATGGTGCCGGTCACCAATGCGTCTCAGGTCGGTATGCGCCAGTTGATCGCTCAGGAGCGGATCTCTTCCGTTTTTGACGTTCTGGGAACGCCCTCCGAAAATGGAAAAATTGCTTCATGGAGCCGCCGGCAGCGGGAATACAACGACAAATTGAAGACCGGTGACCTGCTGGAGGTCGCAGATGTCTTGCGCGAACTCTACCAGATCCGGACGGAAAAAGAACTCTCCTACGGGGAGAAGAAAGTGCTTGACCAGGCCCGTCGACTGCTGGTGACGGAAGTGGCTCTGGCCGAGGGAGCCAAGGAAGATATGGTGGCGGCCCGGGTTGAAGACATTTTCCATTGATGGACTGCGATATCTTTAAACCGGGTGATCATGCCTGGTTTTCTTTTTGCGACAGGAACTCAGGGGCTGCAGGCCCCTTCTTCTTTTTCCCGGCATTATGATGAACGCTACGGTTCTGGTCCCTGCGGCCGGGATCGGGCGCCGAATGGGCGCTTCGATCCATAAGCAGTATCTCGATCTGGCGGGCCGCCCGATTCTGGCTCACACCCTAGCACTGTTCGACAGACATCCCTCCATCGACAGCATTTACCCGATTCTCCCAGAAGATGATATCTCCTATTGCCAGACACAGGTCATAGACCGTTTCCATTTCAGCAAGGTGCGCCGACTTGTTGCCGGTGGGCCCGAGCGGCAGGACTCGGTCCTGAACGGGTTGCGTGCGCTACAGAAAGATGGCGCAACCTGGAAGACGGTGGTCCTGATTCACGATGGGGTGCGTCCGCTGTTTGATGCGACATCGCTTCCCGGCATTGTTGCTGCTGCCTGGGAACATGGTGGTTGCGTGGTCGGTGTCCCGGTCAAGGACACCATCAAGTTCGTTGATCAGGGGTGGATCAGTGGCTCTCCGGACCGACAGCGCCTCTGGCAGGCCCAGACCCCTCAGGCGTTTCGTTTTGACCTGATCTTACGGGCTTATGAAGAGGCGGATCGGGCGAGGTTTCGCGGCACCGATGACGCTTCGCTGGTCACCCGGCTCGGCGAGCCGGTTCTGATGGTGGAGGGCAACTACCGCAACCTCAAGGTAACCACCCCTGAAGACCTGTTGATTGCCGAGGCCCTGCTCAAAGAACGGGAGACGGAACAATGATGCGTATCGGCCATGGTTACGATGTCCACCGTCTGGTTGAGGGACGCAAACTTATTCTCGGCGGAGTAGAAATCGATTATCATCTTGGCCTTCTGGGGCACTCTGATGCCGACGTTTTGCTCCATGCGATCAGCGATGCCATTCTCGGCGCGCTCGGCATGGGGGATATCGGCCGGCATTTTCCGGACAGCGATCCCGCCTATGCCGGCATCGATAGCCGCAAACTGCTGCGCAACGTGATCAGCCAGGCCCGGCAGAGCGCGTATCAGATCGGCAATCTGGATGCCACGATTATTTGCCAGCGACCGAAACTTGTGCGCCATATCGACGCCATGGCAAGCAATATTGCCGCCGACTGCCAGGTCCCCGCCGGCCGGGTCAATATTAAGGCGACCACCACGGAACAGCTCGGTTTTGCCGGGCGGGGCGAAGGGATTGCCGCCCATGCGGTGGTTTTGATGGAGAAAATATAGGTCCGGTGAGGACCCTTTTACGCAGGTAGAGAATGACGCTTATGAGTGCACCAGAAACAGCTACCCCGTCCAATTTTATCCGTACCATCATCGACGAAGATCTGCAGAGCGGTCGCTGTGACCAGGTGGTTACCCGGTTCCCTCCCGAACCGAACGGCTACCTGCATATCGGTCACGCCAAGAGCATCTGTCTCAATTTCGGCCTGGCGGCCGATTACAATGGCCGCTGCCATCTCCGTTTTGACGATACCAATCCGGTCAAGGAAGAGGATGAGTACGTTGAGGCGATCAAAGAAGATGTTTCCTGGCTCGGTTTCGACTGGGGTGAACATCTCTATTTTGCTTCCGATTATTTCGAAACTCTCTACCAGTATGCTCTCAAACTGATTAAGGCGGGCACGGCTTACGTCGACAGCCAGAGTGCCGAAGAGATGCGCAGAAACCGCGGGACCCTGACCGAGCCCGGTGTCGAAAGCCCCCATCGCAACCGCAGCATCGAGGAGAACCTCGCCCTGTTCGAGCAGATGAAGAACGGTGAGCATCCGGATGGCAGCCATATCCTGCGCGCTAAAATAGATATGGCCGCGCCGAACATGAATCTGCGCGATCCGGCCCTCTACCGTATTCTGCATGCCCATCATCACCGTACCGGGGACACGTGGTGTATCTATCCGATGTACGATTTCGCCCACGGGCAGGAGGATTCTATCGAAGGGGTCACCTATTCGATCTGTACCCTGGAGTTTGAGGATCACCGGCCTCTTTACGAGTGGTTTCTCAGAGAGCTGGAAATCTTTGTCCCGCAACAGATCGAGTTCGCCCGCCTCAACCTCAGTTACACGGTGATGAGCAAGCGCAAGCTGCTGCAGCTGGTCACAGACAAACATGTCTCCGGCTGGGACGATCCGCGTATGCCGACCGTCTCCGGGATGCGCCGCCGCGGTTATCCGGCGGCCGCGATCCGGACCTTCTGTGAGCGGATCGGTGTCGGCCGGGCGGCCAGCTGGATCGACCTGTCGGTACTCGAAGACTGCGTCCGTGAGGAGCTCAACGAGACCGCTTGCCGACGTCAGGCAGTGCTCAACCCGCTGAAGGTGACGATCACCAATTACGATCAGTTAGAAGAGCTGGATGCACCGAATCACCCGCAGCGACCGGAGCTGGGCAGCCGGGTTCTGCCGATGAGCAGCGAACTTTGGATCGATCGTGATGATTTCATGGAAAACCCGCCTCCGCCGAAGAAGTATTTCCGTCTTGGCCCCGAGCGGGAAGTACGGCTGCGCAACTCCTACATCATCAGGTGTGATGAGTTCATCAAGGATGCGGACGGGGAAATTGTTGAGCTGAAATGCTCCGCTGATCTTGACACCCTCGGCAAGAACCCGGAAGGGCGCAAGGTCAAAGGCATCATCCACTGGGTGTCTGCCCCGCATGCGCAGAAGGTGCAGGTGAGGGTTTACGATCGTTTATTCGATCAGGAGAACCCGGACAAGGCGGAGAATTACCTGTCGGCGTTGAACCCTGATTCGCTGCAGATCAGCGAAGCGCTGGTGGAGCCGAGTTTGATCGACGCCAAACCGGGGGAGACCTTCCAGTTTGAACGGGTCGGCTACTTTACCGTTGATTCGAAGGATGCGACTGACGGAGAACCTGTCTTTAATCGTACCGTAACCCTGCGCGATACCTGGGCCAAAATGAAATAATGGAGTGAATATATGAGTCTGCGCATCTACAATACCCTCAGCGGCAAGAAGGAAGAGTTCCAGCCACTGGTCCCCGGCAAGGTCGGCATGTATGTCTGCGGGGTGACGGTCTATGATTACTGCCACATCGGTCACGCCCGGGCCAACATCGTCTTCGACATCATCTTCCGCTATCTGCATTTTGCCGGTTATGATGTAACTTACGTGCGGAACTATACCGACGTCGATGATAAAATCATCAACCGCGCCAATGAACGGGGAATCGACAGCAAGGAGCTGGCCGAGGAGTTCATCCGCGCCTTCGATGAGGATATGGAAACTCTGGGGCTTGCCAAGCCGACCTACGAACCGCGTGCCACCGAATATATCGACGAGATCATCGTTATCTGCAACATTCTGATCGACAAGGGGATGGCCTACGCCTCAGGCGGTGACGTCTACTACCGGGTCGACAAATTCAACGATTATCTGAAGCTCTCCAAACGCAACATGGAAGAGATGCAGGCGGGTGCGCGCATTGCTCCCGGTGAGCAGAAGGAGAACCCGATGGACTTCGCCCTCTGGAAAGCGGCCAAGCCGGGGGAACCGAGCTGGGAGTCTCCCTGGGGTCCGGGCCGGCCTGGATGGCACATCGAGTGTTCGGCGATGAGTTCCTCGCTGCTCGGTGACAGCTTTGACATTCACGGTGGCGGCCGCGACCTGATCTTCCCTCATCACGAGAACGAAATCGCCCAGTCGGAAGCCGCCAACGAAAAGCCGTTCGCCAAATACTGGGTGCACAATGGCTTCGTCAACGTCAACCAGGAGAAGATGAGCAAATCGCTGGGCAACTTCTTTACTATCCGCGACATCGTCAACACGTTTGATCCCGAAGTGGTGCGTTTCTTCATCCTCACCGCCCACTACCGTTCGCCCATCGATTTCTCTGACGGCAACCTCGAAGACGCAGCCTCCGGACTGAGCCGTTTCTACGAAGCTCTGCAGGCTGCCGCCGAGGCGGTGGAAGGCTGTCCGGAAAATGACGTCGCATCCGAGCTAGGAGCGCAGCTGGAAGCCAAGTTCCGTGAAGCGATGGACGACGACTTCAACACTGCCCTGGCCATCGGCCACCTGTTCGAGGGGGCGCGTACCATGAACCGCCTGATCGGTGAGAAGAAGTTCCGCAAAAAGGCTGACCTGGTCGCAAATGTGCGCGACCTGCACCGGACAGTGCTCAAGCTCGGCGAGGTCATCGGCCTGTTCGGCTCCGATCCGCACAGCTGGCTGGAGACGTTCAAGCTGGCCGGGTTGAGCAGTCTCGGGATTACCGTCGAAGAGATCGAAAGTCAGATCACTGAACGCCTGCAGGCGCGTAAGGACAAGGACTTCGCCCGGAGCGACGAGATTCGCGATGAGCTGGAGGTGCGTGGCATCATGCTGCTCGATTCACGGGAAGGGACCACCTGGAAGTTGAAGTAGCGGTTCGGCGAAGAGTTTCTGAACGACGAAGAGGCCCCATCTGTGTGGCCTCTTCGTCGTTTTGGGGTTGCAAAATAACAGGGTCCCATAGGGGTCTTCAGCAAACGCCGCCTTGTTCTTAATTCTGGCAAAGGTCGATTTTACATCTCTTTAACAGTTCCTTCATAACTGTGGAACATCCAAAGTTTATCCTCCGGCTAAATCATTTCGCTATGGAGGAAAAAAAATGAAAAAGCTATTGTTCGTTCTGTTGTTTCTGTTGCTGTGTCCGACCATATCTTTCGCCGCATCAACGGTGAATGGTGCAGGCGCGTCATTTCCTTTCCCGGTCTATTCCGCCTGGGCATTCCAGTATCAGAAGGACACCGGAACAAAAATCAATTATCAGTCGATCGGTTCGGGCGGCGGTGTTCGTCAGATCAGTAACCGGACGGTTGATTTCGGTGCTTCCGATGCGCCGGTCAAACCTGAGGAACTCAGCGAAAAAGGGCTGCTACAATTCCCGGCGATCATCGGTGGCGTGGTGCCGATCATTAACATCCAGGGCGTAGAAAGTGCCCAGTTAAAATTGACCGGGGATGTTCTGGCTCGTATTTTTCTCGGCAATATCACTAAATGGAGTGACCCTGAGATTGCCGACTTGAACCCGGGACAGACGCTTCCGGAGGATGACATTACCGTTATTCATCGCTCCGACGGATCGGGGACCACGGCAATTTTCACCAGCTATCTCGCCCAGGTCAGCACCGGCTGGAAAGATGCAGTGGGAGTTGGGAAATCTGTGAACTGGCCGGTAGGGATCGGCGGTAAAGGCAACGAAGGCGTGACCAACTACGTCAAGCGGGTGAAAAACTCCATCGGCTACGTGGAATTTGCCTACGCCAAGCGGAACAAGCTGGCTGACGTAACGCTGCAAAACCGCGATGGCCAGTATATCAGTGCTTCGTTCGCCAGCTTCAAGGCGGCTGCTAGCGGCGCAAAATGGGTGCAGGAGAGGGGTTACTATCTGTGGCTGGTCAATGCTCCGGGAAAAGAATCATGGCCGATTGCCGGTGCCTCTTTTATCCTGCTCGCCAAAGACAAGGTCGACTCAAACCGTGACGCAATCAAGTTTTATGACTGGGCGTTCGATAATGGCGACGAGATGGCGGTCAAGCTGGTCTATGTTCCTCTGCCGCAGACACTGAAAGACGATATTCGCAGATACTGGGAAGCGAATGGACTGGCACCGTTCTAATGGTTATGGCTTTGCGTCTAATAACATTGATGAATGGCTTCCGGGCTCATCTGAAAAGCTGCTCACTTGTGTAGCCCCACCCATGTCCTCAATTTTGGTTCATCGGGTGGGGTCATAACCCTTGTAGATAAAGGCAAAGAGGGACCGGTGCAACAGCAACAGAAACCACAAGAAAGAACTTGTAAAACGGGATGAGCTGACTCATTCCGACAACTAAACCGATGCCGCCACCGCCACCGATCAATGCATTCCCGGGCAGGTTGAGTACAACGGCAATCGTTGCATAACGGTGATTCAGCAGAAATGGCGCAATTTTTGTCGGTGCTTTTTCATAAAGCAAGCTGAGGCGCGCGGTTTGATCAAGAGGCTCAAGTTGGCTCACCAGTTCACTTGCCCTCTCCATATAGAGCCATTTAAGAAGTTTTTGGACGTGGGGCAAGGGGAAAAATTTTCCAACCAAATAACTGACAGACAAGGCGACCAGTGTGCAAAGGTAGATCAACAGAGCACTTTTGCTGCCAAGCAGCAACATGACGGCAAGCCCGACCTCGATTCCGGGCATGAATGGAGTCGCCATCAGTAAAATATAAAGGACAATGGACACCATCAGAAAAGAATGAAGCATGGCATCGTGGCGGGGAAACAACTGAAAGTTGACCAGGTGCCCCAGCCAGGTCCCGGCCACGTTGAGCAGAATGATGACAGACAGCACGATGACCATTCTGAAATAGCGCTTTTTCTTTGAAGGAATGTCCCTGCCCTGACTCTGATCAACCATTCCGTCCCTCCAGGTGCGGAGGTGCAAATCTGGATCATTTCTCGTAAGGTCTGCTCCTATTGGAGGGTACCTCGAAACCAATATTCTCTCCGGATACCCCAGTACCACCGCTGTTTAGTCCAGACAAAGCTTACCTCAGCCTGATCATTTGTAATGATACCCCGCCAGGTGATTTTCCCGTGGGTTGGGCTCTCGGTCACCGCGTCGAATTGAATTTTTTCTCCGACGAACTTCGCTGTGTATGGGCTACTGCCGAAATTGTAAGGTTCACATGACACAGAGGTAAACATGCCGTCCTGAAAAATGATTTTTTCATCCTCGTATTCGGCCAGTTTCTGCCCTTTTTCACCGTTCTTGCCAATAAATGTTTTACCATCAAGCAGGTGAGAGCGGTCTTCTGCGAGAGAAAATTCTGAGAGGCTTAAGCAGCACAGGACGATAAATAAAGCTGAGATCAGCCATCGGCTGAAACGTGAAGAGTCTCGCATGAGCGACAGGAATTCAAACATAACGAGTGCCCCTATCTCCTCCTGAGCGAACCTCAGATCAACTCTCTCCCATCAGTCTCAACGGTTTATGGCTCTGTGCGGTTCCTCGTCCCGCGTCTCCTGGCTCCGATAGTAACCGACATTTTTCCAGGGGTGCTATTATCGAAGACGTGAAAACACACAAAACAGAGGATTATTGATATTCACTCTAAGGAATGCGCACAACCGCATATCCTTGCATCTGGTAGCCAATCACTGAGACGAAACCGTTCCCCACCTGGTCAATCTCTGGGAGAATCGCGGCCTTGTCCACGCCCATCACTTTGGCGGCATAGAGGCATATTTCCAAGGTCACCCCATCGGCCTTCATCTCTCTGAGCGTCTGCTGGAACTTCTCCACCTCAGCCCACTGGGCTCCGTTGAAAGGGGTCTTATCGGTAGAGAGCAGCTTCACTGCAGGGCCATGAAAGACAACGGCAACGTTTGGTGCCTTAGCCAGACCCTTGACCTCGGAAACCTGGTAGGCGTTCCTGACCGCCCAGAAGACAATGTTGGCAATCTCGGGATTCCCCTGGGTCACCTCAAATACCGCGTCATAGTTGTTCACTCCCTTCAGAGCCTTGCCATAGCCCTCAGCAAAGGCCGAGGCAGACATCTGGGTGACGAAGGCAACGACCAAGAACAGAAAGGTGAAACAGCGAGTTGTTTTTTTATGGTTAGCGATCATGGCAATTCTCCTTTTGCGGGGCTAGTCCCCATAGGTTTGGAAAAGGCGTGGGGTCTTTCTGAGTCTCCAATAAAAAAGCCGGGCATCCCGAAAGAATCAGTCCTTCGGTAGCTCGGCGATCTTGTTGTTTGCGTGGAAAGACCCGTGGCTTTCCGCCCCCGCTTCGCAGCAGGTTTGGTTTTTCGTGAACCAATATGAACA